>JALYVT010000288.1 GCA_030853105.1 Vulcanimicrobiota bacterium
CGTAGCCGCCGCCCTTGGCGAGCGGGACAAGCAGCGAGGCCTGAATCTCGACCGGAACGCTCGGAATCGACGCCCCCGAGCTCACGATGCCGGCCGCCCCAACGCTGGATGGCGACCCAGAAAGCAGTCCGCCGCCCGCGACTGAGACATCGGCCTGCGCCGGAGCGCAAGCAAGCGCGGCCAGCAAAACCAGCGCGCCGAAATTTTTGCAGAGACTCTTCGTCATTTGTGGGGGGTTAGCCGTACGGAAAAGCAGAGCCTCCGGTCCCGGTCGCGAAGAGTGCAGTATGCCGACAACCGAACAGGTGCGCGAAGCGCTCAAAGATGTCAAGGACCCCGAGCTTGATATCGGCATTCTCGATCTCGGGCTGGTCTACGACGTCATCGCCGAGGGCGAAGAGAATCAGCACGTCACTGTCATTATGACCCTCACCTCGCCGATGTGCCCGGTCGGCCCGATGTTCAAGAAATCGGTCGAAGATAAGGTGAAGTCGCTCGACGGTGTGCAGAGCGCCAAAGTTGATATTACGTTTACGCCGCCCTGGGATCCGCGCGAGATGGCAACCGACGATGTCAAGGCCGCGCTAGGCATTTGGTAGACTCGCCAAAATACGCAGCGCTGCTCGCCAAACGCGAAGCGGCTGCGATTCCGGCTGGACAAGCGGCCATCGATAAGCAGCATGAACGCGGAAAGCGAACCGCTCGCGAGCGAGTCGAAGCGCTGGTCGATCCCGATTCGTTCGTCGAGCTGGACCAGTTCGCGGTCCATCGAACCTCGGCGTTTGGATTGGACGAGAAAGAGTTTCTCGGCGACGGCGTCATTACCGGATACGCTACGATCAACGGTCGCCAGGTCTTTCTGTTTTCGCAAGACTTCACCGTGCTGGGCGGCTCGCTCGGCGAAGTATTCGCCGAGAAAATCTGCAAAGTGATGGATTTAGCGGTGCGCACCGGCTCGCCAATGATCGGTATCAACGATTCGGGCGGCGCGCGAATTCAAGAAGGAGTGGTCTCACTCGGTGGTTACGCCGAGATATTTTGGCGCAACGTTCAAGCCAGCGGTGTCATTCCGCAGATCAGCTTAATCGCCGGGCCATGCGCCGGCGGCGCGGTCTATTCGCCCGCGATCACCGACTTCGTTCTGATGACTGAGAAGATCGCGCAAATGTTCATCACCGGACCGGAGATCATAAAAACCGTCACCGGCGAGGATGTCAGCTTTGAGGAGCTTGGTGGCGCCGCGACTCACGCAGCCAAGAGCGGTGTCGCGCAGTTCTCGGCCGCCGATGAAGACGAGATGGTCGAATTGACCCAGAGTCTGCTCTCATATCTGCCGCAGAATAATCTCGAAGATCCGCCTCGGTATGCTTGCGACGATGATCCGACGCGTGCAGCGGTGGAGCTGGACGGTCTTATTCCCGATTCACCCAACAAACCGTACGATATGCATGATGTCATCGAGCCGATTGTCGATGATGGCGTCTTTTTTGAGGTCGCGCCGCTGTATGCGCAAAATCTCATCACCGGATTTGCGCGCATTAACGGCGGCTCGGTCGGTATCGTGGCGAATCAGCCGAATGTTCTGGCGGGCGTTCTCGATATTAAATCGTCGATTAAGGGCGCTCGTTTCGTGCGATTTTGCGACGCGTTCAACATTCCGCTTCTGACGCTGGTCGACGTGCCGGGATTTCTTCCGGGAACCGATCAGGAGTACGGCGGCATCATTACGCACGGTGCAAAGTTGCTGTACGCATTTGCGGAAGCGACCGTGCCGAAGATCACGCTCATCACCCGAAAGGCGTATGGGGGTGCGTACGATGTTATGGCCTCCAAACACATCCGAGCCGATGTCAATCTCGCTTGGCCGACCGCCGAGATCGCGGTCATGGGCGCTGAGGGTGCGGTCAAGACCATCTTCCGCCGCGAACTCGTCGCCGCCGCCGATCCGGCAGCGAAGATGCAAGAGCTGATCGCCGACTATACCGAGCGCTTCGCCAATCCGTACATCGCCGCGCAGCGTGGTTATATCGACGCGGTCATCGAACCGCACTCCACCCG
>JALYVT010000098.1 GCA_030853105.1 Vulcanimicrobiota bacterium
GCGTTCGTAGGCATAATCGGCGAGACCAACCAGCAGCAGGAGCAGCCCGAAACGCCAGCCGATTCCAAAGATCAAATCGTTGGTGAACAGCACGATCTGCTGCGGCGAAGTGTGAGCCAGGGTGTAGAACCACGCCAAGTTCCCGGCGATGCTGGTGTAGACGATGAGGAAAACCGCGCCGAGTTTGGCAAGCTGCTTGAGTAAGTTCACGAGGATCTGTTTTGAAAAGAGCCGTTGAAAGCCCGAGATCGGATTGATCTTTGAGAAGTTCGGCGTCATCGGGGTGAAGCTAACCATAAACCCGACTTGCAGGACGTTTGCTCCGACCCCGATGACGAGCGCAATCATAAACAGCAGCAGCAGCAATCCCACGACACCGCCGGTCGCCTGCACGAAGAGCAGCCAGACCGAGTGTATCGTCAAATCTTCGTGCCCGTAGATGTGCGCGAGCACCGCCTGCATAGTGGCATCGACCCCGCCGAAGGCACGGGCTAGCGATGCGTGCAGCACAAACACGCCGGTCAAAAAAATGGCCGCGCCGGCGAGATCGGGACTCTTGGCGACCTGCCCCTTTTTGCGCGCCTCGGAACGGCGCTTGGGGGTCGCCTTCTCGGTTTGCTCCGGTTTAGGCACGAAGCAGCCCCAAGTCGTGCATCTTCTTAATCATCGGTTTGGCGCCCAGGTTCCAATAGCCGCAGATTGACCGCGCACGGAGTTTTTACAGAAGCCGCGAATCAGTTCAGCCGCACCCGACTCTGTCGGGCTACGCTGAACACTTTTGCGCCCTTTTGGGCACAACTGACGTTCTTACGGCGTTACCAATATTCGATTACGTTTTGAGGAGACCTGATGCGACGTTCCTTGGGCCTGGCGGCCACTTTCTTGCTTGCCCTGCCCGTACTAGCCGCTTGCAGCGGCCGCACGAACATCGGCGCCGTTCCAACTCCGCCACCGGTGGTGCCGAAGGTCACGGTCGAGTTCGCGACAACCACGGCCAACAGCGGTCCGCTCGCAATCACGACCGGCTCCGACGGCAATCTTTGGTTTACCGAGAACGCCGCAAGCAAGATCGGTACGCTCAAAGCCGCCGGCAACTTTAACGAATATCCGCTACCGAGCGCCGGGACGCCCTACGGGATCACCGCCGGGCCTGACGGTGCTCTGTGGTTTGCCGAGCCCGGCACAAACAACATCGGGCGCATCACGACCACCGGAAGCATTACCGAGTATCCGCTAACGACCCCGAACGCGGGACCGAGCTTCATCACCACCGGACCGGACGGTGCGCTGTGGTTCACCGAAACCACCGCCAATCAAATCGGACGGATCGACCCCCGGACTGGCCTCGTCACGGAGTTTTCGAGCGGAATCACCGCTGGAGCCGGCCCGTTCTCAATCGTGCTGGGTCCTGACGGCAGTCTGTGGTTTACCGAGGTCAACAGCTCGAAGATCGGCCGCATCACATCGGCCGGAAGCGTCACCGAATATCCCACCGTAACCGCTAATGCCGCGCCATATCAAATCGTGCTCGGAACCGACGGCGCACTCTGGTTCACAGAACGCACCGCCGTTAAGCTGGGTCGAATTACAACCGCCGGAATGGTCACCGAACTTCCGCTCGCGCCCGCTAAGAGCGCCGCGGGTCTTATACTAGCCGCCGACAATAACTTCTATTTCACCGATTCCGCAAACAACTCAATCGGTCAAGCAACGCCGGCGGGAGCCGTTAAAGAGTTCGCGATAACGACCGCATCGTCGCAGCCGACATTCATGGCGCTCGGCCCAGATCAGCGCATCTACTTCACCGAAAATGCCGTGAGCAAAATCGCCCAGTTCAGCTACTTCTAGGCTTAGTGCGGAATCATGCCGCGCATGACACTATTGAGTTGTCCCGGTATCTCGCGAAAGAGTTCGGGGGCAACAAAGCCTAGGAGCGGCACGCTGACGGCCAGCATAATGAGACCGATGCCGATCTGAAGCGGAAAGCCGACGACGAAGACATTCATCTGCGGCGCAACTCGCGCCATGAGACCGAGCGCGACGGTCGTGATAAAGAGTGCGATCGCAGCCGGGGCCGCAATCTTAAAAACGATCATCGTCGCCATCGTGAAAAAGATTACGATGTTGCCGGCGACGCTCGGGTCGAGTTGAATGTAGGGAAGCGGCAGCACGTTGAACGATCCGCCGATTCCTTGCAGCAGCAATAGGTGGGAATCGCTCACCAAAAATAGCAGGGTGGCTAAGGCGAGTTCGAGCTCGCCGATAACCGTCACGGACTGCTGGGTCATTGGATTGAAAACATTCGCAACGGCGAATCCGATTTGAATGTCCAGAATCTCTCCGGCTAGCTGGATGCCCATGAAAACCAGCTGAGCAACAAAGCCGAAGATCAGCCCGAGTACCAATTGGCTGATAACCGCCGCTATCAAGTCGTAGAGGTTGGCAAGCGGCGCAATTGTGTGAACGCCTTGGAATACCGCAAACGTGATCACCATGCCGATTCCGACTCGAGTCAGACGCGGAATCTGCGCGGCCGAAAAGACCGGCAAGACCGAGAGCATTACGGTCACGCGGATGAGCACCAGCAAGAAGGTTTCGAATCGCCCGGGCGTTAGCCCGAAAAGGTCGATCACGCGATCACTTGGTGAATTGGTGTAGGTTGGTGAAGATTCGGGTGGTGAAATCGACCAGCAGCGCCAGCATAAACGGTCCGAAGAACAGAATGGCCATGGCGGTTACCAGTATCTTTGGAATAAAGGTGAGGGTCGGCTCTTGAATCTGCGTGACCGCCTGAAAGATCGAGATCACCAGGCCCGTAATCAGGCCCAAAATCAAAACCGGAGCCGCGACGACCAGCGTGACGAAGATCGCTTCACGCCCGAGCGTAATAACGTCTGCGTAGGTCACTTGTAACTCTGAAACAACGCCGAAACGGTCAGATTCCAGCCATCGACGAGCAAGAAGATGAGTATCTTAAACGGCAGCGAGATGATGATAGGCGGAATCATCATCATGCCCATCGAGAGCAGGATGCTGGCGACCACCATATCGATCACGATGAACGGCACATAGATCGCAAACCCGATCTCGAAGGCCGTTTTGAGTTCTGAGATCACGAATGCCGGAATCAATAGGTATGTCGGCACGTCGGTTTGGGCTTTGGGTCTGGGTTCACCCGAGAGCGAGTAAAAGAGCGCGATGTCCTTTTGCCGGGTCTGCTTGAACATGAACTTTCGCAGCGGGACCGCCGCCCGATCCAGCGCAACCGTTTGGCTGATCTTAGTCTTGAGATAGGGTTGAAACGCATTCTGATTGATGTCCCGAATCACCGGATTCATAATAAAAAACGTCAACAGTAGTGCGAGACCGACCAGCACCTGATTCGGCGGAACCTGCTGCGTTCCGAGCGCCGTGCGCACAAACGACAGCACGACGATCACGCGTGTAAACGACGTCAGTAGAACCAGGATCGTCGGTGCGAGCGAAAGCACGGTAATCAGCAACAGAATCTGCAGTGACGAGGCGACTTCTTTGGGATTCTTGACGCCGCCGACACCGATATTCACTGAAGGGATCGGGATCGTCGGCGCGACCGGCCCCGCGGCTGCAGCGGCGATTGCGGGAATGATCCACAGCGACCCGATCGCGATTGCGCCGAAGATGAGGAACAGCTTGTGGCGCGACCACAAGCCGGCGAGCAGCGCCGCGACCTTGCTCACTGAGGCGGCTTCCGCAGATACTTCATGAAGCCGGTCACTGACTGCGTCTGTTCGTTGAAGAGTTTACGCTGGTTTTCGAGCCAAGGGTCGATCTGTTCGGGTTCGATCTGTCCCAGCATTGCCAGATTTCCGCCCCCGCCGCCCACGATATAGTAGCGCTCGGCGATTTTCACGATGTGAATGGTCGTGTTTTGCGAGAGAAACGTCGATTCGATGATGTTGACCAGACGTTTGTCGGCGCCGACAAAGAGCCGCCCGCGACCCAACGCCCGAACCACGGAATATAATCCAAAGAGCAGCAACCCAATGATGAGCAGCGCGACGATGTATTGCTCAACGAAGCCGATTGGCACGTTTGCGAACTATCCTACGGTGGGGTTAAGTTCGCTGATCTTCACGGCAAACTTATCGTCCACCACGACAACCTCGCCGCGCGCGATCAAAATATTATTCACATAGAGATCGATCGGATCGGTTGAGTTCTTATCCAATTCAAAGACACTTCCGGCGACCAGCCCGACAACTTCGCGCAGCGGCAGCGCGGTTTTTCCCAACACCGCACTGATCTGCAGTGGAACGTCATGAACCAAGTCCAGATTTGCGCTGCCGGGATGCGTAACTCTCGGCGCGGTAGGCGTCATTGCAGCAAACGCAACCGGTTGCGCGCTCGCAGTCGGTCCGTTGCGTTTCGGGTCTTTGGGCGCAGGTATTGGAGCGTCGGCTTTAACCCGCTCAGTTTCTGCCTTTCTGGCGGGCTGCGCGGGTACATCGCCGGTCGATGTGATCTTCGAGAGAGTGATCGCGGCGAAATCAATCGCGATTCTCGGCGTCATATCACCCGAAACCGCAATCGTTCCGACGTAGGATTCGAACGGCGGCGGCGGCAGATTGGTCGGATCCGTACAGAGTTCTGCACGAATGCCTTCGGCGGCGGCACCAATCTCTTTTGCTAACTGCTCGGCCATTGCGCCTGCAATCTGAGAGACTGTTTCGGAGACAATCGAAAGTTGCATCGCGCCCATCTCTTCGGCATCATCGGCGCCGCCGATCATCATCCCGACGACGCGATTGATCTCGCTACCGACAAACCGCACGACAACTTGAGCCCCGATCGAGGGTATCTCAGCCAGCGTAACCAGCGCATCGCCTTCGATTTTGATCGAGCCTTCATGATCGGCGCGACGTGCTGCAGATGCGCTTATCGGCTGCTCGACCAATCTTCCGAGAACGGTTCCGGCGGCCGAAAGCATCGCATCGGCAAGTTCTTGCATTTGAGCCATTTGGTTAGTGGTCCTCGCTCTCGATGATACTAGCAACTTGGACTGCCATGCGTTCTCGATTAACCCCGGGGAAAACGCGAAACTTGGGGCTTTCATTCACTCGCGCGACCAGCGGATCGGTCGTTGATTTATCAAATAGGATGACGTCGCCGGTCTGCAACGCGACTAAATCTCGCAAAGAAACGGTGGTTTTCCCAAGCTCCACTTGAACGTCAACCTCGGCTCGCTCGACGTTACGCGCGAGTCGATGAATATCTTCTTCGGTCATTCCGCGGCCCGCCACGACGCTCGGCGACCATTGAAAGTCGGTAAGCTGCGTCCCAATCGACTGCAGAACCAAATACGGCAGACAAAAGTTCATAACGCCGGCCATATCGCCGACTTTGAGTTCACATGAAACGTAGGCGACCATTTGATCGAGCGGGATAATCCGCGGAATGAACTGCGGATTGCTGTCAAGCGCTTCGATCTTGAGGGACAAGGTGAGCAGATAGTTCCACGATTCCCGGTAGCTGTTGAGCATTCGGGCCATGAATCGCTGCATCAGCGTGCGCTCGATATCGGTGAGATCGCGCAACTTTTGCGGAAACCAGCCGGGGCCGCCAAGCAGCCGGTCGATGATTGAAAAAACCAGGTTAAGATCGACCTGCACGATGCCGCTGCCCGGCAACGGATCCATCGAATAGATCGACAGGATCGACGGAATGCCGATAGACGCAATAAAATCGCCGTAGCTGATCTGCTCGATCGAAACGATCGTTGCCTCGACCCGCGTGCGCAGGTAGACGGAAAGCGAGTTGTTGAGCAATCGCGTAAAGTTTTCGTGAAGCGTGCGCAGCGTCTGCAATTGGTTGTTCGAAAATTTTTCCAGCCGCTTGGCAAACCGAAAATCGAAGGACTTGACCTTCTTGGCTTCGAGCGCTTCAGGTTCTTCCGGAGAGGCTAGCTGATTGACAAGCGCATCAATCTCTTCTTGTGAGAGGCTCGACATACGGAGTGTTATTGACCCTTTTCAGCGTTTGAAATACTGGCATTGAGAAGCACGATGTCGACGCGCCGATTCTGCTGGCGATCGCCATCGGATATATTCCCGGTCCTTGGATGAAACTCTCCGTAGCCTGCGGCCGAAAGCCGCGTTGGTTGGACCTTGTCGTGTTCGTAGAGATAGCGCACGACATGATCGGCGCGCGCCGTCGACAGTTCCCAGTTGGTTGGGTACTGATAGGTATGGATCGGCACGTTATCGGTGTTGCCTTCAACCCGAATGAGGTTGTCGGTCCTCTTAAGAAACTTTGCGATGTTGTCGAGGATCGTCATCGTTTGGGGGCGCAGATCGGCGCTGCCGCTGTCATAATAGGACTTGTCCGAGAGCAGCGTTATCACCAGTCCCCGGTGATCCATGTGGACTTGAACCTGACTCTGCAAATTCTTCTTGGCAACATACTGGTCCAGGTCTTTCTGGATCGCGGGGATGTTCGAGCTTGAACTGAACATTTGGCTGCCTTGCGTACCGCCGTCGGGAGGTTGGTTGACCGACCAAACGTTATCGAAACCGCCCGAGACCGACCGCGCGAAGTTTTGAACCTTCACCCGACTGATCGTCGACATCGAAAACAAGATGATGAACAGCGCGAGCATCAGCGTGATCATGTCCGCGTAGGTGAGCAGCCAGCGCATCATGCCGGCGGTTTCGAGTTTCTGGTCCTCTTCTTTTTTGCGAAATCTCGATTCGGCCGCGCGCGCCGCGGTCTTGATCGCCTGACTCATCGAGCCTTTGCTTTAGGTCGCATAGCTCTGTTCGCCAACCGAACCGCCTTCTTCGATCTCGGTATCGCGGTCATTCGGATCAAGGAACGCTTGCAGCTTCTCTTCGAGCAAACGCGGATTGTCGCCGGCTTGAATCGAGAGTATTCCCTCGATCATAATCTCGCGCAGCAGTAGCAGTTGACCGTAGCGTTCTTTAATCTTTGTCGATATCGGAAGCCAGACTAAATTTGCGAACAAGATGCCGTAGAACGTGGCAACGAACGCTTGAGCGGTAGCAACACCGATGGTTCCGGCAACGTTTACGCTCGAACCGATCGATGCAAGTCCGCGCAGCATTCCGATCAAACCGAGAACCGTACCGATGATGCCGAGCGTCGGCGAGTACCCGCCGAGCGTGCTGAAGACTGATTCGGCCTTCGCGCCGGTTTCTTGCACGAAACTGACTTCGGTCTCCAAAACTTTACGAATGATGTCGGTATCTCGGCCATCGATCACGAGTTGCACGCCTTTGCGCATGAAGTCGTCGTCGAGGGCGTTGGCTTCATTTTCGAGTGCGAGCAGACCCTCGCGGCGCGCCTTCTCGGCGAACGATACCAGGGTCGCGATTACTTCGCGCTCGTGAAACGCCGGCTCCGTGAATGCGGTCTTCAGGCCGCCGAAGAAACCTTTGAAAAACGTCCGCATCGGGAACGAGGTGAGGGTCGCGCCGAGCGTTCCGCCGAGAATGAGCACAATCGCTTCCCAGCGCCCAAAAAGAATATGCGGATCAGTACCGCCGACATAGCCGGCAACGAAGAGGGCCCCGAACGCGATAACAAGGCCAAGCAGTGTCGCTAGATCCAAAAGAGTTCTCCGGGTGGCATATACTGCTTTATCGGGTTACGCGGGCGTTTGTCTTAGGCTGTTTGCTCTAAGGTTCAAAAGGCGCTCCGCCCTGGGCGCTCCCTCGCGATGGTGCTTAGGCGAGATTCCCCGACGGGTCGCGGAAGAGCGATTAGCTTGTTTTGCGGAATCGCGACTATTCTTAACCCGAGTAAATTTTTCGCTTGAACTCGATGATGCGCTCTTGGACGGTGTCCATCGAGTCGCGGACGATCAGCTTGTTGCCGGAGATGAGGGTTACCACGGTGTCCGGGGTCTCTTCGAGCGCCTCGATGAGATCGGCGTTGACCATGACCGGCTGGCCGTTAAGTCGGGTCAATTTAATCACCACCCGAGGTTTCGCCGAGAAGGCGGCGGATTTCTCCGCCGCCTCCTCCTGTGGTAACGCTAGGAAAGCGGGTCTTAGTTTTCGCTGGCTTGGAGATGGGTGATGGTAATGAGGTTTTGGTCGGCGGTCGTGATTCCGCGACTGTTCGCCTCGAAAGCACGCTGAGCAACGATCAGTTTGGTGAATGC
>JALYVT010000099.1 GCA_030853105.1 Vulcanimicrobiota bacterium
CGCTTATGCGCAGACGCAGAGCCTGCGCGATCAGCTTAAGGCGCTTTCGCAAGATGCCGGACACGCTGAAGAACAGCTTAACACGGCACGACTCGACCTCTCCGAGATCGAATCGGCGAACCCGCAAATTGGTGAAGACGAACGCTTGCGCGAACGGCGACGCTATCTTGATAACATCGAAAAAATCACGCTTGCACTGCGAACCGCGCTGGAAGCGATCACCGGGGATGACGCAAGCGCGAACGCCGCGCTCGGGAGAGCGGCATCGGCCTTGCACGCAATCCGAGAGATCGGCGGCGAGTTATCCGCAATCGCCGAATCGGCGGCCGCGGTGCAGAGCGATGCCGGCGATCTGGCAGTTCGAATTGCTCGCGAATTGGATTCGACCGAGTTCGATGCCGCCGAACTCGAAGCGATCACCGGTCGTCTCGATGCCTTAGATCGCATCCGGCGCAAATACGGCGGGACGCTCGAAGCCGTCGTGCTTCACGCGGAGAAACTTCGGGCAGCAATCGAAAACTTTTCAAATCAAGATGAGCGGTTGCGCGAATTGCGGCGAGAGCTTGAACTCTCCGGGAAGCGACTCGCTGCCGCCGCGCAAGATTTGAGCCAACTGCGGGCAACGGCAGCCTCCCAGCTGCAGCAGCGGATCGCGAGCGAACTCGCAGAGCTGGCTATGCCAAGTGCGTCTTTTGAAGTGCTCATAAACAGACTTGCTCAAGTTAGCAGTCAAGGCGCTGAAGCGATCGAGTTCGCTTTCTCTGCTAATAGCGGGCAGCCGAGGCGGCCGCTAGCGAAAGTCGCCTCCGGCGGCGAGCTTTCGCGCGTGTTGTTGGCGCTTATCGTTGTGATGTCGCGGGTCCGCGAGCGCACTACGCTGATATTCGACGAAATCGACACCGGTATCGGCGGGGTAACCGCGACGGCGGTGACAATGCGCTTGAAGAGCTTGGCGAAGACCACGCAATTGCTGTGCGTGACGCATTTGGCGCAGATCGCGAGCAGCGCCGATCGACACTACGTCCTCACAAAACGCGAAATGCCCTCAGAGACCACGGTGATCGAGGTAATCGAGCTGGGCGGCAACGCTGCTCGCGCGCAAGAGCTGGCGCGGATGCTTTCGGGTCAAACCCACGATACGGCGCTTAAGCACGCCGCGCTGCTCTTGGAGGAGAGCGACGCTGAGTCGAGTCAGCCTGTTCTCTCATCAAAAGTTAAGCGAAAATGAAAAATTGAAGGCTTGCGCACTGATGCTCTGCTTGCTGGCGTTGCGGATTGCGCATTCATCAATTGCAGATGCGCAACCTTCACCCGTGCCCACCGGTATTACGCTGGCTACGCTACTGCAGCGACTGGCCGATGAGCCAACGGTTCCGCAGGCGTATCGCGCCGCGGTGCGATTGCACGTGCATCTGCGCGTCTTTCCGTGGATATCGCTCACCTTGCATGGCGACGAGGAGTACAAGCGTCCCGGACTCTACCATTTTTCTTTTCGCGGTGTCCCAAAGGCTGCCGAACATTTTAGCGATCTAGCTTACGACCTTGGCGACGCGTCACGGTGGCCCGCAAAATACACGATTACTTTGTTAAGCGCGCCGTCCATCGGCGAAAACCCGGTCATCGAACTTGTACCGCGTAAACGCGGTATGGTTAAGGCGCTCGACGTAACCGTCGATCCCGCCAAAGGTCACATCATAACGGCAGTTTGGAGACGCTATGACGGCGGCACGATAACGCTCCTGCAGCATTATGTCCCAATCGGGGCGAACGAGTTCGTACAGGAGCAAGACGCGAAAATCCGCATCCCTCACATGAGCGCGGACTTAGTTGCTACGTATACCAATTTCTCGCCGTAGATCCACGTAATGCGGCGATTGTTAGCCGATCGAGTGGATCTTCAAGACGTTTGTTCCGCCTAGACCGACCGGCATTCCGGTTGTGAATGCGACCTGATCCCCGGGCTTGGCGAGCCCCTCGGCTAACAGACGCTGTTCGGTGATGTGCAGCAGCACATCGATCGATGAGTAATTTTCAATCAGCAGCGATTCGGTGCCCCAGAGCAAAGCCAGTCGCCGCGCGACACTTTCTTCGGGCGTAAGCGCGATGATGCGCGCGCGCGGGCGGAATGCGGCAATATGGTGAGCTGTGTTGCCGGTCGTCGTGCCGGTGACGATGTAGGCGAGCTGAAGCTCTTCGCTGGAGCGGGTCGCCGCCTCGGCGATCGAGCTAGCAACATCCGCAATCGCATTTTCTAAGCGTCGATCGCGTAGTACTGCGTGCGGATAGTGTTTTTCGACTTCGCGCGCGATTTCGGCCATAACGCGAACGGCATCGGTCGGGTACGCGCCGCGCGCGGTCTCGCCGGAGAGCATGATGGCGTCGGTGCCATCGAGGATTGCGTTGGCGACGTCGGCTGCTTCGGCTCGCGTCGGGCGGCTATTCACGATCATCGATTCGAGCATCTGCGTTGCGGTGATAACCGGTTTGCTGGCCCGATTGCAGCGCGCGATAAGTTCTTTTTGGATGATTGGAACGAGTTCGAGTGGCATCTCGATACCCAGGTCTCCGCGTGCGACCATGATGCCGTCGGCGATCTGAATGATATTCTCGATGTCGTCAAGTGCTTCGTGTTTCTCAATCTTCGCAAACACCGGTGTATTCTTGCCGTGTTCGGCAATAAATGACTTAACGCGGTTGATATCTTCGGCCGAACGCACGAACGAGACCGCAACATAATCGACGTTCTGCGAGAGCCCGAACTCCAGATATTCAAGATCGCGCTCCGAGACCGCTGATACGTTGAGCGATCCGTCCGGATAGTTGATCCCTTGTGTCGCTCGCAACTCGCCGCCAATTTCAATAGTGGTTTCGATGACGGTGGCGGATTTTCCGATTATGCGCAGCGTGATAGCACCGTCGGCCAAATATAGCCGATCTCCGACCGCGACATCGGCCGGTAGATCGCGATACGAGACGCTGACGCCCTTTGCGCTGCCGATGACCTCGTCGGTGCTAAGCGTAAACGGCTCGCCGCGTTCCAAGCGCACCGACGTTTCTCCCGGACCGAGCGGACCGGTACGCACTTTCGGACCGGGAAGGTCTTGCAGCACCGCAATATGGATGTTCAACTCGGCGCTGATTTTGCGGACGTTTGCAATAACGTCACGGTGCTCGTCGGGAGTACCGTGTGAAAAGTTCAGTCGTACAACGTTTGCGCCGGAGACAAACAGCGAACGAAGGACCGCCGGATCTCGCGAAGCCGGACCAACCGTGGCGACAATTTTTGTGCGTTTCTGTAAAACCGTTTCCATAAGCCTTAACGCCTTGCGCGCTTTTGCGGGCAGGCTCCTGCGCATCATTAAGCGCACTAACGCTTGGATGTTTCGGCGCGATCCAACTGATAAAAACCGTCAGCAGCGCATGACCGGCAGCTATCTGCTCTCGCTTTCCATTCATGCGATTGCGATTGCACTACTGTTTAGCGTCACAACATCATCGTCGGAGCAAGCCTCCTCGGATGCAATCGCGGGGGGCGAGGTCGTCACCGTAAGCCGTCAAGCGCTCCCGCATCCGCGCGCACCCGCCGTACGGCGCGCTGCGCCCCCGATTCCGCACGCGCCTCGGGTGGCGCCGCCGCAAAACAAACCGCAGGCTGCGGCGCAGCGTCTGACCCGCAGCCTGCACGAACTCGCAAAGCTGGTTCCGAAGGCACCGCCGAACGGCTATCCGATCCCGATCGCGCCGCAACCGCCGGTCCCGCAGGCGACCCAAGCGCCGCTGGCGAGCCCGAACCCGGCCCTTCCGGCGCTTCCGATCTCGGTTCCGAAGGCCGTCGCCGTTGCCGTCGCGATTAAGGTGCCGTCGACGACCGCGCCGTCACCGCTTCCGAGTGCCGCTCCGTCCGCCAAGCCGAGCGCAGCACCCCCGCGACCGAGCAGTCCGCCGGTCAAAGAGCAGCCGACAACCGCTCCAGTCCTCGCCAAAGCGACCGCGAAAGTTGCGACGCCGGCGGCCGTCGTCCGCGCCACCAGCGCGCCGCAGCCCAAGGCCGGCGTTCCGAGCCCCGGTCCGACCACCGGACCGGCGCCTTCGCATCAAGCCGGCACGCTGCCCAATCCGGGCCCAAAAGCGGTCGGAAAACCGGGCCCAAAATCCGAAAGCCCGGTCAATAAACCCGCACGCCCGGCCAAACCGATCTCCGTTCCGGCCACCCCAACCCCGAGTCCGAGGCCACCGCCGATTCATCGTGCCACCGAAAAAAGCACGCGCGCCGGGGCCGATCTCAACGCCCGATTAAAGGCGCTGATTCCGAACAACCCGGTGCATGTCACGCAGAAGGTGTACGCGCCGGGGTATGCGGCCGTGCCCACCAATGCCTATCCGACGCCCCCGCCTGAGATCGTAGCTCGCACTCGATTTATCATGGACTTGCACAAGCGCAACGAAAGCGCGGTAATGATGTGGGTCACCGGCGTAAGCAAACGCGGCCCGCTCACAATCTGCAGCGGCTGGCTCTATCGAGTTCCTCTAAAGGCGCCGGGCTACTTGCCCAGCCGTAGCGATGCGACGTTCAACCCGAACGCGCCGCGCTATCCCGGTCCGCAAGGCGAAGCCGGCTTCAAAGCGATCGTCGAACCCGACGCAAGCTACATCTGCTCGCCCCGCGACCTGAAAGCATTCACCCCTCCCTGAAACAAGCGAGCGCAGCGCAACCGGGCCGGTCTCTTAATGCGGCATTGATTCCTACTAGAAATGTTGCTTTTATCGCAGTACAATAAGGGCATCTTCCGAGACCAGATCGAGCGTCTCAGATAAGGAGGGCGGTTGGAATCGCAGGATCCGCCGGGTCACCAGGACCCACGAGTTGCGCCACCCGAGCGCTTACGAAGCGCTTAACGACTGCCGGACGTATTCCGGTCGGCGCCGCTGACTCGAGAGAATAATAGATCAAGAAGAGGGCCGCGCCCCACGATGGGGTTGCGGCCGCCTTCTTTTTTGTAGTATCCTATGAGAGATTGAATACCGTAAGCGTGGGCCTGTCCCGCGCTTCGTTGTTGTAAGAGAGGATAAACTTGGCATCTGGAGTCCCTAGCGCGCCCGGCGGCATAGGACTTGCGTTTGAGCGTGCGGTTGATGAGCTGTCGCACGATTCGATGTTCGCAGATGTTGAATTTGTTGCTCACCATGCGCGTCGAAACGGTCGAACAACGTCGCTTGTGGTAATGGTCGATCGCGAAGGCGGCGTCGATATTTCGCTGTGTGGGCGGATCGCTGCAATCTTGAATGCGAAACTTGAAGACAGCGACGACCCGTATACGCTTGAAGTTGAATCGGCCGGACTTAGTCGCCCGCTAACTCGGCCGGGCGACTACGAGCGGTTTAAGGGTAAGGCGGTCAAAGTGCTAACGACATTGTTGGTAAAAGGCGGCAAGACCCATCGCGGAACACTTCGCGGAGTGCGCGGCACCAATGTGATCTTAGAGACGACCAAGGGTGAACTCCCGTTGCCGCTGGCAACAATCAAATCTGCGAATATCGAATACGACATCCGCGCAGACCTCAAACGTGAGAAAGAAGAACGGAAAAACCATGGCTGAAGCCGTCGAAGAAAAATTGATCGATGTCTTGAATTTTATCTCAAGAGAGCGGAACATTCCGTTTGAGATGCTTATCGAAGCGCTTGAAGCTGCGCTGATCACCGCTTATAAGCGACACTTCGGCGGTGAGGCGAATGCAATCGTTACGGTCGATCGGCAGACCGGCGAATACAAGGTCTATCATCGCCGCGCCGTCGTTGACGAAGTCACCGATCCGAAGCTTGAGATTACGCCCAAACACGCCGGAGCAAAGTATCAGGCCGGTGACTTCTTCGATGAAGAGGTCACGCCGAAAGATTTTGGCCGGATTGCCGCACAGACCGCTAAGCAAGTCATCGTCCAGCGAATTCGCGAAGCTGAACGCGACACCGTGTATAATAAGTATGCGGCGAAAGTAAACGATGTCGTCAAAGGCAGCGTTCAGCGTTACGAGCAGCGCAATATGTTTGTACTGCTCGACGGCAAAGATGAAGCGCTGTTGCCGCTCTCGGAGCAGATTCCGAGCGAAAACTTCCGCATCAACGATTTCATTCTCGCTTACGTGATGGACGTGCGCAAGTCGCCGAAGGGTCCGACCGTCATTCTTTCGCGTGCCGCCGAAGGGCTTGTGCAACGACTGCTTGAGTTTGAAGTGCCGGAGATCGAAGATGGGATCGTCGAGATCATGGCGATCGCGCGCGAACCGGGCAGCCGTTCGAAGGTCGCCGTTCGCAGTACTCGGGCGGAAGTCGATCCGATCGGGGCGTGCCTCGGTCCGAAGTCGTCGCGCATCGCCAACGTGCAAGACGGGCTGCGCGGCGAGAAGATCGATGTCATTCGCTGGGAGTCCGACTTAGAGACGTTTATCAACAACGCTCTGCAGCCGGCCAAAGTCATTAGCGTCGAGATGTTTGCCGATGACGCGGTCGCGCTGGTCGTTGTACCGGATTACCAGCTTTCGCTGGCGATCGGCAAAGAGGGCCAGAATGTGCGGCTCGCGGCTAGACTCACCGGCTGGCGGTTGGACATTGCAAGCGAGGCCGAAGCCGATGAACAGCGCGAGCGGTACCTCGCCGAGCGGGAGGCGCCTCAACCCGAGGTTTCCTCCGATGAAGAAGACGCGGGAGCGGAAATTGAGGCCGGTGCCGAAGAAGAGGGTGCGGCTGCCCCGGTGATCGATGACGAACTGATTCGTAAACTTGAAGAGTTCAAGCGCGAACGGTTGGGCGGCGGTGCTCAGTAAAGAACCGACCAGAACCTGTGTGGGGTGCCGCCAGCGGGCTCCCCAACGCAATTTGGCGCGGTTCGTCCGCAAGCAAAACAACTGGCAAGCCGACAGCGGGCATCGGCAAGCCGGGCGCGGAGCCTACCTCTGCAGTGCGCAGTGCGCAGTGCGAGTAGCAAAAAACAAGCGGTATCCGGGGCTTGCATCCGCGGCTGTCGAATACGGGTCTCTAGTAGGTTATCAGAAAAAACGCAATGATGAATTATGACACTTAATCGTCCCCATGCTCAATAGACTCGCCGATAAGGCGAGGCTGAGGTCTCCCATGAACTGAGGTGCAGGTGTAGGCGCACCTCGGGAAATGAGTACCGGCCTCGGCCGATGCAGAGTACCAAGAGCGCGCGCCGTTATAGAATTGGAAAGAATGCCAGGTAAAGTACGAATATTTGAGCTCGCAAAAGAACTCGGGCTCACCTCAAAAGAGCTGATTGTGCTCTTTAATGAGCGTTTGGGTGGCGTCTTTGAGGCGAAGAATCAACTCAGCGTCGTCCCCGATCAGATCGCAGATCTGGTACGCACCGTGCTCAAACCTGCGCCGAAGGCTGCCGCCCCGGCCGCCATCGCACCACCTGTTGCCGCCAAACCCGCACCGGCAAAGAAAGTTACGGCCAAGTCAGCCGCTCCAGCTACCGAGTTGCCGGCTCCGATTCCGACGCTCAAGCCGGTCGCGGTCAGTTCACGCAAAACCGCCGTCAAGGCGGCGAAAACGGTTGCCGCGCCCGAAAGCTCACCGTCGGAGGCCATCGCTGAAGCTCCGCAGACCGTCGAGCCGGTTGCTGCCGCACCCGCGGAAGCTGCTCCCAAACCCAAGGCCAAGCCGAAGGCGATAGCTCCGCCGGTACCCGATGCTCCGATCGTGCGGCTTACGCCTGTCCCGGCCGGGCAGGCCTCGATCATTCCACCCAAACCCCGGCCGCAGACTCCGCCCGCGCACTCAGCGCTGCCAGGTCCGAGTAACGGCATCCCGGGCCGCCCCGGCGTTTCGCCGCGCCCCGGACAGCCTGGAGCCCAAGGCTATCAAGCTCGGCCCGCTGCTCAAGACGCGCCGCTACGCCCAACGGCGCCGAATCGTCGACCGGCCGGTAACGGCCCGTTCCGACCGCTCGGTACACCCGGCGCTCCGGCAGGTCCGGGCGGCCGACCGTTCACGCCGCGCCCCGGGGTCGCTCTGCCTGAATCTGCGCCCGCACCCAGTTCCGGCGGCCAAAGCGGCCGTCCCGGCGCGCACGGTCG
>JALYVT010000289.1 GCA_030853105.1 Vulcanimicrobiota bacterium
CCGCACCGACGCGTCGGTGTTCAATCCGACTATCAGCAAGTCGCCTTGTTCGCGCGCCCAACGCAGATATTCGACGTGCCCTGCGTGCAACACGTCGAAGCACCCGTTGGTAAAGACGACAATCTTCCCACGCTCGCGCGCAACCTCACGCCACGCGACCGCCTCATCAAGCTCCAGAATCATGCTCGACCAGCGCTAAAATTTCATCGGCGCGCGCGGTCGCGGTACCGAGTTTCTCGACAACTGCGCCGGCGGCGAAGTTTGCGAGCTGCATCGCTAGCGAAATCGGAGCCTGCGCGGCGAGTGCGAGCGAGAGCACCGCCACGACCGTATCGCCGGCGCCGCTAACATCGAAAACCGTGCGCGCAACCGAGGGAATATGGAATCGCTCGCCGGACCGCCCGAACAGCGACATTCCATGCTCGCCGCGTGTGATTACCACATATTTGCACTGCAACAGATCGAGCAGCGCCGCTCCGGCACGCTCAAGCGAATCATCGTCAACGATCTCTATACCGCTAGCACGAGAGGCCTCGTGCGCGTTTGGCGCCACGCAGGTTACGCCGGCGAACAACCCGAGGTTCTGCGGCTTGGGGTCGGCGATGACCAGCGCGCAATCGAGCGCCGCCTCAACCAGCTCGCGTGAAAACAGGCCCTTAGCATAGTCGCTCAGGACGACCGCATCAACGCTGTCAAGGTTAGCGCGAATATGCGCCGCTATCCGCGAGGTGTCAGGTTGTGGAAGCGGCGCGGTGGATTCCCAATCGGCGCGCACGACTTGCTGGTTGTGCGCGACCACGCGGGTTTTGCGCGTTGTTGGGCGGTCGGTCAGCGCAAAGACCCCGCTGTTGTCGATTTGAATATCGGTTAGCAGCTCGTTCACGTGAGCGGCTAGCGGATCGCTGCCGATCGTCGCGACGAAGGCGACCTGCGCATCGAGCGCTCGCAAATTGTTGGCGACATTACCGGCGCCGCCCAGCGTGAACGAATGGTTGGTGACCGCGACCACCGGAACCGGCGCTTCGGGCGATATCCGCTGCACGGTTCCCCAAATCCACTCATCCAGCATGACGTCGCCGATCACCATAATTCGGCGGCCCCGCATTCGCGCGAATAGCGCTCTCGCTTCGTGCGGCGCGAGCGCCGATAGTTCGCTGGTCATTCGCCGAAGATGAGACGCTGCTCGATCAAATCGCAGATGATATGGCCGATCGTGAGATGCACTTCTTGCACGATCGCCGAGTAGCCGGTCGGACCGATGAAGCTGAGGTCGGCGATCTCGGCAACCCGGCCTCCGCCGTTTCCCGTAATCGCAATCGTCGTGGCACCGCGTCGTTTGGCTTCTTCAAAAGCGAGCACGATATTCTTCGATCCGCCGCTGGTGGTGAGGCCGATCACGACATCACCCGGTTGCGCAAACGCTTCGATCTGACGGCGAAAGATGTGATCGTAGCCGTAGTCGTTGCCGACCGCCGTAATGGTCGAGGTGTTTACCGACAGCGCCTCCGAGTTGAGGCCGGCGCGTTCGCGCAGAAACCGCCCGCTCAGTTCGGCCGACATGTGCTGGGCTTGCGCCGCGCTGCCGCCGTTACCCATCCAGAGAATCTTCTTGCCCGCGCGCAAGGCCTTAACGCAAACCTCCACGATCGCTTCGGTCTGCGCACGATAGTGCGGGGAATCGTAAATCCCGGTGCGATCGGCGAGCAGCTCCGCGAAGTCGCGTTTGCTCTTCAGGTCTACGGCTCGATCCAAAACATCTCCTGACCGAGCGAAACTAGCTCTCCGTTTTCGGGAACGATGCGGCTCACGATACCCGCATAGTCGCTGGTGATTTCATTGAACAGTTTCATCGCTTCGAGGATGCAGAGCACTTGGCCGACTTCGACTCGGTCGCCGACATTGACGAACGATTCGGCATCCGGCGACGATGAACGATAAAAGACACCGACGAGCGGAGCGCTCACTTTATGCGCATTGCTTGGAGCGACCGGCGAAGCTGTCGCCGGTGCCGGCGCGTTGACTGA
>JALYVT010000100.1 GCA_030853105.1 Vulcanimicrobiota bacterium
ATGATCGATCTTCTCCCACAGCGTTCGCATGTCGATCGCATGCGCGAGCGCTTGGCGTACGCGCAGATCGGCAAGCGCCGGGTTTTGCAGGTTAAAGTCAATGTGGCCGTACCCGGTTGTATCGTAGTCGATCGTTTTGATATTCGGCAGCGCCCTCACTTGCAGATACTGCGAGTTCGGAACGCGGACATACGCATCGATTTCGTGCGTCTGTAGCTGGGTCATCGCGGTGTTTTCGTCTGGAATGATTTTAAAGATGACTGTTTTGAGTTTGGGCTTGCCGCCCCACCAGTTTTTCGAAACCTCCATCACCACTTCGTTGCCGCGACTCCAACGGATGTATTTGAACGGCCCGATGCCGACCGGCAAGCTGTTGTAGGGCGAGTGGTTAATATCGCGACCGGCCAACAGATGCTTGGGTAGAATCGCCGGATTGCCAACCGGCGTAAAGTAGCGGTTCATAAAAGCCGCAAACGGTTGCGAGAGATGGAACACGACTGTGTACGGGTCGGGAGTATCGACGCGCTTTATTAAATCCCAACCGACTCGGGTGAGCACGTTGGTACTCGGATCAAGAATCGTCTTGACGGTGAACGCGACATCGGCTGAAGTGAACGGCGCCCCGTCCTGCCATTTCACGCCGTGCCGAAGTTTGAACGTCAGCGCCTTTCCATCCGGCGAGATCAGATGATTCTGTTTGGTTGGAACCTGCAAGCAGAGCGATGGAACCGGCTCGCCTTTATCGTTGAAGACAAAGAAGTACCCCATCGTAAACGCCGACAGCTCATTGACCAGCGTCTCGGTTGAGAGCAGCGGATTGAGGTTATCGACATCTTCAGCATCCGCCCAGCGAAAAGTTCCGGGGATCGTCCAGTTATGCAGGCCACTATGTTGCGAGTTTAGCGAGGAACACGCCGAAAACAGTAGCACGCACACCAACACCAGGCCGAGCGGCCGCAGGCTTTGGTATGTGCGCTTGCATTTCATTCGATTTACGAAAGGTGCTATTTAATATCGACGTTCATCATGTCGTCAAACGGCGTGACCGAGTTCGGAGCGTAGCCGGTCAGATGCTTGTCCCACGAGAATCCGTATTTCGGAATATCGATCACAATCGTCGGCGCGTCACCAACGACCAGCGTAACTTCCTGATCCAAAATCTTCTTGTGTTGGTCAAAATTGTACGTCTGCTTGTATTGTTCGAGTAATTTGTCTAATTTTGGATTACAGTACCGGGTTGCGTTCTGGCCGTTTGGCGGGATTTGAGTGCACTCGTAAATATTCGAGAGATCGCCGTTTGGATCGGCACTCCACGTGAAAGTCGTCATATCCCAATCACCCTTATTCACAATACCGTTATCCTGAATCTGCGCAAAAAAGAGCGCGGGTGCATACTTTCGTGTCTGAATCTCCACACCGACTGCCCTCAACTCCTGGCGCATCAACTCGACCATCTGGTCGGCGTTTGAAGAACCGGTGAAGTATGGGAACGTTAAACTGAGCCGTTTGCCGTTCTTCATCCGAATGCCGCCCGGGCCGACCTTCCAGCCATCCTGTTCAAGAAGCGCGATCGCCTTGGCGGGTTCGTATCCAAAGCTCGGGATGTCCGTTGGATGGAGCGGATTATTCGGCGGAATCATCGATTCTTGGAGTATCCCGTATCCATGATTAATCTTGCTGACAATCTCCGGGCGATTGATCGCATAGCGAATAGCTTCGCGTACCGGCAATTCGGAGACAATCGGACGCTTCATCTGAAAATCCAGGTGAACGAAATAGTAAGACCCCTGGGTGATTGTGTTCAGGGTGGAGATCGCTTTCACGCGATCGACAAATGCCGACGTTATGAGCGGCCATAGATTGATGTCGCCGGTCTGCAATGCCGTTTCAGTCGTGTCAAACGACGGAATCAACTTATACGTGATATGTTTGAGTTTCGGTTGCCCGCGCCAGTAGTAAGGGTTGGCCTCCATCTCTACAGCATCACCCCGGCGCCATTGCACCACGCGAAACGGCCCAATCCCAACCGGCTTCGCGTTGTATGCAGCATGGTTGATATTGGGTAAATTTCCGAGCAGATGCTTAGGCAAGATACACGGGTTTGCCCCGGCAGTTCCGAAGAAGGTCGGCAGGTAGGAAGCGTACGGCTTTCTTAGATGATAGACGACCGTATACTTATCGGGTTCGTCTATCTTGGTTATCAAATCCCAGCCATCGCGTCCGGTTTCGTTGTTGGCCGGGTTGAGAACCGCTTTCGTGCTAAAAACAACATCGTCAGCATTGAACGGCACCCCATCCGACCATTTGACCCCATGGCGCAGATGCCAGGTGATGGTTTTCCCGTCTTTGCTGATGCCGCCGTTTTCTTCGGTAGGAATAATAGTCGCCAACTCCGGCGTCGGTTTGTTATCACGGTCGTACCGCGCAAGGTACGCCATTGTGAGTTCGACGATATTTGCGAGCGTCGTTTCGGTAAACAGATGCGGATTCAAACTCGGAATGTCGCCGGCGCCGTCCGCGATGACCAGCGAGTGCGGATGCGCGAACGGCCCCAATGCTTGCGAACCGCCGGTGGTTCCAACCCGAGCGCAACCCGCGAACGCGATGAGCAGAACTGCGGCAATGAACTTCTTCAAAGCCAGGGATTTCAAATTGAGTACTCCTGAGGGTTCCAGAACGGTGAGATTACCGGCGAAGGTTTGAATCCTTGCAGGTCGGTGTTGTAGGTGAAGGGCGTCCTACTGAAATACAAGATGATCGTCGGTACGTCGATCGCCATCTGCTGCTGCACGATCTTGTAGTCGCCTTTGCGGCGATTTTGGTCGAGCGTTTGGAGGGCGTCGTTCATCGCGGCGGTAGCCGTCTTATTATCCCAAAAGATCGCGTTTTGGCCTTTCGGCGCAAAATTATCGGCGGAGTAGATCGGCGAATCGTCCGGATCGGAGGCCGCGCTCCACGCAAACAGGGCAACATCATAATGACCGCCCTGCAAAATTCCGGCCGCAGTGTTGTCGAAAAACGACGATGTCGGTGCGTTTTTAACGATTCCATCGACGCCGACTTGCCGCCATTCGTTTTGTACGAGTGTCTGGATTGCTTTGCCAGTGGTACTCTCGGTCTGCGTGCTTATGTTAAACGAAAGTCGCTGGCCGTTCTTTACGCGAATCCCGTCGGGCCCGACCTTCCAGCCGTCGGCGTCGAGAATTTGCCGCGCTTTGGCTTGATCGAACGGATGGTGCTGAATATCGTTCGTATACGCCCAGGAGAGGGTCGGCGACTGATCGGTTTCGGCTGGAATTGCCGAACCGTGCAACAGATCAGTGATAATCGCAGCGCGATTGGTTGCGTACGCGAGCGCGAGCCGCACTTGGCGATCGTTCATGATTGGGTGGCGCAGATCGAAGTCAATGTGATTATAGACAAACGAATCCAGACGCAGCGCGGTTAGGCCGTTCTTCGGGTCGGCGCCGAGCCGTTCGTACTGCGGCCACAGACCGCCGCTGCCGCGCGCCGCCATATCGATCGCGTGCGTTTGAAGCTGTGTGATCATCGTATTTTCGTCGGGATAAATCTTAAAGTCAACTTCGTTCAGCTTCGGCTTACCCATAAAATACTTCGGGTAGGCTTCCATCCGTACGCCCGAACCGCGATTCCACTCCACCACCCGAAACGGTCCACTGCCGATCGGGAGCGCGTTGTAAGGCGTGTTGTTGAACGATCCCTTATCGTCGTTGTACTTGGCGAGCAGGTGCTCGGGCAGAATCGGCGCGTTACCGTTCACGCCCCACAGCTGACCGAGATACGGTGCGTACAGTTTCTTCATGTGAATGACCGCGACGTAGGGATCGCTGCAATCGATCGATTTGATATCGCGGTACCCGTCGGTCGTATTCGAATTGTTGTGCGGGTTCATCACTGCTTGCCACGTGAACTTGAGGTCTTTGCAAGTCAGCGGAACACCGTCTTGAAATGTGATGTTGTGACGAAGCTTATACTTGAGCGTTAAGCCGTCTTTGCTGACGTCGCCGTTGGCAACCGTCGGAATCTCACTGACCGCGTCGGGTACCGGCTGACTCTTGTCGTTGTAGCGCACTGCATACGAGAAGATGAACATCGAGAGGTCGCCGACGACAGCACTTGTGGCGAGCATCGGATTGAGCCCTTTGGGATCAGCATTCTCAGCGAACCGCAAGACGCCGGGTTGCGTCCACGAATTGCCTGCACCGGCGGATTGCGTAGCGACTCTACTGCAGCCGCTGCCGATAACCACAAGCGCAGCGAGCATCATAAGCGAACGGAGCGCAATTTGGAAGCGCATCAGATTGAGGTTCCTCCATTGTCGTCAAGCATCGTTTTTGGGTCGATTCCTTCGGTTGCGCAGTACTCGCGGAATGCGGTCGGTGAGATCTCGGATGGCTTGATCTCGCTGCGTCCGCCCCAGAAGACGTTGGTGTAGCCGATTGGAAACCCCGCCTCCTCTAAATGCGCATCGATCGCGGCCTTGTGCTCGAGCAGCAGCGCCTTGTCGAGCCCGTGCGCAACCGCCATGATGTTCACGTTGCGAAACTCGGGGCCGCCCTCGCGCCAATACGCGTGCGTGATAATATGATGACGCCCGACTTCTTGTCCGGCTTCGATCTCGCGACCCGGCGGCACGGTCCAGTGAAAGAGCGCATTGTAGCGCGTAACCCGCTCGTTACCGGCGGTCGCCTTCACATGTTCGAGAAAGGTGGAAAATCGCCCGATAACCTTTCGCTCGTTAAGTGAACGCGCGATAGCGTAGAACTCCTCAAGCTCGACTCCCGCATCGTCTGCCCGAGCTCGCCAGACATCCCGTACGATTTCATCCGGCGCGAACTCGCGCTTGAGCGCATTCAACACGCGCCAATCTGAGGCCGTCAACTGCACAATGTTCGTGTTCATCACACTAGCCGGAACTTCGGCCCGACTGCCAGGTTCAACGCTTCGTCGACGTATATGTCCGACGCCGAGCGCAAATAAACGCTTCGCAGGCATGAGCGCAAACGCATCCGCTCCGATTCGCTTGCGAAGATACTCTGCATGTTTTTCGATTGAGTATCCCTGCGGCGTCTTAAGCGTCGTCCACAACCGATAGGATGATCCCGGCGTCGCGGGATCGGCGGTGCGGATTACCACATGACCCGAGAACGGATCGCGATTTGAGAGATAATCGAAGGCGGCATCGAGTTTGTCGGGATCGACCTGCCAGGCAATCAGCGCGCCTTTTGCGAGGTTGGTGGCCATCAGCGTCTGTCGAACGCGGCGGATGGTACCGCCGCGCAGCATCGCGACGACGCGCTCAAGCACCGTATCCGGCGGCAGATTCGTTCGGCGAGCGATCTCGCCGAACGGGTCTTCCTGAAAGCCGGAGAGCCGATCTTCAGAGACGGCTAGAATCGCGGCATTAGTCGGATCGCTGATCGTCGCCGGAGCGGGGGAATGCACGGGCATAGAGCCGCTATTCGGCGCTATCGAGCAATATCGCTTTTGCCTATTGGCCGATGTCGCTCTCGCCGAGCGCGAGCAGATAGGTTTGCTCGGCTTGGCGCAGCCCATAAACGGCGTTTAGCTGATCGGTTTGCGCGGTCGTGAGGCCGACCTGCGCGTTCAGCAATAGCGGCAGCGTCGTAACGCCGGCCCGGTACTGCGCTTGGGTTGCGCGCAATACTTCGCGTGCCTTATTCAATTCAGCCTGAGCCTGCCCGACTGCCGACCGCGCCGATACCAGCCCAATCAAGGCCTGTTTGACGCTGAGCTGCACGCCAAGTTTGGCTATTTGCAGCTGGTCCTTAGCCTTTTCGAGGTTGGCGGCCGCTTGCGCGGTTTGAAATCTCGTCAAGCCGTGATCGAGAATTGGGAAGTTCAAACTTAACCCGACGCCATTCGACCCGCGAAAATCGGTGCCGTTCTGCGTCGTCGAGCGCGTACTCAAACTGGCATCTCCGGTCAACACCGGAAAGCGCCCGAGTTTTGCCGCGCGCAGGTTTTCTTTGGCCGCATCGATCGCGTGCTGAGCGGCTAGATAATCCGGGCGAAGATAGAGCGCGCGCGTTACCGCACCGTCGTAGGTAAGCGGCTGCGCGCTCAGCAGGCTCGCCGTCGCAATCGACGGCGTGTTATCGACCGGTCGTACCAGCGTATTCGCATCCAAGCCCAGCGTGTTGTCGAACGAAGCGTACGCCGAGAGTTCTGCGCCCTGTGCTTTTACGAGCGCTAAGCGGGCCTGTGCCGTCGGCAACTGCGCCGTCGCAAGATCGACCTGCGACACGACACCGGCGCGAAGTTGGGCGGCCACGAGATTCTCTTGGGTTTGATTCTGTTTGACGACCTGCTCGGCAAGCGAAGTTGCATGTTCGGAGGCGAGCGCGATGTAGTACGAATTCGCTACGTTGAACGCAAGTGTTTGAATCTGACGCTGATAAGTATCCGCACCCGCGACCGCAGTTGCGCGCGCCGAGCGAATCTGCGCGAGCACTTTGCCCCCGTCAAAGATCAGTTGATTGAGGGTGAGCCCGGCACTGTTGTTCGTGCCCGAACTGCTGAAGCTGCCCCCATTTCCTCCGCTTCCGCCATTTCCGCCGGTTGAGAACGATGGGCCGTTCGTGTGATTGCTGCTTGCGGTGCCGGTTAGCGCCGGAAATAGCGCTGACTTGGCCGCATCAACCGGGATGCGCGCGAGCTCTTCATCTTGACGCGCCGACGCCAGGACCGGCGATTTTGCAACGGCGATCGCAATGGCTTGGGGCAGCGTCACTGCTGTTGGGACGTCCCCCGCGGGGAGGTCTTGCGCAATCCCGGGCGCCGGTGTGCCGTAAGCCGGGTACGGCAGCGGGGCGGCGGTTTGCGCACGAATCGGGGTCGCGCAGAGGGAGAATAGGCCGAGCGCAAATGCGCCGAGCAGATACGGTGATGTTTTCACGATTAGTGCGCCGCGCGACCTCCGTTGACCGCAACGAGGCTCCCATTCTGAAGCGCATCCGGCCGCGTTGTAATAACCTTCGTTCCGGGTTGCACCTGGGGACTGCGAACTTCGCTCAGCGTATCGGTTTGCAGACCGACGCTCACGGGCACCTCAACGGCTTTGTTATCTTTCACGACATAAACGTTGGTGCCGCTGTCGGTCTGCGCGACCGCCGAGCGAGGCACCACGATCGCGCCCGGGTGATTGGCTTTGGGCACATTGACGCTCACCAGCATTCCGCCGCGCAGAATATCGCCTGGATTCGATTGCACGATGCGCGCCCGATACGAGAGCGTTCCCTGCGTTGGCACCGCATTCACGGTCGCGATACGTCCGCTGAATGAGCGGCTGCTGAGTGAACTTGAGGTAAACCGGACCGGAGTACCCGGACGAACGAACGATAAATCTTCATCCGGCACATTCACGTTGATGTACACCGTGTCAACTTGCGAGACCTTAAGCACCGGGGACGCGGGGCTCGACATTGCTCCGGGGTCAAGCAGACGCGCGGTAACGACGCCGTTAAACGGCGCATAGAGTGCGGTCTGCCCAATTTGCACCCGCAGCGCATTGGCGGCCGCCTCATTCGACGCAATTGCAGCACGGTCGGCCGCTGCGCTCGCCGACTGAACACCGGTATTCTGCTGTCCGGCAACGGCGCTGTTATACTGCTGCTGCGCGGCAATGTACTGCGAGCGCGCTTGTTCCATCGCCGTCTGCGAAACGTACCCCTGACGAAAGAGCTGCTGGTTCTGGTCATACACGAGTTTGGCATTCGCGAGTGCAGCCTTGGCCGTATCGGCGGCAGCTCCGGTTGTAGAGCGCGTGATACCGACATTGAGCGAGCTGCTCTGCGAGCGCGCCTGCGCTTGCGAGACGAGCGCTAAGTCTTGCTGCAGCTGCGCATTCAAATTAGAGTCGTCAACCTTCGCCAGCAGCTGGCCGCGCGAAACGCGGTCGCCTTCATTGACATACACGCCGACCAGCGGCCCGGATTGGGTTACCG
>JALYVT010000101.1 GCA_030853105.1 Vulcanimicrobiota bacterium
TCAACACCGGCTTGCACTGGGCATACGGCATCTCCGGTCCCGCCCAAGGCCACTACTTCATCGATCCAAACAGTAAAGAACTGCAACGCTCGGTCAACGCCTACGAACACCCAGCCCCCCACGCGTGTTTTATCCAAAGCGTGAGTGACGATTTAGTGAACGAAGGCGGCATCATGGACCTGTGGGTTCGTGAAGCGCGCATATTTAAATTCGGATCCGGCACGGGTTCAAACTTCTCGCAGATTCGCGGCGTTGGTGAAAAGCTTTCGGGTGGCGGTACGAGCTCGGGCTTAATGTCGTTTCTACGAGTTGGCGATCGCGCGGCGGGCGCGATTAAATCCGGCGGAACGACCCGTCGCGCGGCTAAGATGGTCTGCCTCGATCTGGATCATCCCGATATCGAAGAGTTTGTTTTGTGGAAAGTTAAGGAAGAACAGAAAGTCTCTGACCTTGTTACCGGATCGATTGCATGTGAGAAGCATCTCAATGAGATCATGCGCGCAGCGACCGACCCAACGGTTCCAGAGAACGTACGGCTTGATCCAACGTTAAATTCTTCACTGAAGTCCGCAATGCGCTCTGCGTTGCAGGCCGGTATCCCGCAAGCCAACGTTCAGTATTCGCTTGATTTCGCCAAGCAAGGCTATACGGAACTTGCGATCGAGACCTACGACACGAACTGGGACAGCAAGGCCTATGGTACTGTCTCGGGACAGAACTCAAATAATTCGGTGCGTGTTCCAAATGCATTCTTCGACAAGCTCGATAAAAACGAAGACTGGGAGCTGAAGCAACGTACTGATGGCCGCACTCTGCGCACAATCAATTCGCAAGAGCTTTGGGAAGATATCGCAATCTCGGCGTGGCAATGCGCCGACCCAGGCTTGCAATTCGACACCACGATTAACGAATGGCACACTTGTCCTAGCGACGGTCGAATCAACGCTAGTAATCCGTGCGTCACCGGCGATACAATGGTGGCAACCGCAGACGGACTGCAGCGAATTGACTCCTTGGTGGGGAAAGCTGCGTTCGTTATTGGGGCGGATGGAAAGAGTCACTTTGTAAATAGAATTTTCCCAACAGGTGAAAAACAGGTCTATAGGCTGCGCACAAAGGCCGGGTACACCTTGCGCTTAACCTCCGACCACCAAGTGTGGACCGACAATCGCGGAGATGTTGCAATCAAAGACCTTACGGAGAAGGATGTCGTTCGGTTGCACGGGGCGGGATTCGGGTCACGTACGCTTGACGAACGCATAGCGCTTGGCATCGGGGTGGCGGTCGGCGATGGATGCATTGCGCACGGTACTCAGGATTCCATCATTTTAACCATGGCGGACGATGAGGCCGATGTTTTGGCTGAGATCGCCGCCGGAATTAACCGTGAAAAACTTGCTTCGACCGATGGCCGGGGTCGTCGCACTACGACCGTTACGCGCCCCGTGAGCGGCACCGGCACTCGCATCTCTTTTTGTGCTCACGCTCTCGTTGACCAATTTACGGAGTTCGCCGAGCTCGGTGAAGGTAGCAAGAACAAACGATTCAAGGACACCGTGCATAAGCTCGATCGGGGAAGTGTTGCGGCAATGCTGCGTGGCCTGTTTACTGCCGATGGGACAGTTGCAGTATACGGCGACAAGAGCCACTATGTGTCGTTAGATTCCAGTTCGCAAACCCTGCTAGAACAAGTACAACTTCTTCTCTTATCATACGGCGTAAAATCGAAAATCTATTTCAATCGCCGCGGCGGCGTTTCTGTTACGGAGATGCATTCGCTCCGAATCTCGCGATCATCGCGTATTGCATTTGAACGGGAGATCGGTTTTCACCCGGCCTCTGCGAAAGCAAACAAACTTGCAGGGCTCAATCGTACCGTCCAAACGTATGCGGATACGCCGAACGATACGATTGCTTCCATCGAGCAGCTCGGCATTGAAACCGTCTACGATCTTACCGAGCGCGATACTCAGCATTTCGTTGCTAACGGCATCATTGTACACAATTGCTCGGAATACATGTTTCTGGATGACACAGCTTGTAATCTCGCTAGCTTGAATTTGGTTAAATTCGAAAACGATAAACTGGAGTTCGACCCTAAGCGCTTTGCGGATGCGTGCCGTGTTTGGACGTTTACACTCGAGATCAGCGTACTGATGGCGCAGTTTCCATCGAAGGTTGTCGCGCAGAAATCGTTCGATTTTCGGACGCTCGGGCTTGGATATGCGAACATGGGAACCTTGCTGATGCGCATGGGGTTGCCGTACGATTCGCAAGAAGCATTCGGCTGGTGCGGGGCTATCTCGTCGCTCATGACCGGCGCGGCATACAAGTGCTCAGCCGAGATGGCGCAACAGCTCGGAGCATTCCCGCGTTACGGAGCTAATGCCGACGACATGCTACGCGTCATTCGCAATCATCGCCGAGCTGCAACGCAGGCTCGCGACGCGGAGTACGAAGGACTCTCGATTAAGCCGGTCACGCACGCTCCAACGCTCTTTACCGAAAGCACCTGGTCCCTCGCACGCAAGATGTGGGATGATGCCTTAGCAATCGGTGAGGTCGCCGGCTATCGCAATGCACAAGTAACCGTGATCGCGCCGACCGGCTGCCTTGTCGGCGATTCACTCGTGTCGACCGATCGTGGACTCATGCGCCTGAACCGCCTCGGTGATGTCGATGGCGGCAAATGGCAGGATGTCAATTTCCGAGTCCTCACCGACGACGGCGAACAGCAGGCAACGAAGTTCTTCATCAACGGAATCGAGCCAACTCGGAAGATTACGACAAAGAGCGGTTATGTGATTCAAGGAACGCTCGCCCATCGCATCAAGGTGGTGAACTCGGTCACGAATGATCTCGAATGGAAACGCATGGCCGATGTTCAGGCCGATGACACGGTCGCGCTCTCGCTCGGCAAGCAAATCGGCACTCCACAGGTGGTGCATCTGCCCGACATTGGCGAGGCATATTGGACCGGTGACTATGCAACCCGTGCGCCACGAACGACGAATCCCGATCTAGCGGAACTTATCGGCTATTTTATGGGCGACGGCTCGTTCCATAGCAAGGGTCTGCGGTTCTGCGTCAGCCAAGACGACGTTGATGTCGCCGATCATCTGGTGTTACTTATACGCAAACTCTTCAATCTGTCGGCAACGCTCACGCAGAAGACCGGGTACATTGAGGTCGGCGTTAACTCGGTTCCGCTCACGCTTTGGTGGGAAGCATGCGGTTTCAGAAAGCACGCGCCCAGCGAAAACCATTCCGGTAAGGGATATTTACCACACATTCCGGATGCGGTGCTTGCCTCGAACGATCCCGTCGTCTACGGTGCGTTCGTTCGCGGGCTCTTTGAAGCCGATGGCACCGTCACTGCCGGAATCCCAACGTGGTCGACGGCATGCAAGCCGTTTGCCGACGAAGTCAAAACGCTTCTGCTGTCGCTCGGTGTGCCGACGACAACCCACCAAACCGTATCCGGCTGGGGAAAATCGCCGATTCACGTCACGCGAGTATTGAATCTGTCGTATACGCAGCAATTTATGCAGGCGGCAGGTCTGATAAGCGCCCGGAAGCGCGCGCTGGTCGAACACCGCGACACTTGGCAGGCGCGCAGGCATGACAACGTATTCGTGGGACGTACGCTGATTCAGGAACTGGTGGGAGTTGGCGCGGCAAATAAATCCGTGCTCTCCAATTCCAACAAGCGCACTCCGGGAGCGATCTCCCGCTCGCTAGCGACCGAGCTACTGGAAAGATCGGATGACGACCGCATCGCGTGCGCGCTTGAGTTTTACTACGACTCGATCGCATCAAACGAAGATGGCGGCGAACAGTTGACGTACGATCTGTCGGTTCCGGCTAACGTCACCTACATGGCGAATGGGTTCATCTCGCATAACACCATTGGCCTGGTCATGGACTGTGACACAACCGGTATCGAGCCCGATTTTGCGCTCGTGAAGTTCAAGAAACTCGCGGGCGGCGGCTACTTTAAGATCGTGAATCAGTCGGTCGAGCCGGCGCTGCGCAAGCTCGGCTATTCCGAAGACCAGATTCAAGAGATCGAAATCTTCGCCAAAGGAACCGGAACGCTCGAAAATGCTCCGCACATCAATCGCGCGACGCTGCGCGCGAAGGGTTTCGATGATGCAGAACTCGCGAAGATCGAGGCCGGACTATCCGGCGCATTCGAGCTATCGTTTGCGTTCAACCGCTTCGTGCTTGGTGATGACTTCTGCAAAACGACTCTGAAGCTCACGGACGAGCAGATCAACGATTGGAACTTCTCGATTCTGCGCGATGGTCTCGGCTTTACGCAGCAGCAGATCGACGAGGCTTCCGACGTGATCTGCGGACGCATGACGCTCGAAGGCGCACCGCATCTGCACGACGAGCATCTGTTTGTCTTCGATTGCGCCACCCCATGCGGTAAACACGGCGCTCGCTTCATTCGTCCGCTTGCGCATGTTGACATGATGGCAGCCGCGCAGCCGTTCGTCAGCGGCGCAATCTCAAAGACCCTCAACATGCCGCAGACCGCAACAATCGGGGACGTGAAAGAAGCCTACCGCTACAGTTGGGAGCGCATGATCAAAGCGGTCGCGCTCTACCGCGACGGCAGTAAACTCAGCCAGCCGCTGGCGGCAAGTTACGATCTGGGGGGCGACGCCGAGGACGATATGGCCCCGCAGGCACCGTTCCAGCAACCGCTGCAGATCGCCGAAAAGATCGTCTACCGCTACATTGCCAAGCGCCGCCGACTCCCCGAGCGCCGCAGCGGCTACACGCAGAAAGCGATCGTCGGCGGTCACAAAGTCTACCTGCGCACTGGCGAATACGAAGGCGGCCAGCTCGGCGAGATATTCATCGACATGCACAAAGAGGGCGCGGCCTTCCGCTCGCTGATGAATAACTTTGCAATCGCGGTTTCACTCGGCCTACAGCATGGCGTTCCCCTCGAAGAGTTCGTCGAAGCGTTTACGTTCACGCGTTTCGAGCCGAACGGCCCGGTTGTCGGCCATAACAATATCAAGATGGCGACCTCACTGCTCGACTATATCTTCCGCGAACTCGCCGTGAGCTATCTCGGCCGCTATGATCTGGCGCACATTCAGCCGAGCATCGAGATGGACTCGATGGGATCGCCCACCGAAGAATATGTTGCCGAGGAGGAGGGCGACGTGCGCTATCAACCCGCCGGCGTCAGCGAGAAACTGCACCCGACCAGCACGCACTTCCGTCCCGGCGTTCCGGTCGTCACCCACAACGATGAAACGCCAATCGCTTCGCGTGCTTCCGAACCTCGCGGCACAAGCACCGCAACAGCAACGCTCGCACAACCGAAAGTCGAGCAGATCAAAGCCGCCAAAGCCAAGGGCTACACCGGCAACGCCTGCAGCGAATGCGGCCAACTCACGATGGTCCGTAACGGCTCCTGCGAAAAATGCGACAGCTGCGGCACTACATCGGGGTGTAGTTAAATAGTTAAATAGTTAAATCGCGCTGTCGCAATTATGCTCTCTATAACGGTGATAACAGAGCTTAAGCACATTACCTAAAGCATTACTGGACTTACCAATTTTGCAACAAAAAAGCCGACGATATTCCTCGTCGGCTTTTTTTACTACGCCCGAACGACTTACAGGAGCCGAAGCGACGGACTTTAAAAAGTTACAATAGGTCGTGCGATAAAATCGCAAGTTTATCCTGGCGAATTGTGCGACAGATCCGCAGCGATAACGACGCTTGAAACGTTTCGAGCCGACTACTTCTACCTCCGAGAGTTACCGCGGGCTGGAGCCGCTACGAATTGCGGCCCCAGTCTTGCATTGCGATTTGCGCGATACGCCTTGCGATGCTCTAATTCAATGATGGAGTTGGGTAACGATAGCGCGTAGTCCAAGCGCTCAATGGTTTTGCGTCCCCAATCAGCATCATGCTAAATTGGGCAACTGCCCATGGCGTCGGCAAAACCGCGGTGGGATTCCGCATTTTTGCATCCCTCATTACTTGACCTGGATTCGTTTGGGTTGCGCCTCGGGCCGACGTTGAAGGCTCAGTACCAACATTCCGTCGCTGACTTTCGCTTCAATTCGGTCCTGATCAACGTCTTCGGGAATTGTGAAGGAGCGCGAGAAAGAGCGGCGTTCAGTTTTTCCCGAGACCGTGATAACCCCGTCTTTGGCCGTAATTTCTACGTGCTCCGGTTTGTATCCGGGAACTGGTACATCAACTTGGTAGCCGGTCTCGGTACGAGTCACATCGTATTCGAATCCCCAGTTAGAACGCATATTCTGAAACGGGTCGAAGCCGAGTAGGCTCTCGAAAGGTGTCCAGGGAGTCGGGCGCCGGTCTGCGTTGGTTACGCTGCCGTTCGGGTTGCGCATGAGAGCGTTTGTCATGAAGTCAATCCTCCTCAAAAGACCGCATAGTTAACTCTTATAAATACAGATTTTACTCAAATTGGCGCTCTTGTCAAGAGAGTGCTAACGCCCCTACCGACCTCGCACCCTTCTTCCATCTCCGAACAACAAAAGGAAAAGTCACGCGACATCGCCGAGGTCTTGCTCGCTCATCTCAGTTAAATGGTAAAAACGTCGAAGCTCATCGCGGATTTCACCCGCGCTGAAGAAGGCTTCGCACACTTGACGGCCGCGGGGGGTCGCACACCTAGGCCCGAGAATGCTCTGATTACGCGATGAACGAATTGAACCCCAAGCCGGCCGACGCTGAACCAGAACCTAAAGTGCCGACGGACTTTCGCAAAGCTCTTGCCGATGCACCAAAGGCAAAGACGCAGTGGAGCGATCTCACGCCGATTGCGCGGCGAGATTTTATTACGTGGATAGACGAAGCCAAACAAGCGGAGACACGAACCCGTCGTATCGAGCGGGCCTGCTCGATGCTCGCGTCCGGAAAGCGCCGCCCTTGCTGTTTTTCGATAGTGCCATTGGAACTTCACAAAGCTCTCGCCGCTTCGGCGAAGGCAAAGGCCAACTGGAGCGGTCTTACGCCAACGGCGCGGAGAGATTTAATCAGTTGGATAAACTCTGCGAAACAACGCGACGCTCGCAACCGCCGGGTCGATGAGACCTGCGTGATGCTTGCCGCCGGGAAGCGCCGCGTGACCGGAGGATCGAGCGAGGAACCCCGGCGCCGAACACCGTAGGGAATCCCGTTGGCGCAGGCGCAGATTCAAATCGTTGCCATCATAATCGATGTGCTGACTTTTGGGCGTTACTACACTAAAACCGGAGTGCCAATGCGACGGATTTTTCTGATTTCGGTCACTTTACCGCCAAGGATTGATCGCGGATATCGCAGTAAGCGGAAGTCTCGGAGATTGCGCGTCACCCGTGAAGGAAACGAACTAGACTCATAGCTTCGCATGCCCTTCGCGGCAATAAAGAGAACTTTTCCGCATGACGGTAATCGTGCGCATTGCTGACCTATCCGATGCAGACTCGATTGCTCGCGTCCATGTCGCATCTTGGGAGGATGCATATCGCGGAATCGTGCCTGATGCGGTAATCGATGCACGCACCGTCGACGTGCGAAGAGCGCAATGGATCGAGAACCTCTCAAAGGGGGATAGTATCACGCTCGTCGCTTGCGACGAGCGCGGTACTATTCAGGGATTCGCAAGCGCGCGGCTATTGAATGACACCGATGACAAGTTCCAAAGTTATCTTCACACTCTTTATGTGAGACCGGAAACGCAAAATCGAGGAGTCGGGCGACAGTTGCTGCAGGCGATCGCTACGAGGCTGCGCGACTGCGGCGCTCGAAACCTGGCCCTTCGAACATTGCGGCTAGGCCATGTACGCGTCTTCTACGAACACCTCGGCGCGCGGCTTGTTCCCGAAGACATCGACAACGATGGCGGAACATTTGACGACGTAATTTATGTCTTCGACGATATCAGCGCGCTAGTCGACTGACGGGGTGGAAATCG
>JALYVT010000102.1 GCA_030853105.1 Vulcanimicrobiota bacterium
GCGGCTTGGAGGAAACGCCGGATGAGCCGCTGCCGCAGGCAGTCAGCGCAAGAGCCGCGAGCAAGCAAAGAGCAAACGATTTCAAAGCCGCTTACTGTTCGGGCAACAGGAACGTGAGCCTGCGTTTGCGTATCAGTCAAGCTTAGCGTTTGCGCGTGGGAAGCCGGTGAGATGCCGGCACGGTCGCGCCACTGTAAGCGGGGAGCCGCTCGACGTCACTTCCGGTTAATCCGGAGGGAAGGCCCGAGCAGACGGCTACGATCCGCAAGTCAGGAGACCATTGCAGACGCCTGCTCACTCCATCCTCGCGAAAAAGGAAGGTTTGCATCGTGTATTTTGCGTTCATCACGCGCGCGTTCTGCGCTATCGTGCTCCTCGGATTCTCCGCCGGTGCCGCCGCAGCGGCCGCACCCTCCGCACCGACACCAACGCCCGATCCGCTACCGCCGATCGCCCATGTCGTCACCAGCGATCGCCAACAAGAAACCCTCGAAAACGCGGCGCGAACCACCTACGTCGTTACGAAGGCGGAGATTGCGCGACGTGGATTTCGAACGGTCGCCGAAGCGATCGAAGACCTGCCGGGTGTTACAATTCAACATTACGGAGGGGTTGGTTCGCAAACCGGCTTCGGCATTCGCGGGAGCACCAGCAATCAAGTACTGGTGCTGATCGACGGCATTCCGGCGGCCGGAGTTCAAGACGGTGTACTCGATTTAAACTCGATGCCGACCAGCGGCGTGCGGCGCATCGAGGTGGTCGAGGGCGGCGGTTCGACACTCTACGGCACCGGCTCAATCGGCGGAATCATCAATGTAATTACGGCTGCGCGCAGCGCCGGAACGAGCGCCAACCTGCGGGCCGGATCGTTCGGCGAACGCGACCTGCGCATCGAGACGCCGCACGTTTCGTTTGAACGTGCGTTCGCCTCCAACGCATTCTCGCTTCCGGACGGAACCTCGCGAAGCGATTCGGATTCGTCGAGCACCGCTGCGCGCGTTGCGTTCGAGCGCCAACTCGGGCACATCAGCGCGCAGTTTAGTGCAAACATCGTCGATCATCACGTCGGCACGCCGGGTGCGCTACCGGCAACGTTCTCCTCACCGACTCGGCAAAACACGGTCGATCAGAGCCTGCTGCTCTCGCTTTCACAGCAGCATCCGCACGCGAGAACGACGCTTGAACTCGGTGCCGACCGCGAGCAGCTTTGGTACTACTGTATCAACAGCAGCGACCCGAACTGCTTTACCCCGAACGGCGATTTCAGCAGCGAAGGCCGCACCCAACTCAGCCTGCGCAACTCGGTGCAACACGAGCGCAGTCGGCTGGTCTACGGTCTCGACCTCGCGCGCGGCGTTGCGCGGCTTGACGACGGCGCGGGAGATATAGCAGCGAAACCGTTTGCGCAGAGCGCGCTCTATTTGCAGCACGATTGGGTCTGGAAAACCGGCAGCAGCGTCTACGCCGGGCTACGCGGCGAACGCGACGGCGCACTCGGCGGCGTGATCGCACCGTCGCTCGGCGGAATACTGCAGCTTCGTCGCGGGCTAACCTTCAAAGCGAACTTTGCGACCGCGTTTCGCGCGCCGACCGTCGAAGACTTGTACTTCCCAAACTTCTCCAATCCGAACCTGCGCCCGGAACGCACGCGCGTAGCCGACGCAACCCTAATCGCCGGCAATCTGCTCGGCGGCGCGAGCATCGGCTGGTTTACGACCGCCGGCAGCGATCTGATCGTCGTGAATCCGGCCGCGCTCGTCTATCCGCCGCCCGCCGGTCCGCCGCCGCCCGGGCTGCTTAACATCGGCCACGCAATCATCTCCGGGATGACGTTCAGCCTACGCACGATCCCGCTGCACACACTATACGCGAAGCTCAACCTCACCGATCTGTATCGCGCGCAAAATCTCGATGCGGGTGCGGACGGAGTGCGAATCGCCGGGCGCGGCCCGGTTATCCGCGCGAACTTCGAACTCGGCTCGCAAGGCACACCCGGTTCACTCATCGAGAGCGCAGGCATTATCGCGGACGTTGTTGGTCCGCGCGGCGCGATCGACGTGAGCCAACCGGCCTTCTTACAGCAAGTCGGCTACACACGGCTGGACGGCTTTCTGCGCGTTCGGCTGCGCCGCGACGCGCTGCTCTCGATTCGCGGATACAATCTTGGAAACGAACGCTATAGCGATGTCTATCCGGGGTATCCGATGCCGGGCCGGTCGTTTCTGGTTGAACTGAGCAGCCGGTGATCTTGCGGCTGGCGGGACTCACGATGCTGACGCTTCTCGCGCTGTTCGTGAGCCTGCTGGTCGGCGGCGCAAGTTTTCCGCTCTCGCAAACCTTCGACGCGCTGCTCCATCCGCGTGCTGCGGGCGATTTGTCGACGATTCTGTGGGCGCTTCGATTTCCGCGCGTCTGCATTGCGGCCGTCGTCGGCGGATCGCTGGGAATTGCCGGTGCAATGCTGCAGGGAATGCTGCGGAATCCGTTAGTCGATCCGTATCTAACCGGCGTCAGTGCGGGCGCAGCCTGCGCAATTTCAATTGCCATTGCTGTTGGAATTGCTGCGCCGATCGTTCCGGCACTCGGCTTCGTCGCGGGTCTCTTAACGGCAATGGTTGTCGCGGCGCTCGCACGGCGCGGTGCCGGAATCGATTCAAATCGATTGATCCTTGCCGGCGTTTCACTCTCGGCGCTCTTCTCGGCTGTAGTCGCGCTAATTCTGACACGCCTGCAGCAGGGCGGCTACGCGCAAGCGATCTTGGCGTGGTTGGCGGGTTCGCTCTCCGGCCGCGGCTGGCACGATCTGCTCTTCGCCGCACCGTATGCGCTCGCGGGGCTTGTTATCGCAGTTCTCAGTGTGCCCGCGCTCAATGCACTGCGTTTAGGTGACCTGCGCGCGAAGACGATCGGTGTGAATGTCGATCGAGCTCAGTGGACGATTCTTGCATCGGCCTCGCTACTGACAGCGAGCGCAGTGTCACTGAGCGGGATCATCGGATTTATTGGATTGATCGTGCCGCATATCGTTCGCCGAATCGTTGGTTCGGATGCGCGCCTGCTGATTACCGGCTCGGCAATTGCGGGCGCTGGGTTCATGGCGCTGGCCGATGCGGCCGCCCGATCGCTGTTTGCGCCGGTTGAGATTCCGATCGGAGTGCTGCTCGCGTTTATCGGCGTCCCAACCTTTCTCTATCTCTACTTGCGCCCGACGCGCGCCGCTGCATGATCCGCGCAAATCGCGTGAGCCTGCGCGTTGGGCAGCGTGTGATCCTTCGAGACATGGATTTCAGCCTAGCGCCCGGACAGTTTGTCGCAGTTCTCGGGCCGAACGGCGTCGGTAAAACCACCTTGTTGCGAGCAATCGCAGGCCTTCATACGGCTGACGACGGTCAATTGCACTTTCGCGATCGCGCGACAACCGACCTAAGCCCAGCTGAACGTGCAAAACAGATCGCCTTCATGCAGAGCGAGGAGATCATAACCGAAACGATGACCGTGCGAGAGGTCGTCGCGGCCGGCCGCTATCCCTATCACCGCTGGTTCGAGTGGCATGAGAATCCGCACGATCAGGAGATTATCGCCATGGCGCTACTGGCGGTTCGAATGGAATCGTTTGCATCGCGCCCGTTTGCAACGCTCTCCAGCGGCGAGCGACAACGTATCTGGCTCGCGCTCGGCTTGGCGCAAGAAGCCTCGCTACTTTTGCTCGACGAACCCACCAGCCACTTGGACCTGCGAGCCGCCCACGAGATTCTTCATTTGTTACGCGAACAGTCGCGAGCCGGAAAGACGGTGGTAAGCGTACTGCACGACGTCAACGAAGCCGCCGAGTTCGCCGACACCATCATGCTTCTCGGCGACGAACGCCTGCTCATCCTCGATCGCCCCGAAGCGGTCCTCACATCGGGCCAGCTCGACCGCGCCTACGGTACCCCAATGGAACTCATGCGCTCCCCATCCGGCGCCCTGCGAGCCTTCCCGTCGTTTCGGCCGAATTTCGATTGACAATTCCGCGATAAGATGTCAGTATTGGGCCACGCTATGGCCGATGTTAGGACTTATCGTGGCCGATATTTAGAAAATCCGATTCGGCAGGCGCTTCGGGATACCCGGGTTGTAGCCTTGGTCGGGCCGAGGCAAGCGGGGAAAAGCACGCTTGCCCGGCACCTGGATAGTGCTAGCTACCGCACATTTGACGATTTCGGGAGCCTGGCGGCAGCCAGCGCGGACCCGCTTGCTTTCGTCACGGCGCTGCCGGTTGGGGCCATTATTGACGAAGTGCAACGGTTGCCTGCTATTTTACGGGCGATAAAGTCCGTCGTAGACACAGACCCGACTCCCGGTCGCTTTATATTAACCGGCTCCGCGAATCTGCTTACAATACCTACGCTTTCCGAGTCCCTCGCCGGTCGCATCGAACTCTTCACGCTGTACCCATTCTCACAAGCCGAGATTGATAAGTCGCGCAATAACTTTGTCGACATGCTCTTCACCAACGCAACCTTCAGACCGGTGACAGAGACCGCAGAACAGATCATAGGCCGTATCACGACCGGCGGGTATCCCGAAGTTCTTCAGCGAGAAAACGACAGTCGCCGCAACGCGTGGTTTCAATCCTACCTCACGACAATTTTACAGCGAGACGTTCGCGAACTCAGCGCGATCTCCGATGTCCTTGGAATGGAGCGTCTTTTAAGACTCTGCGCGGCACGAAGTGCTTCGATACTCAATGAAACCGCGCTAGCTTCCGAGATCGGCCTTCCACGTAAAACCGTCAGTCGATACCTCGGACTCTTGGAGCAGATATTTTTGCTCTCACGGTTGCCGGCATATGCTCGCGAGCGAGGCAGGCGCGTGACCAGAGCGCCCAAAGTGCATTTGAACGACGTTGGACTTGCGGCGTATCTTCACGGCTCCGACTTCGAGAGCCTATTGCAAAATCGCAGCATGTTGGGAGGTCTACTCGAAACGCTAGTGGTTAACGAAATTCGCTCCCAAGCGTCATGGAGTAGCGTGCGCCCTGCGCTCTATCACTATCGCGAGTATGATGGACTCGATATTGACCTGGTCTTGGAAAAGCGTGACAGCACCGTCGCAGCCATTGAGGTCAAGGCGACCGCCTCTCCCGGGAAGAACGATTTCCGATCTTTGCGTCGATTTGCAGAGCTCGCTGGGGACTCATTTCAACGGGGTGTCTTGCTGTACGGGGGTTCGAGTCCGCTGGCGTTTGGAGAAAAGCTCGTGGCGCTCCCGATTGCAACTCTTTGGTCGTAGTTTAGGACTCGACAATGAAGAGCCCAACAAAAATGGCAAATATGGGCCTCAAGAGCTTATCGTGCTCCATTAGCGGTCACGGCGAGTGGTGCGCATGTCGCCGGCTTTGATCCAACCGTAGCGGCCATGGTACGAACCCGAGAGAATCTTGACGCCGATGGCATCGTCGACTGCGAATTGGAACTTTGGGTGAACGATATTGGGAATGCAGCTCTCGACAAGCGCTCGCGTTCCGGGATGCGTTAAGAGCGCGTGTGGGACCAACATTCTATCGATATCGTACGTGCCGGAGGAATAATCGAGCAGCCGCTGCTTTGAATCCCAGACGAAGACATCCGGGTCGCCGCTGTTTCCGTACAATACGATGCGCGATCCCTTGCGAACGGTGCAGTCGGCCAGCGCGGCCGCGCTTGCTGCCCAAACGCAGATCATCAGAAGCGACAACAGCTTAAGCATCGGCGTCGCCCTCCGACTTACTTGCGGGCTCGTTCACGCGAATCACCAGGATCGCCAAGTCGTCGCGCATCCGATTGCTCACGCGCTTCTTCACCGCGGCCATCAATTCGTTCGCGAGCGCTTTCGGGTCGGTGCGGCCGGCCGCAATCAACTCGATTGCGCCGTCGCCTTGAAGCTGCTCCTTTTTGGAGTTGCGTGCTTCGGTGAGCCCATCAGTTGCTAACACGATGGTATCACCGGGATCAAGGTGCACCGTTTGTGTACCGAACGGCTCCTCCATTACGCCCAGAATCGGCCCGGTCACCGCCAACTGAACGACATGATTGTCGCCGCGGCGCAGAAACGCCGAATCGTGACCGGCGCTGCCGTAACGCAGAATCAGATTCTGCGTATCCAATATGCCGACGAACATCGACACAAACAGGTACGGATCGTCTACGGTGCGCGGAAACGCGGTATTAAACTCCGCCAAAATCGCCCCAGGCTCACGCCGGCGCAGCGCGATGCCGCGAATCGTAAACTTTATGAACGCGGTCAAAACTGCCGCATCGATACCTTTCCCACTCACATCTGCAATCAGCAGAAGCGCGAGCGAATCGGAGAGCTGGTACACATCAAAAACGTCACCGCCGACGGCGACGTTTCGGCCGGCCGAACTATACGCGGTCCCGAGTTCGCAATTCGGCAACGGCACCGAAACGCTGCGAAATGCGCGCTGCAGCGTCTCACTCGTCAGCCGCTCCTCTTCGAGCGCTTGGTTCGAGCGTGAACGAAAAGCGTTAAACAGAATGGCAAGCAGCCCGAAGACGATCAGCCAAAACGCGCCCGCGTAGAGCGTTCGATTGACTTGATCTCGCGTGTTGTTTCCAATCGAGGCATTCTGGCGAGCAAGAATGTCCTCAATCGCCTGCGAATCTTCGGTCTGCTGATCGATGAGCCCCTTGCCGGTCTTGTCAAGCTCGGCCGACGATTTGCTCGGGTGCTTTATTAGCGGGTCGGCGACTAACTGATGCCATTTGGAATGAACATTGTCGTAATCAAACAGGGCCGCTTGCGCGCCCACCAGATGTTCACTGCTTAAAACGGTGCGAAGCCGCTTTTCGCGCCGCCGAAAGACATCGTTCGACGCATGAAATTGATCGATGTAAAACGGATCGCGCGTTAGGACGTAGCCGCGAACGTAGTTCTCTTCGTCTATCTGCATCCGCACGAGTTGCGCGAGGGTGAGTTGGGCAGCCTGAATTCGCGCCTGTCGATAGAAAGAATGTGCGATCTGCGAACGCGTCGTGAGCGCGCCGGCAACCGCAAGCGCCAGCGCGACGATAAGGATCGCCGTTGCGGTGAGAGTTCCGGCGGAACGAAAGGCTGAGGGAAGGAGTCTCAAGCGTTATCGTCCGGCAGCGGAACGCATAGGGTTCGCCATTCGGCCCTCCGAAAAATGGATATCATGCAGACGCAGTTCAACCCGGCCATCTTCAAGAGCTACGACGTTCGCGGCGTATATCCGTCAGAGTTAAACGACGACGTGGCTTACCAGATTGGACGCTGCTTCGTAAATCTCCTCAAAACGAAGAGCATTGCAGTCGGCCGCGATATGCGCCCCTCAGGCGAGCGGCTGTATGAGGCATTCGCGCGCGGGGCCACCGAGGCGGGCGCAGATGTCGTATATGTCGGAATGGTCTCGACCGACGCCCTGTACTTTGCGGTCGGCAAATACGGCTACGGCGGGGGCGTCATGATCACCGCCTCGCATAATCCGGCGCAATACAACGGGATGAAGTTTACGCGAGACGCGGCCCAGGCGATCTCGCTCGAAACCGGCCTATCGACAATCCGAGATCAAATCGCAAGCGACGCATTGCCGCCCAAAGCCGACAAGGCCGGCACCATCAGCCAACGCGATGTCTTGGACGAGTTCGCCCAGCACTGCCTCTCATTTATCGATCCCAAGCAAATCAAGCCGTTCAAGATCGCAATCGACGCCGGGAACGGAATGGCCGGCGAGACGGTGCCGCATGTATTCAAGCACCTCCGATGCGAAGTGATTCCGCTCTTCTTTGAACTCGACGGCAGTTTCCCCAATCATCCGGCTAGTCCCATCGAACCCGAGAACATGCGCGATCTGCAGGCTGCGGTGCTGCAGTATCACTGTGATTTGGGGGTCGCGTTTGACGGCGATGCCGATCGTATGTTCAT
>JALYVT010000103.1 GCA_030853105.1 Vulcanimicrobiota bacterium
GGCTTGAGCGGTCCGTAACGCAGCGTCTCTTCGCCGCGCAGCGCCATCTCTTCAATCGGCAGGCAACCTTCAAAGTACGGCACACCGCCGTCTGCGCTATCGCTCTCAAACTCTTTGGGCGAATGTTTGGGGAGTTCACGCAGATCGCTCACGAGTTGAAGGTACTGCGTCTGATCGAGCGGGATGTTGATGTAGTCGTCGCCGTCGCCTTTTTCATAGCGCGATTTGCGGTACATGGGCGTTTCGTCGATCGAGTCATACGCGACGATCGGCGAGGCCGCGTCGTAGTAGTGCAGCCTGCCGCCCACCAGCTGATCGATTTGCGACAGCATCGCTTGGCTCGGCAGTGGGCCGCACGCCACGATCGTTGGAATCGCCGGATCGATCAGTGTGACCTCTTCGCGGTGAATAATGACGTTCGGATGGTTCTCCAGCCGCATTTGAACCAGCTGCGCGAAACGCTCACGGTCGACCGCCAGCGCCCCTCCGGCCGGAACTGCCGCTTCGCGCGCACTGCCGACGATCAGCGAATCAAGCTGCGCAAGTTCTTCTTTCAACAGCCCAACCGCATTCTCAAGCGCCGCTCCGCGCAGCGAATTGCTGCAGACCAACTCCGCAAGTGCATCGGTCTTATGCGCCGGACCGCTGCGCACTGGGCGCATCTCGAAAAGCTCCACCTGCACGCCGCAAAGCGCGGCCTGCCAGGCAGCCTCGCAACCCGCAAGCCCGCCCCCGATCACCCGCAGCCGCGGCTGATGGTTAAGAGTCATAGACCAAGTTCGCTGTGTGATCCGAGACGTACAAGTTGCAAAATATTGTCATTCGGTTTTCGATAGATGAGCACGAGGTCCGGCTTGATGTGGCAGTCTCTAAAATCTTCCCACTCACCTGACAGCGCATGATCGTTTGCCCGGGCGGGAAGGCGCGTATCTTCGATCAAGCAATCGATGAACTGCAGAAGCATTCCATCCAGTACAGCGCCATGTTTCCCCTTGCGCTCACGTTTATAGTCGCGCTTGAATTGCGAGGTGCGCTCAATCCTCCGCATTCAGGTCCGCTAGCATGCCCTTGATTTGCCCTATCGATTTGACTTCGCCGCGCCTCGCCGCTCGCATGGCGGCAATCGTTTTCTTGTTCGGCGTCAGCAGCTCAAACGGCAACGCCTTTTCCCGAGCGACTCGCACCAACAGCAGTCGAAAGGCGTCCGAGACGGTTAATCCCATAGCCGAAAGCACGGCGGCCGCTTCCTCCTTGACCTGTTCGTTGATTCGCGCGCGCACCACGGTATTTTCAGGCATCTTGGATTCCCTCTGGGCTACAGTGTAGCCCAAGATATGAGGTCTGTCAAACTCGCTAGAGCTCGACGGGTTCGCGTTCTTGCTCCAATGCAGCTTGGATGGCGCTGGTATCGTGCTCTTTGTCGGCGCTGCATTCGAGGGTGGTTTCGCCGCGGCGAGTTTTTGCGACGACGTAGCTGCCGCAGATCGGACACGGCTGCGGAACCACCCGATCCCACGAAACGAAGTCGCATTTCGGATAGTTTGCGCACCCGAAGAAGATTCGCCCCTTGCGCGATTTGCGCTCGACGACCATGCCGCCGTCTTTGGGGCAGATTGCGCCGGTGTCTTTGAGAATCGGGCGCGTCGTCTTGCATTCAGGGTAGCCGGTACATGAAATGAAGCGGCCGAATCGGCCGGTCTTAATCACCATCGGTTTGCCGCAATTCGGGCAGATGTCGTCGGTCGGCTCGTCGACGATCTGGACCTTCGGCAGTTTCTTTTCGGCAGCTTCGAGTTCTTCGGCAAACGGGCCGTAGAACGCGCGCAGCACGCCGACCCAATCTTCGTCTCCGGTCGCGACCTTGTCGAGCTTGCCTTCCATCGAGGCGGTGAACTCGAGATCGACGATATCCGGAAAGTGCTCGGCCAAAAGATCGTTGACGGCGATGCCGATCTCGGTTGGATGAAAGCGGCGCTCTTGCTGGTTCACATATTGGCGCGCTTGAATGGTTTCGACGATCGTGCTGTAGGTCGAGGGCCGCCCGATGCGATTCTCTTCGAGCGCCTTGACGAGCGTCGCTTCGGTGAAACGCGGCGGCGGCTCCGTGAAGTGCTGTTTGGGATCGAGGCGTTCAAAGTCCAGGTTCTGATGCTGTTCGAGTTTGGGAAGCCGCACTTTTGGTTTGACTGCAGGCTTTCCGCTCTTGACCGCCGCGGCTTCAGCGGCCGCTCCGGGCGCGTCCTCGTCCTTGCCTTCTTCATACACTTTGGTGAAGCCGGCGAACTTCATCACGCTGCCGGTCGCTCGAAACGTGTACCCGGCGGCTCCAATGTCAACGCTGGTCTGATCCATCACGGCCGGCGCCATCTGCGAGGCGACGAATCGCTCCCAGATCAGCGTATACAGTCGCAACTCGTCACGCTTGAGGATGCCGGAGAGTTTTTCGGGCGTGCGTTCAACGACCGTTGGACGGATCGCTTCATGAGCATCCTGCGCGCCCTCACGCAGTTTATGCGTACGCCCGCCGCCGTGATACTCCGCGCCATAGGTTGCGGTGATGAAATCGCGCGCCGCATCGCGTGCGGAGTCGGCGATGCGGGTCGAGTCGGTGCGCATGTAGGTGATTAGGCCTTGGGTGCCTTCGGCGCCCAAATCGACGCCTTCATATAAAGCCTGTGCGAGCTGCATCGAGCGGCGCACCCGAACCCGCAACTTGCGCGAGGCCTCTTGCTGCAGCGTCGAGGTGGTGAACGGCGCGGGCGCGTTGCGCCGAACTTCGCGTCGCTTAATTGCCTCAACTCGGTAGCTCGCGCCGTCCAGATCTGCGACAACACGATCCGCCTGGGCGCGCTCGGTAACCTCCAGTTTTTCGCCGCCGCGCTGCACGAGTTCGGCCGGGAAAACGATCTGCGCCTCGTCTGCGCTCGAAAGAAACGCGGTGATCGACCAGTATTCACGCGGATTGAACGCATTGATCTCGCGCTCGCGATCGACAATCAGCTTTACGGCCACCGACTGAACCCGTCCCGCGGAGAGCCCGCCGCGCACTTTCGCCCACAGCAACGGCGAGATTTTGTAGCCGACCAGACGATCCAGAATCCGGCGCGCCTGCTGGGCGTTCACGCGGTCGATATCGATGTGGTGCGGATGCGCGATCGCCTCCAGCGCGGCTTCTTTGGTGATCTCGTGCAGCTCGATGCGCTTGGGGTCTTCGAGTTTGAGCAGCTGCGCCAGATGCCAGGCGATCGCCTCGCCCTCGCGATCGGGGTCGGTCGCGAGGTACACATCGCTTGCGCTTTTGAGGGCGCTGCGAAGCTCTTTGATGACGTCGCCTTTGCCCTTAATCGTCAGGTATTTCGGCGTAAAATTGTTCTCGACATCAACGCCCAGCGTACTCTTGGGCAGATCGCGGATGTGCCCAACGGAGGCCTTTACAATGAAGCGGGCCGGCAGAAACTTCTTGATGGTGCGGGCTTTGGTCGGCGATTCGACGATGATCAGGGGCTTTTTCACGGGGCTAAGTATACTCCGCTCGTCAACCCCGCGGCAAATAATTGGCCTTTCGCGAACACCACCGGGCACAAAAAGTTGCACGTTTTTGCAAAATTGTGTACGATGCGCACAGCAGTATTGATTCTGTTATCAATACTATCCAACATTTCGAGTTCGTCCCGCGGGGACGAGGAGGCATGAATGGATTCCGACATGATGCAAAACGGCGAGACGATGGCCGACGAGAAGCCGGCCCGACGCGGCCGCAAGAAGGCCACTCGCAAGAAAGCAACGCGAAAAACCACGGCTCGTAAAGCCACAACCACACGCAAAAAGACCGCCGGCCGCAAGAAAGCTGCAGGCGGACGCAAGAAAACCGCCGGTCGCAAGAAGACCGCTGGTCGCAAGAAAGCAGCGGGCGGTCGCAAGAAAACCACCGGTCGCAAGAAGACCGCTGGTCGCAAGAAAGCAGCGGGCGGTCGCAAGAAAACCGCCGGTCGTAAGAAAACCGCCGGACGCAAGAAAACTACCGGTCGCAAAAAAGCCGCAGGCGGACGTAAGAAAGCCGGGCGCAAGAAAACTGCCGGTCGTAAGAAGGCCGCAGGCGGTCGCAAAAAGGCTGCCGGTGGTCGTAAGAAAGCCGCCGGGCGCAAGAAAGCCGGTCGTAGAAAGAAAGCCTAGCGCTTCTTCTACCGAACTAAAGAGAGCGATCGCACTGCGGTCGCTCTCTTTTTTTGGTGAGTCAAATATGGATACATTACTGCTGGGCGACAAAGCCGCGGACTAGCCGGCCGGAATAATTGCCGGTCCGCCGATGAGATCGGGGGCTTGACCGTTGTGTTCTTCCACCCAATGACAGGCGGCAAAATGGCCCGGCGAGTATTCGGTGAACGGCGGGATTTCTACGCTGCAGCGTGCGAATGCCACCGGACAGCGTGTGTGAAAGCGGCAGCCGGATGGCGGATTTACCGGCGAGGGAATGTCGCCCGAAAGCACGATGCGCTTGCGCCGGCGTTCGACATGCGGATCCGGAATCGGAATCGCCGAGAGCAGCGATTGCGTGTACGGATGCAGCGGATTATCGTAGAGTTCATCGCGACCGGCAACCTCCATGATCTTTCCGACGTACATCACCGCGACCCGCGTGGAGATATGCCGCACGACCGAAAGATCGTGCGCGATGAACAGATAGGTGAGGCCGAGTTGTTTCTGCAGGTCTTCAAGCAGATTGATGACCTGCGCTTGAATGGAGACATCGAGCGCCGAGACCGGTTCGTCGCAGACGATGAACTTCGGATCGACCGCGAGCGCCCGTGCAATTCCGACACGTTGCCGTTGACCGCCTGAGAACTCATGCGGATAGCGGTTGGCGTGATAGGCCTGCAGACCCACCATCTTCAGTAAATCGTGCACGCGCTCATCGGCCGCTTTTCCCTGCGCGATGTGATGAATGCGAAGCGGCTCGCCGACGATGTCGCCGACGGTCATGCGCGGGTTGAGGCTCGCGTACGGGTCTTGAAAGATGATCTGCATCTCTTTGCGCAGCTTGCGAATCTCATCGCGCGGCAGCAAGAGGATGTTGCGCCCTTCAAAAAAGACTTCGCCTTTGGTAGCGGCAAGCAATCGCAGCAACACGCGGCCGATCGTCGTCTTGCCCGAACCCGATTCGCCGACCAGGCCAAGCGTTTCGCCCGGCGAGATCGCGAAGTCAACGCCATCGACAGCCTTCACATCGCCGACATGCCGCGACAGCAAACCGGCGTGAAGTGGGAAATACTTGTACAGGTCCTTTACTTCGAGTAAGTTGGCGGTTTGGGGTGGTGCGGTGACAGCGTCCATGCGTTATTTCTCCGCTAAGGCTTGTGGGGTTGCCGCCAGGTCGCCCAGCGAGACTTGCGAAGCGGTTTGCACTTCAATCGGACGCTGATCCTTGGACCGTTCATCATACAAGTAGCAACGAGCGACATGCCCGGTTCCAAAATCGTAGAGGGGAACCGGTTGATCGCAGATGGGCATTCGGTACGCGCAGCGCGGCGCAAACGCGCATCCCGGCGGTAAGCGCAGCAGATTCGGCGGCTGACCGGTGATCGGTTCGAGCCGTTTGCGCTCGGTCGCATCCAATCGCGGCAGCGATGCAAGCAGTCCCTGCGTGTACGGCATCTTCGGGTCCTCGAATATCTGCTCGGCGGTACCGTACTCGACCATATTGCCGCCGTACATCACCAGCACGTTCTTGCAGATCTCGGCCACCACGCCCAGATCGTGGGTGATCATAATGATCGCGGCGCCGGTATCGCGCTGCATCTCGTTCATCAGTTCGATTATCTGGGCCTGAATGGTGACATCGAGCGCAGTCGTGGGCTCATCGGCGATCAACAACTGCGGATCGCACGAGAGCGCCATCGCGATCATCACGCGCTGACGCATGCCGCCGGAGAACTGATGCGGATAGTCCTTGATCCGCTTCTCCGGAAGTGGAATGTTGACTTTCTTGAACATCTCGATCGTCTTATCGAGCGCATCTTTCTTGTTGTAACCCAGATGCAGCCGAACCGCCTCGGAAACCTGCTCGCCGACGTTTAAGACCGGATTGAGCGAGGTCATCGGGTCTTGAAAGATCATCGCGATTTGGTTACCGCGAATCTTGCGCATCTCGTGCTCGCTCTTGAGCAACAGGTTCTCACCGTTAAACAGCACTTCGCCGGCTTCGATGCGACCCGGCGATGAGATTAGGCGCATAATAGAGAGCGCGTTCACCGATTTGCCGGAGCCGGATTCGCCGACAATTCCGAGCGTTGAGCCGGCTTCAATCGCGTAGGAGAGTCCGTTGACCGCTGTCACCAAACCGTCTTCGGTCTGAAACGTGGTGCGAAGATTTTTGACTTCGAGCAGCGCCATCGGCGGCTAGATTCCGGTTAGTGACAAGATCGTCGCGCAGACCACGAAGAGCACGGCAACCACGCCGGTCAGGCGCTGCAATTGCTCTTCTCCGCCCATGCGACCGCGGTAGGCCGATTCCACTCGGCCGCCGATGGTTCCCGAGAGTCCCTCTTGTTTGGTGGTTTGAATAGCGAGCAGAAAAATGAGCCCGACGGCCATAAGAATGAACAGGCCGGCAAAGCCGTGCGTCAGCCATCCGGCATGCATAGCAACCCACGATTGTGGCGCGGTCTGATTAAAGACCGGCGGTGCTTGATTGAGCTGGATTGGTGCAGCGGTTACTGTAGCGAGGGGAACTTTCGCCGCAGCGAGCAGCATAGCGATCAAGGTAGTCTCCTGAAGAATATCGCGGGCGATTGTATCACGGACGAACAGGCGCCACAAGGACGCGAGCAACCCGAGCGGCCACATTTTTGGCGTGGAGCCCAAATTGCGCGCGCTGCTTGGCTTGAGCATCGTGCTGGATCAACAGATCGGGCGCGCCGATTCGTTCGACGCGGACCTCGAGCCGTCGATCCGAAACGAACTCTACGACCGCAGAGCCGAAGCCGCCTGCGAGCGCGTGCTCTTCTAAGGTAAGAAATCGGTCGTGAGCTTGGGCCAGCTCCACCAGCAGCGCGCCGTCGAGCGGCTTGGCAAACCGCATGTTGACGACGGTCGGAAGCTCCGCGCCCCCGTCCGCTGCCAGCATGTCGTAGGCGTCAAGGGCAACCTCCACCGCGTTCCCTAAGGCCAGGATCGCCGCGCCGGAGCCGCGACGCAGTACCTCAGCATGGCCCTGAGCGATCGGCGACGGCGCAGCCTCACCCACCCGGCTGGTCGAGCCGCGCGGGTACCGAATTGCAACCGGGGCGTTGAGCTTGAGCGCATGCTCAAGCATCGGCAAGAGTTCGGCCTCGTTGCGCGGCGCCATGATGGTCATCCCCGGCAACGCGCGCAGATAAGCAATGTCGTACAAGCCCATGTGCGTAGGCCCATCATCGCCGACCACCCCGGCGCGATCCAGGCAAAAGATCACCGGCAAATTTTGCACCACAACATCATGCACGATCTGATCGTAAGCGCGCTGCAAAAACGTTGAGTAGATCGCGCAGATCGGGCGCAGACCGGCGGCCGCCGCGCCGGCCGCAAAGCAGACCGCGTGCGCTTCGGCAATACCGACATCGAAGTAGCGCTGCGGAAATTGCTTTGCGAACTTGCTGAGTTTTGTGCCGTCGGGCATCGCGGCGGTTATCGCAATGATCTTTGAATCGCGCTCTGCAAGCTCGCAGATTGCATCGCCGAACGCATCCGAGAAGGTTGCGCGCACCTCTTTTTTTTCGATCTTACCGTTTTCAAGTTCAAATGCGCCGCATCCGTGAAAGG
>JALYVT010000104.1 GCA_030853105.1 Vulcanimicrobiota bacterium
GGGTCGAAGCGAGCACTTGGTTGAGTGCATCGCTAGCGGCACCCGACATATACGCTTGTCGGCGCTGCCCCAGCCAAACCGAGCCGTCCTGGCGCGTGTAGAGGTAGCCGATGATCTCGCCCGGCATCAGCGGCGCGGTCGAGGTGACCTTCTCGATCTTCACGATGCGGACAGCGTTATCTTCAGGCGGCGGGTTCAGCAGATCCGGCGCCGCTTTCGGCGAGTCGAGGCACGGCCCCTGAGTCAGCAACTGCGCCGGGGCAGCCTGGGCCTGCGGAGCCTGGGCGATCGAGGACCCGTTGAGCGCAAGCAAGAGCGTCAATATCAGCATGCAGGCCTCTTCGAGCTTCGACATTCAGACCTTGCCCCGGTTCGGCTGGACTTTGCCTGGTCAGTTTGCTAGTCTAGGCTAAATGGATAACCAAGTCTTTAACATCGCCGAAGCCAAAATGCACCTTTCAAGCCTCATCGAGCGGGTCGAGGGCGGCGAGTCCATCACAATTGCCCGCAACAATCGCCCCGTGGCGGTCGTAACCGCAGTCAGGTCGGCAGAAGAAGTGCTGTCGCGCATCGACGCCGTTCGAAAGCGCGTTCGCGAGCGCAACGGTGGGAAGCCCATTCTCAAGCGCGGGGAAACGTGGCGCGAGCTAGTTGACGAAGGCCGACGGATTTAAGGTGAGCATCGTTCTCGATGCGTCAACGGCGTTGGCCGCGGTATTGCCGGATGAATATTCTGGGTTCGCACGAGCCGCTATGGCTGTTGCGGTACACACCGGATTGATCGTTCCGGCGTTATGGCCGTACGAAATCCAAAACGGCCTATCGATGGCACTGCGGCGAAAGCGGATCGATGCAACATCGATGAATGAGGTCCTCGATGCGCTGCGCGGATTGCAAGTTGAACTCGAAGCTCCGCGCGGATTCGGACAGGAATTGCGCCTTGCGCAGATGCACGGATTGACTGCCTATGACGCAGCCTATCTAGCAGTCGCCCTCAATACCGGTGCCGAGCTAGCAACCAACGACAAGCACCTTCGCAACGTCGCCCAAACGGTCGGCATCGCACTCTTCGCACAATCGTAACCGATGCAGTTGATCTACTTGTAGTAAAGCGTAACCGCGCCGCCGGCCGCGACATGAACGGCGATCACTTGGCTCACGGTCAGACCCTTCGCCTTGAAGAGGTCGGAGAGATTCATTACGTCGTTGTTTTTGTCGGTGACCGTCATTGCGGCGAGCGATTCGCGCAAGCCGGACTCGTCGCTTTTGTGTTTTGCGAGTTCAGTTTGCGCTTGCGCACTGAGCGGCGCGGCGTTTACGAACATTATCTGGGAGGCGGTGGTGTTCCCCATCTGCGAGCGTAGCTTATCGACCTCTGAGCTGTAGTTTTTCAATGCATCCGTCAGACCCGAGGATTGGGCGACGCTTATGCCGGGAATCGACGCGCAGAAGACGGCTGCCGCAATGGTGCCGATGAGGAGTTGGCGTTGGAACATGGCGAGTTCTCCTTCGTACTCTCATCTTAGACCCTCCAAGCGCAGCATTCAAGGAGTTTGCGGCCCGATTCGGCTATTCGGCGACGATGGAGCGATTGCCGCAGTCAAGGCCCACGCTGGCGCGCCGACTTGGTGTCTCCGATGCCGTCTTGGTGGTGATGGGCGGCATCATCGGGTCGGGCATCTTTATGAACCCCGCGGTGGTGGCGCGATACGTTCACACGACGCCGCTTATCTTGGGTGTGTGGGGCGCCGGGGGCTTTGTCGCTCTGCTCGGCGCTTTTCTATTCGCTGAGCTCGGCGCTCGCCGCCCAAGTAACGGCGGCCTCTATGCCTACATGCGCGACGCCTATCATCCGGTCGTCGCATTTATGTACGGGTGGACACTATTGCTCGTCTCGCAGAGCGGCGGAATGGCAGCCGCATCGGTAACGTTCGGAAATTACTTTGAGCCGCTGACCGGTTTGCACGTGGCAAGCTGGATTCTTCCGGTTGTGACGCTGGGATTGTTAACGATCGTCAATTGCCTCGGCGTAAAAGGAGGCAGCATTACCCAGAACATTTTCATGCTGCTCAAGATCGGGGCGATTGTGGCGCTCATTGTTGCAGGGGTGTTCTTTGCACCGGGTGCGCAACTCACCGCAGCAAACACGCAAGTTTTCTCATCGTCGTTCGATCTGCTCAGTGCGCTCGGGCTTGCGATGATTCCGGTGCTGTTTTCCTACAGCGGCTGGCAGACTGCGAGTTTTATGACGGGTGAACTGAAGAATCCAGCTCGCACCCTTCCGCTCGGGATGATCTGGGGCGTGGTCGGCGTCGTGATTCTCTATATGCTGGTAAACATCGTCAGCGTGAAGGTGCTTGGAACTGCGGCGCTCGCGCAGTCACATGCACCCGCGTCAGATGTAATGCGGGTCATTCTCGGGCCGCTCGGTGCGCGCTTGATTGCGCTGGTTATCGCACTTTCAACGCTGGGATTTCTGAGCAATCAGATGCTTACTTCGCCGCGCGTCTATCACGCGATGGCTCAAGACGGCAACTTCTTTCCACAAGTTGCGTGGGTTCATCCGAAAACGCGCGTTCCGATGATTGCGATCGCGCTGCAGGGCGTCGTTGCGATTGCAATCGCGCTCTCCGGCCGCTACGACCAGATACTCAACTACGTCACCTCGGTCGATTACATTTTCTTTGGCCTATCGGCAATCGCGCTATTTATATTCCGCCGCCGAGATCGAAACGAAGGTGCCGGCGCTGCGGTTGGTTTTCGGATGCCGGGTTATCCGTGGACAACCGCGCTTTTCCTGATCGTTGCGTGGACGATCGTCCTCGATGTCTTCATCAAAGATCCACGCGACAGCCTCGGCGGTCTGGTCATCATCGCGCTGGGAATCCCAGTCTATTATGGATTTGCTCGACTTTCCCGAGCTTCCAACGGTTAGTGACGCGCCGCATAGCGTACATCGACAACCTGAAGTGCCATATCGCCGAGCGGCCGATGCCACAAGGCATGCTCCCCTTTACGTTTGCCCGCGAGCGCTTCTCCGAGCGGCGAACCCAGACCGATGGACCCGGCCGTTGGATCGGCATCTTCGTCGTTAAGGATGGTATAATTTGACACTGTGCCGGACTCGTCGCGAATGGCGACCCTCGCACCGACGCCGACTGTGTGTGCGTCGACCTCGATGATTTGCGCTCGTTCGCGGCGCGCGTCGTCGGGGCCCAGGCTCTCAAGCTGTTCGCGCGTTACAAAGTACGGGCCGCGCGTCGGCGCGACCGGCTCAGGCTCCGGAACGTCATCGCGTTCCTTGACAAATGCGCGGCTCATTGACGCCAGTATACCCCAAAACCAACTAGGTTAGTAGAAAAGCGTCGGCCATTTCGGCTTGCGCATCTCGCTTAATGCCCAGCCGGCTCGCGACTTCGCGCCAGCCGTGGACGATATCCGCAGTGTGATCGATGATCGCCGTCGCACGAGCATCCTTGATTCGGAAATACGGCGCGACCGATCGCGCAAGATCAAGGTCGCGGGCGTTGTCACTTTCGTTAATGTTCAAGCAGAGGCCGGACGAACTCGGAACAGGATTCATGTCGTACGCCGGTGAGAGCCGCCAGCCGAAATTCGGCTCGAGCAAGAAACCGTGGTTGCGAAGATGGTCGTCAGTGTTGGAGACTAGTATGTTAAAGACAATTCGCGACCAAAGTTCGACGAGATCTTCGCGCGGAGCAGCGCCTTGCGCGGTGATCACTTCGGCGATTTCAAGATAGCTCGCGCCGGTAGAGCCATCGTCACCATCTACGTGCCCGGTGAGGGTCATGGCCGACGCAAAATGGATGCGCTGCGTCGAGCCACGACGATCGAAACGCTGCACTAAAAACGTGTGCTCGCTGCTTGCGAACGTACGCGCATCGCTTATGGGCACGCGCAAGCCGCTTCGCTCGGCGAGTCGCTGAACCACCAGTTCCCACGCCCCCACATCGTAGCGATCTTTACCGCTAGGAAATTTTGCGATCCACAGGGTTCCATCGGCGTCTACTACCGTCGCCTTTGGTCGCGCACCGCCAACTGACGCGCCCGGCGCAAGCAGGAGGCGAAGCCACCCGTCGACTGCCGGATCGTCGTTACTCGCGTTTTCGATCGCACGACTCGCCGCTTCAAGTTCGCGCAGCCGGACGAACGGCGGCGCGGCGCCGCTCTCTGCATTGTCAAGGAACGGCCCGTCATCGTCCAGTTTGTACCGTAATGCTCCGGATCGAAATGCATCATGCACACCGAGCAAATAGTCCGATTCACCAAGCCGCGCGCTTTGAGCGACGCGGCCTGCGCGCTTGTCGCGATCAAATCGACGACGAATAAGCATCTCGCCCCAGCGATCCGGGCTAGAATCTTTAAAGAGACCGAATGTCGTGCGGGTATCTTTGGGAAATTGCGGTCCAGCAAAAATGCCTAAATCCGGATCCAGTTTTTGCTTGGCGAGGGCGGCATCAGAGAGCGCTCCATCTTTGAACGTGAAATCGAATAGTTCGCCTACTCTGCCCTGACGTACACGCAGCGTCCCCAGCGGTGTCGGTGACTGGTCTGCGTTCCAATCTCGATAGACTTCAATTGTGCCCACGATTAAGTAGCACGCTTGAGGCGAGCCGCGTGGGGAAGACTCGCGTCCTGGAGTTCGCGGCCGAGGTTGTCGCTAGCGGCAACGGCATCGAGGTCGCCGTCCAATCCTAAAACATGCAGGATGGCCGCATAGGCGCCGACCGTAACGCCCATGGCTCCGCGCTCCAGGCTTCTCAAGGTCATCACCGACATACCCGCCCGCTCCGCCACCAGCTTTGCCGACAGGCGACGCCGTAACCGGGCGAGGCGAATCCGATCGCCAAGCTGCGCAAGTCGCCTTTCGAGAGGGGGTAGTACTGGGGCGATTCGCTTTGCCATGCCATTATTCTATCATATTAAGGCCTAAAAAGCCAAAATAATGTCCAGCGGTCATGCACCGTTCGCGTCTCTTAAAAAAGAGAGCCCCCGCTTCACGGAGGCTCCTTTTACTTCGCACGGTGCATCCTTCGGCAACGGCCCTTCGACTACGGATTCGCGCGGTGGCGAATCCTGCTCAGGGTGACACTGCCTTGGGCGGGGTGCTACATCATGTCGCCGTAGCCGCCCATGCCGCCGGGCATTCCGCCGCCGCCGCCGCCATCTTTCTTCGGCTCCGGTTTGTCGGCGATCAGGGTTTCGGTCGTCAAGATCAGCGCGCCGATCGAGGCTGCGTTTTGCAGCGCCGAGCGCGTAACCTTGAACGGCTCCACAATACCTGACTTGAACATATCGACGATGTCCCCGGTCATGGCGTCGAATCCGTACGGAGCTTCTTTGCTCTTCACGCGATTGACTTCGACCGAACCTTCGTAGCCCGCATTCTCAGCGATCTGACGCAGCGGCTCTTCGAGGGCTTTACGAATGATTTGAATGCCGATCTTCTCGTCGGCAATCGTGCTTGCATGACCGTTGGTTGAAGGCGGCTGGTATTTTTCGATCGCTTTGATCGCGTGAACCAGCGAGGCGCCGCCGCCCGGGATCATGCCTTCTTGCACGGCAGCGCGCGTCGCGCTGAGCGCGTCTTCGATGCGATGCTTCTTCTCTTTAAGTTCGGTTTCGGTTGCAGCGCCGACTTGGATAACCGCAACGCCGCCCGATAACTTCGCCAGACGTTCTTGCAGCTTCTCCCGATCGAAATCGCTGTCGGTCTCTTCGATCTGCTTTTTGATCATCTCGATGCGGCCCTTGATCTGATCAGGTTTACCTTTGCCGTCGACGATCGTGGTCTCTTCCTTGGTGATCTTGACCGACTTGGCTTGACCCAGAAGATCCGGGGTGACCTTGTCGAGTTTGAGGCCGAGTTCTTCAGAGATAACGGTTGCGCCCGTGAGTGTTGCGATATCTTTAAGCATCTCTTTGCGACGGTCGCCGAAACCCGGAGCCTTCACGGCAACCGTGGTGAACGTTCCGCGCAGCTTGTTGACAACCAGCGTTGCGAGGGCTTCGCCTTCGACATCTTCTGCGATCAACAGCAGCGGCTTCTGAACTTGAACGATCTTTTCGAGCAACGGCAGAATATCCGCAATTGCCGATATCTTACGCTCGGTTACCAGAATGTACGGATCGGCCAGGGTGGCTTCCATACGTTCCATGTCGGTCGCCATGTACGGCGAGATGTAGCCCTTGTCGAACTGCATCCCGTCTTTGGTTTCGACTTCGGTCTTCATCGACTTGGATTCTTCAACCGTGATGACGCCGTCTTTGCCGACTTTTTCCATCGCCTGCGAGATCAGGTCGCCGATCTCACTGTCGTTGGCCGAGATCGATGCGACTTGCGCGATCTTCTCTTTGGTGTCGACTTTTTGAACCAGCTTCTCCATCTCGCCGACCGCAATTTCAACGGCCTTCTCGATGCCGCGCTTGATCAGCAGCGGATTGGAACCGGCGGTAACGTTGCGCAGACCTTCGCGAATGATTGCTTGCGCAAGCACCGTTGCGGTGGTCGTGCCGTCGCCGGCGATATCGTTGGTTTTCGAAGCAACTTCTTTAACGAGTTGCGCGCCCATGTTTTCAAACGTGTTGGGTAGTTCGATCTCTTTGGCGATCGTTACACCGTCGTTGGTGATCGTCGGCGAGCCGAATTTCTTATCGAGAACGACGTTGCGACCCTTGGGTCCGAGGGTGACTTTCACCGCATCGGCAAGGATGTTCGCTCCGCGCTCGAGCGCGCGGCGGGCGTTCTCATCAAAAATGAGTTCTTTTGCAGCCATTATATGTTATTTAACTCCTAAACGCCGGCCGGAACTTTGTCCACAATTGCGAGGACATCTTTTTCCGAGATGATGAGGTACTCTTTACCTTCTACTTTAACTTCGCTACCCGAATACTTCGAGTAGATGACGCGGTCGCCGGTCTTGACGTCCATGGCAAGTTTGGTCCCGTTATCGAGGGTGCGGCCGGTGCCGACGGCGCGGACCATGCCCTCTTGCGGCTTCTCTTTAGCGGTGTCGGGAAGGAACACGCCGCCCGCGCTCTTGTCAGCCTGCTCGACATTCTCGACGACCACTCGGTCGCCCAAAGGCTTGAGATTCACGAATTAACCTCCAGAAAAAATTGGAATTGGCAGTCACAACCTCCGACTGCCAGCCTGGAGATATTAGCAGACTCGCCTGGAGAGTGCAAGGGGCGCGCAGCGGCCCCTACTAGCTGAAAATGGTGAAGGCGTGGGTGGCGAGGGCGGTGCTTACGACAAAAGTTGCGGCGAAGCCGATGATGAATAGGCGCGCGAGCGAGTTTTTCAGACCGAAAGCGATCAACGCGAAGCCGGCCGTTCCAGCTATGAGGCCCCAGCGGAATATCTCAAGCGAAACAGCCTGCGGCAGATGGGACCAGACAAGGTAGGCTGCGCCAAGTCCCAGTACGGCCGCCAGCGCAGCGGTCGCGGGCCAGATTACGAGGTCGGCTTTGGCGGCTTCGGTGAGTCTCGCGTTCATAGGAAACTCACTTTACCCACTCTTCTTGAGTTTACGCTTAACCCGCGATTAAGATGAGCCGCGCCGGGTTGCTTCGAAGCACCCCCGCCATGGCCATAGCTGCAAAAATCCTCGACTGGAAGCACGTCCTGACCCAGGGAATCATCGCCGGCGTCGTCGGCGGAATCCTCATCGACCTGTTCATCTATCTCACGGGCTTGCTGCCCAACCATCAGCCGCTTAGCGGAATGTATCTTTTTGTAGCATCCAGCGCGATCGGGAAGGCTGCCTA
>JALYVT010000105.1 GCA_030853105.1 Vulcanimicrobiota bacterium
CACGAGCTTGTCATGGCGAACATGCAGAAGGATGCGGGTCGCCTGCGCTACTTGTTGCCGAACTTTAAGGACTACCGCGAGACCTGGCAGGAAGCGATAACGCGCTTCAAGGCTTTGCAGCATCAGAACGGCGAGGCGGGCAGCCTTCGCGTTCGCAACAACGGTTATGTCGGCTCGAGCGCTCCGGTATCGAGTTTTGCTGCCGTTGGCTGAGCGGACGTCCGTGCAGCCGGACCCATTGCTCGAAGACGTTATCGCGCAGGTGCAGTCCCTGGAGTCACTCTGCGGTCAAATCGAGCGAAGTCTGACGAGCTCGCACTGGGACGAGATGAGCGCGGCATTCGCGGATTCGCGCCGCGTCACGCATGCTCTGCAAAATGCTATGGACGCTGCCGAAAACGTGCGCAACGCCGCCTTCGACGAGCGGGTGTTCAAACGGGTGCGCCACATCTATGCGCTGCGAGAACACCAATTACAGCGTCTGCGCGCATACCACGAGGCCTTGGGCGAAAAGCTAAAGCAGATTGCAAGTTGGAAGCGGACCGCGGGCGTTTTCGACAAAAAGTTCGGCGCCTCGCAGCTCGCCAACCTCGACAGCCTCAGCTAAGCTACCACAGCGAGGGCGATGTCGGTTCGTACGAAGTCGTCGCCTTTGTATAAGAGTGCGTTCCCCGTGTTTTTTGCGAGCGCATATGCGATGCAGTCGCCGAAGTTAAGACCGGCTGGATGGCGACCCTTGCCGTAGATTCGGAATGCGCGTCGTGCGACATCGAGGTCGGCATTGCCGAAACTTCGCACATCCGCTCCAATTCGCGTCAGGAGCTGATCCAAATCATCGACACTATCAGTTCCGTTACGCGCCTCAAGAACAATGCTGCTTTCAAAAACATTCACCGCCGAGATAAGGCGCTCGGTATCAGCTTCGATAGCATCGACAAACGCGACGCGCTCAGGCTCGTCGAGAATGATCGCGAGCAATGCGGATGAGTCGATCACCATCAGTGCGGCAACCCGTCAGCACCGTAGCCTAAAATGTCGTCTGCGCGGCGGTCATCCAATACGGGTCGAGCCGCACACCGTCGCGCGATTCGTGCGATGTCTTCGGCAAGCGAGGAAGGTGCACGCTTTCGGACGCGATCGAGCCGCTCGCGTACCGCGTTCATAACTGCCTCGGTTGCGCCCTCACCGGTTCGGGCAGCCAACTCGCGCACGAGCCGATCTGCTTCGGGGTTTTTAATGCTTATTGCCATGTCGAGATTCTACCCTAAAAGGTAGAAACCCGCAACCTTACATTGTTGACAGAACGGCCGAAAAGGCGTTAAGTACCTTCCGGGCGGCAGTATCGAGCAACGGATCCCTGACGGAGAGGGTGGCGGTCGTGGGATCGAGCCGCGCTCGCACAAAAAATCGCTGCAGCGTCGTCATGGCGGTTTGCGCGTAGAAACGCAGGGCCGCGTTGGTTTCTGCGCGATCTTCAGCGGTCACCTCGCCGATAATGAACTGCGCTTGAAGCGCTAGCGCGAGTTGCCGCGCGCGAACGAAATCCCAGCGCTGCGGCTCGGCAGCGATCCTCGCGGTCACCGACAACATTGCTTCGGTGAGCTCCGCGCGCAGCGCAATCGTACCGGGGGCAGAACTGTTCGCGGGGGGTTGAACATCGCCGGGAACCAGTCGTGCGAGATCGGTCAACAGTTCGCCGGCATAGTTCGCGAGCGCAGCTTTCTTTCCAAGTTTTTCATGAAGTACCGCGCGCTGCAGATGTTGCGACTGCGCATCCTGGTGGGTCTTAAGTCCGAGGTCCTCTATGCGGTCATCGGCCGGGCGCGTGCACGCGATAGCGCCGGCGAAGAGAAAGTGCTGCAGAAGCGCGGGCGGTTTTGCTGCGTTAAAGACTCGCTCGAAGTAGGATAATGTTGGGCGGTCCAGTCCCCCCAAAAGCACAAACGTTTCATGCGTTGCGGTCGCGGACGAACTCGTCTCCATCGGGATTTGTTCGACCTTGGGCTCGGGAGGTCGATCAAGAATCGGTTCGATCGGCTTCGTTGTCGGGAGAGTCAGCGCTGAATCCACGGCCTCATGAACGAGCGTTTCTTCATCGTCGAGTTCGTAGAACGGCCGCTCATCGGCGAGCGATATCTCGGGCGAATACAAAAGCGGGTCGAATTTTGGAAGTTCCACATGAAAAGCGGTAGCGGTATCACCTTTGCGCGCGATAACAAGCGGGCGGGCGCCGATTATTGCAACTCCTTGGGCGCTTATGAGCGGCATGAGCGTCAGCGGTTTGCTGCCCATGCGCACGCTAATTTTCCAGACAAACGTCGCGCGTGCTTTGGCCGCGAGAATTGGAATGAGTAACCCATTTCCAAAAAATTCGTCGGCTTCGTCGTCGAAGATCGGGCGCCCATCGCGTATAAAGGAGCCGTTGCGGTATGCGGCGCCGCCGGGCAACGGCGTCGCGACGCGAATTCCGCGCGCGTCCGCTGTCCCGTCATTCGCAACGCTAAGCGACAGGGTAACAACCGCGCCCGGAATGACCCCATCGAGCGGCGAGGCGTTTGCTTCGACTGAAAGCATCGCACCCGAGGCTGCGGGGGGCTCCTCGGGTTGTGATGTCGGCAAGCCCTCAAACGCTGAGTCGGAGTTCCAGGTTGTCGGCGGCGGTGCAACAACGCCGAGTGCTGCGCGCTGCAGTTCGAGCAAGCGCATATCCGCGCTTTCGACGAACTCAGGTTCGTGCTTCACGACTCTACTTAACAGCGCGAGGCGCGAAGAGCCGCGCGAACCATCCGGATCGTGGCGTGTACTCGGAGCGCGTCTCTCCGTTGCTCGTTGCAATGAGTCGAGCGGGCGCGATTCCGCGCGCGAGCAACGCACTGCGGACGTGATCTTCGGTCACGAGCGTGCTTGCGCGATCGGCGGCCTCCTCCATTGCTGAATGGGAGAGCATCGTCAGCCGCCTCGGTAGTCCGCTGATCGATGCCAGCAGCAATTGACGCGCTTCGGGCGAAAAGACTTGGCGCCCGGGCGGTAGGCCCGCCCGAGAGAGTCGAAAATCGAGAATTACTCCGGCCATCGTTTCATCGAGCATATCGAGGCGAATCCAGGAATCGACGCGGTCTGCTAGGTTGCGTCGGGCCGCGATTCGGCTCTCCAACTCACTTTGACCGAAGAGTAAGATGTTTAAGAGCTTTTTTTGCGGTACCTGATAGTTGAGAAGCAGGCGGAGCGCCTCCAAGTTTTGATCGCTAAGGTTCTGGGCTTCATCGATGATAAGCACCAGCGTGCGATTTTCTAAGATTGTCGTTTCAAAGAAGAAGTTCTTCAGAGCATTCTTTAGCGCCGCACTCGAGCGGGGCGGCAGTGAGAGGCCGAAGACGCGACCAACAGCGATTAGGAACTCGACTTCGCCCGCGAAACTCGGATCAAGAATCTTTCCCAGCACGATCTTGTCGTCTAGCAGCAAGTCCTGTTCGAGTGCGCCGGAGAGCGAGGTCTTTCCGGTGCCCGGTTGCCCAAGCACGACCGTCATTCCCCGGGCCTGCTCTACGCTCGAAGCCAGCCGCTCCTTCGCCTTTCGAAGCGATCCCAATTCGCAGTAGAAGTACGGATCTGCGGTGTCCAGAAATGGATCGCGCTCCAGACCAAAGTAACGATGGTAGTTCGACATCCTGCTCTATTGATTGGATTGTGCGTTCGAAACTCTTTGTTACAGGCCGTCTTCGGAGAGCGCACCGACCGGAACCGCGGTAGCGGTCATCTCGGCCAACGTCCGCGCACCCGCATCCTTCGGCGACTCGACGAACCGCGCCAGGCGCGCTCGCTGAAAAGCCAGACTTTGCTGTTGCAGCGTCTTGAGATAGGAGCGATTTTCAGTCTGGGAGGCATATCGAGCCGCGATCACTTGGTAAGCATCGACGAAGTGCTGCTGGTGCGTGATCGTCATGTTGCCGCGAGCTGGGTCGTCCCGCCAGGAGTACTCGCAGGTCGCGCGGTCTACATGAATGACCTTGCCGCCGCGCGCTACGCGAATCCACATCTCCCAATCATCGGTGACCGGCAACTCCTCATCGAAATAGCCGAAGCGCTCGAAGACATCTCTGCGATGCAGAATACTGTGGATCGGGGCGACGTTCCCGATCAGTATCTCGTCGCGATTAAAGTCGCGATCTAGGTAGACTTGCACTCCGAGAACGGTCTTTGTCTCGCCGCGCATCTGTGCGTACTCACCCACGCAATTTGAATAGGCAAGATCAGCTCCACTCGAAAGCAGGCCGGCCAGCGTTCGCGCAATGTGGTCCGGATAGAGCAAATCGTCGTCGTCAAGATACCCGACGTATTCACCCTTCACCGCGCGGACGCCAAGGTTCGATGCCGCGCTAATGGGTGCGCGCGCGGAACTCGTGACATATTGAAAGGGCCGCGCGCCGACTGCTGCTTCAACGACTGCCCGAACATCCGGGCCGCCGTTGTTGACGACGACAATTTCCACGAGTGCATGCGTCTGGCGAGCTATGCTGCGAATTGCCCGCGCAAGCAGTATCGGCCGATCATAGGTGCGGACAACAATTGATACGAGTGGGCCCACCGCCTGCCGCGGCCGTTCCCGCTCGATTGCTTCACTCAGACTTACTGCGGAGACAGAATAAACCGGCGCGCCGCCTGGAGCGCTCCAGGCCTCGTCGATCGCAGCACCTAGAGAAAACGCATTCGCAGGGTCGTAGGTTGTGCACACGATCCGTTCTTCAGCGCCGCTTGTAAGCGGAACAATGAGCCGTCGGCTTGGCGCGCACAGCGAGATTGCTCGTTGGGGACGCCACCACTCTGCGCAGATCACGACTCTGCCGGCAACCGGCGCATCGGGATTCTCCGCGCTGATGAAGTCCGCGCTCAGACCTCTTGCAGCAAGTGCAAGATCAACCAAACGCAAGGCGGTGCGCGGTGTTGAGGGTGCATATACGCTGATTCCCTCAGTCTCTCGCGACTCAAGCCGCGGACTCGTAAAAGTCGGCAAATAGGCAAAGCGCGAAATCTGTTTACCCAGAAGCCGGCTCCAGCGCTCCCTTTCGCGCGGCGTCGAGAAAAGCAGAATGTCTGAAAGTTTGAGGATCAGATTGACGGCGTTTTTTGCGCTTTGCGACAGGCTCGCAAGCTCACCCGGTCTCTTTCCTTGGATCGTCAACCGATCGTCTCTGAGCCCAGCAAGCTGCAGGAACCGCTGATCGGGATCGGGATGTTCGCTTATTGAGGTTGCGATCTGCGCGATCAAGCCTTCCAGCGGATCCGCGAGCGTGGGACATACGGCAACAAACCGACCTTGTCTGCGCGCCCGCACAATTTCGGCAGCCGCTTCCTGCGGGACGTTCAAATCAACTCCCACCAGGAGTACGTCTTCCGGCAAAACCAGGTTGCGCAGGGCAGTACTCTCTTCGCGATAGTCTGCCTCGTTCCAAAGCAGCCTAATCACTACTTTTCCAACCGGTATCGCGGGTGCATTGGGGCCGGGCGTGTCGTCGATCGAAGCGTAGAGAGGTACGCATCGCGCGCCTGCCTGACAAGCGGTAATCCTGTAGCGGCATACCGCTCGTAAACCATCTCATAACCACCCGCGTATAAGGCGTGGCTTTTTTCGCTGAGCTGGCCCTCCCAATTTGGCGCGACCGTGTAGGCGGTGGTGGGCTGATCCGCGTGAACAAAATCAAACTTAGAACAGATTCGCAGCCAATACTCCACCTCTTCGCCCCCGAGAACTTCTTCGGCGAATAGCCCCAAAGTTTGAAAGACGCTCGTCTTTGCAAAAATCGTTAAATACCCGAGTCGATTGATAACGAGAAGCTCGCTCGTTGTTATGCCAAGCGGCTTCTGAAGGTCCCATCCGAATACGCGTTCCTCGCCGCTCTCGGTGCGTTCAACAAACCGAACAAGGAAATCCGAATAGACTGCGTCGCCGCCTCGCTTAAGAATGGCGACCATGCGTGCAACGTGATCCGGGAAAAAAACATCGTCGTCATCAAGAATTGCAATGTACTCCCCGTTTGCAGCCCCGATGCCGTCGTTGCGGGGGCGCGTTGCATTGCCGGTATTGTGGGTTCGATTTATGAGTCGAACGCCTGGAAAGTCTGCGACAACCTCGTCTACTGCGAGGCCGGCATTGTTCACAACGATAATCTCGATGTTCGCGTAGGTTTGTGCTGTCAGCCTCTCAAGGCTTTTTCGAAGCAAGGCGGGACGGGAATAGGTCGGCATAACCAAGGAGACCAGCGGCTCTTGGTTGGACAATTGCGACAAAGGCTCCGGGTAGCTCGTGATGCTTTGGAGCTTGTTCGAAATGCGTGCGGGCGGCGCACCAAAGCTTCGCAGGATCGCATCCGTCATTTGCAATCTATTCCACAGGGCGAACTCTTGCAGCCCTTCGACTCCCGCTGATGCGCCACAAGCGGGTGCGCACAATGGACGATTGAATCGCGCGAGTGCGTAGACAACTGACGGGTCATCGACCACACTAAGAATGGCGCGTGCAGAGGCCAACACTTGCGTCGAGTCGGCGGCTGCGATCGCGCCCGAGAGCGAATCTGATATAATTACGTGCGGTGTACGCAACTCGCTCAACACTGCTTCAAGCAAGGCCATAACGGCCGGATGCACACTCTGTGCCCATACAACAAGTTCCTCACCCGCCGGAGCGGATCCATTGGGTATCGGGACACGTGAGTCGGCAACCGACGCGATTGACGCGCGGGTTGGTCGATACCCAAACAGCCGGACGCATCGCTCGAGCATCGTATACGAGTTAAAAAAGGTTCGATCTGCGCTCAGGCAGGCATCCTGGAAGGCAAAGCTCGCTCCCTGAGGCACCATTTGATTCTCGACGACAGTCTGTTGCACGCCATTTATCGTGAGTGTGCCCGCGGATAACCCGTCAAGATTTCGAAAGAACGCATCCGGCGATTGGCTGGACGCCTTAATGGCGACGCCGATTGACTTCAGGAGCGTGAGCCGCGGCTCTTCGGCAACAACATAAAAATTGCGCGGCTCGCCCAACATGCGGCGGTCTATGATATTGACGAGCGCATCGGCAAAGCCGTTCGGATCGGCTATGCTCGTGGCACAATCAGGCGGGAATCGGTCTAGAATCGCGTTGGCAAGCGGGCCGAAGGCAGTTGGAGTCAACGCTAACCCTGGTTAGGCTTGTAGGGTCGCTGATCGACCGGAAGGTAATACTCCTGCAGCGACGTCGGCATGCGTACATCGAAGCCGAGAAAACGTCGTCCGCGCTCTCCCAGTTGCGAAAGAACCTCATCATTCACTATTCGTGGAAAGTCGAACTGCTGGCGCATGTACGAGCGGCATACGTTCATTGTCACGGCGTGCCGATACGTACTGGAGTTGTTGACCCCCCCTCGGTGCCAAGTTCGGGCATTGAATAAAATTGCGTCGCCGGCCTTCGGCAAGAGCGGGACAGCGCAAACCTCGAAGGCCGCCTCGGTAGGTTGCTCCCCCGACCGGTGCGAACCGGGCAAAAAGTAGGTGGCGCCGTTTTCGAGTGTGAAGTCGTCAAGTGCAAGCGTTATTCCGATGTTGGTAACGTAGTTCGAAATGAAACGTGGGCAGTCCACATGAATCCGTCGCGAATAATTGGAGCCGCCAGGCGGCATACTGGACGAAGTGTAGGCGTAAATAATGCACGTTGCACCAAGGAAAGCCTTCAGGTATTCATGCAGTTTGTCGTTTTCTAAGAGCCGCACAAACGCG
>JALYVT010000106.1 GCA_030853105.1 Vulcanimicrobiota bacterium
ATCGGGCTCATGCATCTTCGCTGCCGCTAATCCGAACTGTAACGCCGATGCGTAGAATGTACCGCCGCGCCAAGAGCCGACTGCAACAACCTGGCGCCCAACGGCAACTTGGCCCGTTGCCTTGGCGTCAAGCGCCGGCTGGTCGTTAATGACGATCGAGCCGCGACTCTGCTGGAGTGTAACCAGATGTCCGGTTACCGAGGTGATTGTGCCGCTTACGCGATCGTGCAATCCCTCGTCGCCGACGGCTACCGCACCCGCCGCAGCAAACTGAAGCGCGGTCGCATAGAACGTGCCCGCTCGCCAGTATCCTTGTGCGACGATTTGCCTACCAACGGCAACTTGGCCGGTGGTTTTCGCATTCAACGCAGGCTGATCGTTAATAACGATTGTTCCGCGGCTCTGCTGGATGGTTACTAAATGCCCGTGTACCGCAGTAATTGTGCCGCTAACACGGTGCGGATGCAAGGGCATCGGGCTGGCTAGCGTCTCCGGCTCGGTCTGCATTGCCTGCGCTCCGGCGGGGCGCGCGAGGCCGCTGAGCGCAAACACAAAGCCGAGCGCAAGCACCGCTGCAGCATAGGAAGACGATCTATTCATGTAAGTTTCCCTTTCTTTTACAGACAAGAGAACGCCGCAGCAAGCAAAGATGTTTCTGCGGACCGCCTGCTCGCTTACTCTTCGACTGCGTCCGCAGCTAACGCCAGCACCTCACGCAGCTGCGTACTGGAGAGTTCGGTTAGCCAGGACTCGCCGCTGCCGACAACTTGCTCGGTAATTGCGCGCTTACTCTCGATAAGCTTGTCGATCTTCTCCTCCAGCGTCCCGGCACAGACAAACTTATGCACTTGCACATGTTTGGATTGGCCGATCCGAAACGCGCGATCCGTCGCCTGATTTTCGACAGCCGGATTCCACCACCGGTCGAAGTGAAAGACATGATTAGCAGCAGTCAAATTTAATCCGCTCCCGCCGGCCTTCAGCGATAGCACAAAAAGCGGCGGCCCGCCGGCGGTGTGAAAGCGCTCTACCAATTCGTCGCGCTTTTGTTTGGGAACATCACCGTGCAGAAAGAGCACCTCACGGCCGAACCGTTCCGTTAAACGCTGCCTAATGAGGGAACCCATCTGCGCATATTGGGTAAAGATCAGCGCACGCTCTTCGACATCGAGAACTTCTTCGAGCATCTCTTCGAGACGGGTGAGTTTTCCCGAGCGATCTCTTAGCGCCGAGTTGTCTGCGGCAAACTGCGCTGGATGGTTGCAGATCTGCTTAAGTTTTGAGATGAGCGCGAGTATCATTCCACGCCGCTGAATTCCGCTGAAGTCGTCTATCCGATTGTCGAACTCGTTCAACACGGCTGCGTAGAGCGAAGCTTGCTCGCGAGTTAGCGTGCAGAACACCTTCATCTCTTGTTTGCGCGGAAGATCGGCAATCACGCTGGGGTCAGTTTTTAGTCGGCGCAGGATGAACGGCGCGGTCGCCGTCTTTAGACGCTCCGCCGCAACTGCACTACTCTCTCCCTGAACCGGTACAAAATACTCGGTCTTAAACGAGTTCTGTGTTCCGAGCATTCCGGGGTTGAGAAACTCCATAATCGACCAAAGGTCGCCGATGTGATTTTCGAGCGGGGTTCCGGTCAGCGCGAGTCGATAATCAGCCCGCAGTTGGTACGCGGCGCGATGCTGCTTGCTCTGCGGGTTTTTAATGTTTTGCGCCTCGTCCAAAATTGCTCCGCGCCACTGAACGCCGGCGAACAACGCTCGGTCGCGCTGAAGGAGCGCATAGCTTGTGATGACGAGCGCACACCGCTCGATATCGTCTGCGAATCCAGAGCCGCGCTCGCGATCGCTGCCGTGATGGACGAGCAGCGGCAGCTGCGGCGTGAAGCGCTGCGCTTCGCGGGTCCAGTTGCCGATTACCGATGTCGGGCAGACCAGCAGCACCGGCCGATGCCCGCGCGTGTCCCAGTCGTCTTGCACTAAGGCAAGTGCCTGAATGGTTTTGCCGAGCCCCATATCGTCTGCAAGACAAGCGCCCAGTCCCCACTGCGATAGGAATTTCAGCCAGCTGAATCCACGCAGCTGGTACGGTCGCAACGTTGCATCGAGATTTGTCGGGGGCAGCAATTGCTCAAACGTTCGGTTCCCCTGCAGTTGCTCCAGCAGCTCACTGACTGGGCCGGTAGATCCGAGCGAAATCGCAAGTTCCACGTCGTCGTCCGGCGTGACCACGCAGGCGCGCACGATGTCGCGAATAGAGATTCGATTACCAGAGCGGTTTTTCAGCCTCCGTAACGCCGCGCGTATCTGTGTTTCATCAAGGTGAACCCATTGCCCGCGCATCTGCACAAGCGGTACTTTGCTATTCGCCAGCCGCTGTAGTTCGCGAATCGAAACCTGCTGCTCGCCCAGGGCAGCCTTCCATTCAACATCGAGCAGAGAATCGGCGGTTAGCGTCCCAAAATGGATAGCAAGCGGCGAGGTGTGCGCGCTTACCGTGATTCGAGATTTGGCTTCCTTGCCAACCCACCATGCGGGCACAATGACACCGATGTCCGCTTGGTCTAATTGCGGAACCGTAGCCACGAGAAAATCGTAGACGCCGAGGGTGTCGAGTTCAAATCCCCATGGCAGCGACATTCCCTTTCGCAGTGACGGCTCGATCTGCGGCAGAATAGCCTTCGCGCGGGAGAGGGCTGTTAGAAATTCGTACCGATGCTCTTCCCACGCGTCCGCTGCATCGATCAGTAAACTCGGATCATCCCGATGCTGGAGCAAATGCACAACCTGCCACGGTTTATTTTCGCGCGCGGGTTCCTCGATGCGCAGACACAGACGAAAGGAGCCCGGCATTACTGCCGGACCCGTTCGTTGATCTTCACCCACCGACCGCGGCCCATCGCCCTTCGACAGCGGATTTGCCGTTTGCAAATCCTTGCTCAGGATGACAGGTTGCGCGAACGGATCATGATCGCGTATCGCGCCCGACCCGATGTTTTTGGTCGCATTACAGATCTTCGGGATTGATGCCTTTAGCCATGCGATCGTATTGCGTACGTTTCGGCGGCGCGTGAACATTCACGTCGTCGGCGTACTCACCTTCGTACTGCACGGTCGCTTCAGGACGAGCGCGATCGTATGCGCTAACGAGTTTGTTGACGCCGTCGCCGTTGCTGCCGATTGCTTCAAAGAGCGCCGCATCGTCGTTGGATATTGCATCTACCGTATCAAGGAAATGGCTCTTGGGACGACCTTCGGCATCGAGGTCTTGGCCCTCCGGCATAATCTCAAGATTGCGGTAGCGCTGCATTCCGGTTCCGGCCGGAATGAGTTTGCCGATGATGACATTCTCTTTGAGGCCAAGTAGCGGATCATGCTTGCCTTTGATGGCGGCATCGGTTAACACACGCGTTGTCTCTTGGAACGACGCAGCCGACAGGAACGACTCGGTTGCAAGCGAGGCTTTGGTCACGCCGAGCAAGACCGAATTCGCAGTCGCCTTTTGGCCTTCTTTGCCGAGTTTTACATTCTGTTCGGCAAAGTACGACCCTTCGACCAATTGACCCGGCAGCATCCGCGTGTCGCCGCCATCGACGATCTTGACCTTGCGCAGCATCGAACGAACGATAACTTCGATGTGCTTGTCGTTGATGTCGACGCCCTGCGAGCGGTAGACCTTCTGCACTTCTTGCACCAGGTAGTTTTGCAGCGCAGTCTCACCCTTGATGCGCAGCACGTCGTGCGGGTTGAGCGAACCTTCGTTTAGCTGGTCGCCCGGTTTTACCGTATCGCCTTCATGCGCACTTAGATGCGTACCGTACGGAACTTCATACTCGTGCTGTTCGCCGGTTTCGTCGGTGACATAGAGAATGCGTTTGCCCTTCTCTTCACCAATCTTTACCGTACCGGCGACTTCGGAGACAACCGCCTGTCCTTTTGGTTTGCGCGCTTCAAAGATTTCCTCAACACGCGGAAGACCGGTGATGATGTCTTCGGTTGCGACGCCGCCGGTGTGGAAGGTTCGCAGCGTAAGCTGAGTACCCGGTTCGCCGATCGACTGCGCAGCAATGATGCCGACCGCCTCGCCGATGTCAACCTTTTGCCCGGTCGCAAGATTGCGGCCGTAGCAAGCCGAGCAGATGCCGTATTTCGCTTGGCAAGCCAGAGCCGAACGAATCTTAACCGACGTAATGCCGGCGTCGATGATCGCTTTGGCTTTCTCCTCGTCGATCTCTTCGTCACGCGCGACGATCTTCGTCGTTGGCTTCTTCGGCTCGACGCGAATCTCTTCGGCTGCGCGCCGTCCGACCATGCGATCGAAGATCGGCTCAATGATCTCTTTGCCGACCCGAATATCGGAGACGGTGATGCCGTTAGGCGTTCCGCAATCTTCTTCTCGAATGATGACATCTTGAGCAACGTCAACCAACCGCCGCGTTAGGTATCCGGAGTCGGCCGTACGCAGCGCGGTGTCGGCGAGGCCCTTGCGCGCTCCATGGGTTGAGATGAAGTACTCCAAAACCGTCAGGCCTTCTTTCAGCGAAGCCTTAACCGGAATCTCCAAGATTCGACCAGACGGATCCGACATTAACCCGCGCATTCCGCCGAGCTGTTTAACCTGGGCGATAGAACCGCGCGCACCCGAGGTCGCCATCATGAAGACCGGATTGAGCGGGTTTTGCGCTGCCTGCATCGCGCCGGTAACTTCATCGCCGGCCTTCGACCAGATGTCGATTGTTTTCGTGTACTGCTCGTCGTGCGAGATGAAGCCTTGATCGTAGAGCTTGTGCAGCTTGTCAACTTCGTCTTGAGCTTTATCCAATATCTCGTACTTGGCCGTCGGTACGATAATATCGCTGATCGATACGGTCGTTCCCGATTGCGTAGCATAGTGGAACCCGAGGTCTTTGATTGCGTCAAGAAACCGAGCTGTTTCGGCATTGCCGAACTTGCGATAACAACCGGTGATCAGTTTCTTAAGCGCACTCTTATCCATGATCGAGTTCTGGAACGGCTGATTCCACTTCGGCGCAAACGCGCTATTAAAGATAACGCGACCGACGGTGGTGCGAATCAGTTCACCTTTCCAGCGCACGGTAATCCACTCTTGCAGCGCGATGTTGTGCGTCTCAAACGCCATAATCGATTCTTGCGCGTTGGAGAAGGTCGGCAGACGTTCGGCCTCACCGTTGCTTGCGGCTTTGTTCTTCCCGGTTTTGCTGCGCGGTTTGAGCCGATTATCGTAATCGTCGATAATCGTCGCCTTTGCCGGCCCTTTGTATTCATCACGCTGGAACGTGAGGTAATAGAGGCCCAGCACCATATCCTGAGTCGGAATCGAGACCGGGTTTCCGAAGCTCGGCTGCAAGATATTGTTCGCCGAGAGCATTAAAATGCGCGCTTCGGCCTGAGCGCCCGCGCTGAGCGGCAGATGGACAGCCATCTGATCGCCGTCAAAGTCGGCGTTATACGGCGTACAGACGAGCGGATGCAGATGAATCGCTTTGCCTTCGACCAAGACCGGCTCAAATGCCTGAATACCGAGCCGATGCAGCGTCGGCGCGCGATTGAGCAGCACCGGGTGTTCGCGAATGACTTCGTCGAGAACATCCCAGACCTCGGGACGCACGCGCTCGACCATGCGTTTCGCGCTTTTGATGTTGTGGGCTTGGGCACGGTCAACCAGCTTCTTCATCACAAATGGTTTGAAAAGCTCAAGCGCCATCTCTTTTGGGAGACCGCACTGATGCAGCTTTAGGTTCGGCCCGACAACGATGACCGAGCGGCCCGAGTAGTCGACACGCTTGCCGAGAAGATTCTGGCGGAATCGGCCTTGCTTGCCCTTCAAAATATCCGAGAGCGACTTGAGCGGACGGTTGTTGGGGCCGGTAACCGGACGCCCGCGGCGGCCGTTGTCGATCAGCGCATCGACCGCTTCCTGCAGCATCCGCTTTTCATTCTTAATGATGATCTCGGGCGCGCTGAGTTCGAGCAGCCGCTTAAGACGGTTGTTGCGATTGATGACGCGTCGATACAAGTCGTTCAAATCGGAGGTCGCAAAGCGGCCGCCGTCGAGCTGCACCATTGGGCGCAGTTCGGGCGCAATCACGGGCACCGCAGAAAGAATCATCCACTCGGGTTTGTTGCCCGACGCTAAGAACGCTTCGATAACTTCGAGGCGCTTGATGGCTTTGAGACGCTTCTGCCCGGTGGTTTCCTTGAACTCTTTGCGCAAATCTTCTTGCAGCTTGCGCAGGTTTAGATCCCGCAGCAGTTCGCGAATCGCTTCGGCGCCCATACCGGCTTTAAATCCGTTACCGTATTTTTCGCGGGCTTCGCGATACTTCTGCTCCGTGAGCACCTCGCGCTTTTGAAGCGGAGTGTTGACCGGATCGATCACGATATATGCGGCGAAGTAGATGACTTTTTCGAGTTGGCGCGGAGACATGTCGAGCAAAATGCCTATTCGCGAGGGGACGCCCTTAAAATACCAAATGTGGGTGACCGGCGTCGCCAGTTCGATATGGCCCATGCGCTCGCGGCGCACCTTCGCGCGCGTGATTTCGACGCCGCAGCGATCGCAGATCATTCCCTTAAAGCGAATGCGTTTATATTTGCCGCAGTGGCATTCCCAGTCTTTGGTTGGTCCGAAGATTTTTTCGCAGAACAAGCCGTCGCGTTCCGGCTTGAGAGTGCGGTAGTTGATCGTCTCAGGTTTCTTCACCTCACCGAACGACCAGGCGCGAATTTGCTCAGGCGAAGCCAGACCGATTCGCATCGCATCGAAATTGTTGACGTCTATTAAGTTCATCGTTCTCCAGACCGCTGCAAGGATTCGCGTTGCGAATCTCCGGCCTCATGCACGCATAGCAAACCTGGGTCCGGCTGGCCGGCCGTCCTCGGGTTGCTTCTACATGCTCTGGGGCACAGACGAGTAGTATACCAGGGCCGCCCGAGGGAGTCAAACGGGTGCTGTGCCCTGTAGGAGCAAAGCGAAAATGTCCCCTAGCCCTGCAAAGCAGAGATGTCCCCTAGGCGCGACCAACGGGCTCCCGTATGGAGCTTATCAGTTTGACGACAAAAGAACTCGCCCGTTTGGAGGTCATTCAACAGGTTGGCTTGGGGGGAATACTCCAAGTCGAAGCTGCCCGCTTACTCCAGCTCTCCACCCGGCAGATGAAGCGCCTGGTCCGAGCCTACCGCCGTGGGGGGCCTGCCGCAATCGCCTCCAAGCGGCGAGGGCATCGGCCGAACAACGCGCTCGATCAGCAACTCAAACAGACTGCGCTCGAACGCTGCCGAGGGGTCTATCTTGGATTCGGCCCCACCTTCGCCGCCGAAAAACTACAAGAGCGCGATGGTATCACAATCAGCCGGGAGTCGCTGCGTAAGCTGCTCATTACCGAACACCTGTGGAAAAGCAAAACCAGAAAATATGCAAGCCATCTATTACGCGAGCGACGACCCTGTTTTGGCGAGTTGGTCCAAGCCGATGGATCACCGCATGATTGGTTCGAAGGTCGAGCCCCAAAGTGTTCGTTGCTGCTCACGATCGACGATGCAACCAGCCGAATCGGCAACGGCAAATTCGCCAAGGCCGAAACGACCGACGATTACTTCGATCTCTTCGAGCAGTATTTCTTGCTCTATGGGTT
>JALYVT010000107.1 GCA_030853105.1 Vulcanimicrobiota bacterium
TAAAGCTAAACATGGCAAACGCTGAGAACCAATTAAGCGAGCACAGCCCCGGCTAAGTAAGTCTCTTCGCGGTGCACTATCCAGCAGTTAGAAGCACTTTAACCGCTTTGCGCTCGTCCATTGCGGCGTACCCTTCGGCGACGCGATCGAGCGGCAACTCTAAATCAAAGACCGGCGACGGATCGAGCGAGCCGTTCTCAACGTCTGCAAGCAGTTCGGGAATGTACGCGCGCGCGGGCGTAACCGCACCGCGTAGGGAGACGTTTTCGGTAAAGAGCGTCCGCATGTTGATCTGCTTCACATTGTGCGGCACGCCGACAAACGTGACCGCCCCACCGGGCCGCGCAATTCCGATTGCAAGATCGAGGCTCTCCTGATTACCGACCGCCTCAAGCACCGATGCGGAACCGCCCTTGGTCAACTCGCGAACCTGTTCGGCGATGTCGGCATCGTGCGAGTTGAAGAGATAGCCGGCACCGAAAGAGCGAGCGATCTCCAGTCGTTTTGGGTTGTGTCCGATGCTGATGATCCTTTCAGCGCCCAAGCGTCCGGCGGCCAGCACGCCGCAAAGCCCGACTGCGCCGTCGCCGATTATCGCGACGGTGCCGCCTGCGTGCGTCCCGGCAGTTAGAACGCCATGATGCCCGGTCGCCATTACGTCGGTCAGCGCAGTTGCACTAGCAAGCTTGCGTGCATCGCCGGCAACCTCCGCCAACATCTTCACCAGGGTGCCGTCTGCGAGCGGTACGCGAACTGCTTGGGCCTGAGCACCGTTGGCATCGTCACCCCAACCCTCGCCGTGCAGGCACGACGTTTGCAAACCAGCCTTGCAAAACTCGCACGTGCCGTCCGAGATGACGAACGGCGCGATCACATAGTCGCCAGGCTTGAAATCGAGCACGTCGCTGCCGACTTCTTCGATGACACCGACAAACTCGTGGCCGGTACGCATACCCGGTTCCCACTTCGTAACGCCGCGATAAAACCACAGATCGGAACCGCAGATTGCCGCGCGTAACACGCGAACAAGCGCATCAGTCGGCTTGCGCAAGACGGGATCCGCGACATTCTCAAGTCTCACGTCGCCGGCAGCATGATATACCGTAGCTTTCATGTTGACTCAAAACCACTCGCCATGCGAATGGTTTCCAGAAAGCGCTAGTTGCGCACTTCGACGACGGTGAACTTCGACTCCGGATTCGTCCAATGTAGGCCCGCTATCGCCGGCGTCACCCTGAGCGGAATTCGGCTGCGCCCCTCGACACTGATCCTGAGCAGACTTCGCCTGCGGCGAGGCCCAGGATTCGCTACCGAGATTTCCAATTGGGTTTACGCTTTTCGAGGAATGCGCTGGTGCCTTCCTTGAAGTCTTCAGTGTTGACAAGCGTTCCAAATTCGAGCGCCTCAATTTCGAGCGCGTCTGCCATTGCAAGGTGCGTGCCGGAATTGATCGCGCGTTTACAAGCCTCAATGGCAAGCGGAGCTTTTTGCGCAATCGTTTCCCCGAGTTTGATAGCTGCGGGTAGCAACTCATCGCGCGGCACGACGCGTTCCACAAGCCCGATTTGAAGGGCGGTCTGCGCGTCGATCATGTCGCCGCTCAGGCACAAGAACATCGCCATGCCTTTCCCTACCAGCCGCGTCGTGCGTTGCGAGCCGCCGTAGCCCGGAATCAACCCGAGATTGACTTCAGGCTGCCCAAACTTTGCGTTTTCGCTCGCAATGCGGATGTCGCCGCTCATTGCCAACTCGCAGCCGCCGCCGAGTGCGAAGCCGTTGATCGCCATGATAACCGGCTTGCGAAGCCGCTCGATTTGAAGCGTCACTTGTTGACCCATTCGTGCCTTGCGAGCACCTTCAACGGCGTTCGGCAATTCGTTGAGTTCGCCGATATCCGCTCCGGCCGCAAACGCCTTCTCGCCCGAACCGGTAATAATGACCGCACGAATGCCGTCGTCATCTTCGAGTTCATCAAGCGCCTGTGCGAGTTCCGCCAGCAACGGCGCGTTGAGCGCGTTGAGCACCTTCGGCCGGTTCAGCGTAACGATGGCAACTTGCTCGCTCGATTCGACGACGATGCTCTCAAATTTCGTCGGTTCATTTTGCATAGTCATAGAAGCCCTTTCCGCTCTTACGACCATATTGACCGGCGAGGACCATGCGCTTGAGCAGGGTCGGCGGCGCCATCATCGGGTCCTTGAACTCATCGAACATGATTTGCGCGATGTAATATGTCGTGTCCAATCCGACGAAGTCGAGCAGTTCGAGCGGACCCATCGGATAGCCGCAGCCGAGTTTCATCCCCTGGTCGATGTCTTCGCGCGATGCTAGTCCCTCTTCGAAAACGCGAATCGCATAGAGCAGATACGGAACGAGCAGCCGGTTTACGATAAAGCCCGGCGTATCTTTTGCCAAGACCGCTTCTTTGCCGAGTTTTTTCGCAAGGCCGTAGAGCGCGTCGACGGTCTCTTGACTGGTTGCAATTGTGCGAACAATCTCAACCAGCTTCATAATCGGAACCGGATTGAAGAAGTGCAGACCGGCTACGCGGTCGGCTCGTTTGGTTCCGGCCGCCATCTCGATAACGCACAGGCTGGAGGTGTTGGAGCAGACGATTGCGTGCGGTGCGAGCATTTCGTCGAGCGCTTTGAAAAGAACGAGTTTCTGCTCCATGTTTTCGATGATCGCCTCGATCACCAGATCGCAATCCTTAAGGTTCTTAAGGTCGGTAGTCGGCGTGATTCGTGCGAGCGTCTGGTCGCGCTGTTCCTGACTGAGTTTCTGCTTTTCGACAAACTTATCGAGTGATTTGGTGATTGAGCCCATGCCGCGCTGAAGCGGGGCGTCGGCAACCTCCATTAAAACGACCTCAAACCCCGCTGCGGCTGCAGTTTGTGCGATGCCGCTGCCCATAAGTCCGGCTCCGCAGATGCCGACTTTGCGAATATCTGGCACGAAATAATCTCCTTAGCGTTTACATACTGAAAGCCGGAGGGGCTTTGTGCAATGGTGCGCGGGAACCTTTTGACTCGCGCGGAATGAGTGATATTCCGTATTTTTGGGCTATCCGTCGCCGAGAGGAGTATTTGCAGCGTGCGAACCGCGTATCATCAGGCACTTGAGTCGACCCGACTCGACGTCGTTCGTCTTGGCGCTTTGGCCGGTGATGCTATCCGACTCTCGGTCGACGCCCTCGAGCAGCGAGACTCAAACGCCGGCGCGCAAGTGGTCGCCGGCGATGATGTTGTAGACGATCTGCGCCGTAAAATTGAGGCTGCCTGCATCGAGCTAATTTGGCGTCAGCAGCCGGTTGCCGGCGAACTGCGCGAGATCGCCGCTATGCTCGAGATCGCAACCGACTTGGAGCGTGTCGGCGATTATGCGGTCGATATTGCGAAGAATGCCATCAAGCTGGCGGATGTGCCGCTACGGCCCGCCCGGGTGGAGATCGATCGGATTGCGGGCGTGGCGCACGGGATGCTGCTGGATGCGATGCGAGCCTATACCGAACGCGACCCGGAGTTGGCGCAGCTCACCATCGAGCAAGATGACGAAGTGGACAAACTCTACAAGCGCGGCGTAAAAGCGCTGCAGCAAGAGATGCAGGCTGACCCTGAATTGGTGCGCGCCGGAACGCGAATGCTGTTCGTCTTGGCTGCGCTCGAACGCGTCGGCGACCGCGCGAACAACATCGGCTGGCATACCAAGGAGATGGTAGGAAGTCTTTAACCGGTGACCACGCCGCTGTCTCGCGAAGAGTTTTCCGTAACCCGGAAGTATGCGTACTTTAACCACGCGGCTGTCGGCGTCTTGCCGCAATCGAGCCGCCGCGCGCTCACGCAGTTTGTGGACGATCAGGCCGAAGGCGGAGTAATGGGCGTGTTCGGCTACGAGCTAAAGATGCCAGAATATCGAGAACGCTTCGGAAACTTTATCGGCGCGCAGGGTGATGAAATTGCATTCCTGCGTAACACCGGTGACGGCGCATCAATTCTCGCGGCGGGAGTCCGTTGGGAAGCCGGCGATGAGTTGCTGTTATGCGATAACGAATTCCCCTCAAATGCGTTGCCGTGGCTAACCGTTCGCGAGCGCGGCGTCGCTGTGCGGTTTGTTGAAACCGCAAACCAGCGATTGACGCCGGATATCTTGCGCGCTCAGATGACTGCCAAAACAAAAGTCGTTACCGTTTCCTGGGTCTCATTTAACGACGGCTATCGGCACGATTTGGCGTCGCTGGCAGAGGTTGCCCACGAGCGGGGAGCATTGTTTTGCGTCGATGCGATTCAAGGGTTGGGCGCGTTTCCACTGGATGTGCGCGCGTGCAATATCGACGCGCTCTACGGCAGCGGCGCAAAATGGATGCTCTCGTTGCAGGGCGTCGGGTATTTCTACCTGCGCGCATCGCTGCTCGATCGATTGCAGTTAGCTTCGCCGGGTTGGCGCTCGGTCGCCGACATGTGGGATTTCCTGAACTACGATCAGCCGCTACGTGACGATGCCGGCCGGTTCGAGGGCGGCACGCCGAACTTTATCGGGGCGCTCTCGATCGCGTCTGCGGTTGAACTTTTGGAGCGAGCGGGCGTGCAAAGGATCGCGGACCACGTCCTGATGCTGACCGATCGCTTGGAGAGCGGTCTGCGCGGGCTCGGCGCGCGAATTGCAAGCCTGCGCGGTCCGGGAGTCTCTTCTGGTATCCTGACTTTCGGTTGCCATGGAACCGATCCGATCGCGCTTGGAAAACGGTTACAGCATGAAGGCATCATCACAACCTATCGCGCAAACGGGATACGAATCTCGCCGCACGGCTATAACACGACCGATGAGGTCGATCATCTGCTGGACGTCGTCAAATCGGCGCTCCTAACTCCGGCTTCACCTTAGAAAGGACCACTTTGCTTCCGCTGATATTGACGCTTGCCCTAAACGGATCCGCCCCGGTCACACCGGCTGATGGAACCTACACCTATTCCTCAAGTCTGAGCGGACAAAAGCTCGGAACGACGACGCTTACTGTCAAGCATTCCGCAACCGGCCTAAGCGTTGAGGAGTCCGCCTCGGCGACCATCGCGGGTCAAGCGGTCGCGGCAACCACAACGCAGGTCGTCAATTCACAACTCACCCCGACGTCGTACGATGCAAACTACAATAATGCAGGTCAAAAACTTCACGCGGCGCTGTCGTTTGCGAACGGCAGCGCAAAGCAAACCTCCGATGTTGCGCAACTTTCAAATAAATCGTACGATTTAACCGCAAACGCAAAAGGCTTCGTCATTATAGACGGCGCCTTGGTTGGCGGCTTCTTCCTGCTCCCGGCGCAGATGGCGCAGGTGAGCGGCGGTCCGGTCATCGGCATCGCGCCGGTCTACGGCCAAGCATTCCCGATCTCCGCCGACACGACCGCAAAACCCGCGCGCCCGGCGGCAGTCCCGGCCACCGACGTAAGCCTCTCAGTCGGCAGCCCGGTTCCGTTCACCGAATGGTACGATCCGAAAACCATGCTTTTCGACGAACTGGACGTGCCCTCGCAAAACATCATCATCACTCGAACGCGATGAGCTATTAGTTTCCATCGTCTTTGACGATGCACGGGGCCATCACGGCATCCGTCATTCCGTGAATTAAACGCTTGTCGGCGGGTGCGACAGTTGCGAGAATACCGCCGATCTGCACGCTCTCACCGGTAATGAAGAAGTAGGGACACAAGCGAACGCGGCCGTCAAAACTGCGCACCTCGTCGGCTCGGCGATCGAAGTACGGTTGACGGACGCGTTTGCCTTTATAGAAGCGCTGCAGAATGCGCGGCGTCGTCTCAAAGTTGTCGATCGCTTCTTTGAGCGTGGCTACCCACTCATCTTTGGTTTGATCGTTCGCCATTCGAACGCCGCGTGAACCCCACGCGAGCTCTGAAAATCCGGACGGTTTGACCACGAAATCGCGTTCGCTCTTGCCGAGTAAGGAGAGTCGCATCCAATCGTTGACCGGTCCGCCCGCAACCTCTAGGCCGTAAATCACCGATTGCGGCGGCATCGGCCGCGGATCGATCACCCACGTTTCGGGAAAGAGCAGCTGCAGCCGCGCGAAAATCTCTGGACCGAGTTCGGCTTTCCAAAGTGTCTTTAGCAGCGGATGATGCAGAAGTGCGAACGCCAGCTTCTCTTCCATATGCGCTTTGGGCGGCGGCGTTATCTTCACCCGATTGTGCCGCGCAGCGTAAAGCATCAGCTCTTGCTTTGGAATATTCAGCAGATCGAAAAGTTCGAAGTTTCGGTAGAGACAGTCGATCTTCTCTTCGCGCCCATCTTCGAACCGGATAAACAGCGCTTCCTCGGTGAAGATGATATCTTGCGGCGAGCAAACGTGTGCGGTGAGAATATCCATGCGATTGAGCGCGGCAGCCAACCAGCTCAGCTCGGAGCGGTAGTCGTTCGATTCTTCCGAGACTACAATCGCGACGGTCGGATGATCCGCACGACTCACCGCCTTGATCATCGCGCTAAACTGCTGCGGGATGCCGTCGGCGCCGCCGATGCTTTCGAAGCCGAGCCGGCAATACGTCTGCATCATCGCGCCGACGAAGCCCATTCCGCCGGGAACGCTATCGAGTTCGGATGCGATGAAGCCGTCGTTAGTAAGAATCAGGTCGGGTCGAATGATCGACGGGATCTCTTGTTTGAAGCGATTTTGGCGCGCTAGCCGCACGATGTGTTCGGGCTTGCCTTGATCGAGATACTCGGAGATGAAGCCGGGCGCGGTGCCGCGCGCACTCCGGTTGTAGAGCCCGTTGAGTGCCTTGTAAAACGCGAATAGATCGTTTCCGATGGTGGTGATGCGTTCGAGCGTTTTGGGAGCTAATGCGAACGGCTCGGGAGAGATGCGCCAGGGAATCTTGTCTTCGGCATCTTCGACCCGAAAGAGTCCGGGTGGAATGTTGTCGTATAGGAAGCGCGCTTGCTCGGGAGCCGTGAGGTTTGCAAAAGCCGTACAGGGCATGACTCTCCTATCGACAGCCGTCGGGAATCTTGGAATTGCTAAACGCGATATACCGTCGCCGCATCAAAAACCCCTAATACCCGATTCCGCCCAAAAGTTGCGCCTCACGGGAATTATCTCGCGAGGGATTGCAGGGGCGGGTATCGGTACAGTGTCAGCCCTTCGGTTGTAAGCTGGGGCGAAATTATTTGATCGTGATGGCGCCGGGCGTGAGCATGGCGGAATCGACGTGAATCAGGCCGCCGTTGTATGATAGTGTGAGGTGCACCGTACCCGCGATGCCGGCTTGCGCGAGGTTGACGTCCGATATCGTTCGGGATCGGTCGATCCCGGCTACGAACTGCAGCGGTTCGGTCTGGGAGAAGGATCCGCGAGAACTGGAAAACCGCTGAGCAACCGTAACGATGATCTCACTGCCTGCGCGGGCGGTCCGGGTAACGCAATAGCTCACGCTAAGCGGTGTACCGCGGACATTAAGCGTTTCGTCGGTACAGCCGCCTGCAGCAAATGCAAGGGACTGCAGACCCAAGACCATAACCGCGCTAAGAGCTATGCGAACCAACATTGTTTCAACCTCACACTTGCAGAACGATGCGGCGACCCAGAACGT
>JALYVT010000108.1 GCA_030853105.1 Vulcanimicrobiota bacterium
GTGCAGCCTCGGAATCGGTCAAGGCGCAATGCAAGCGACACCGCTTCAGATGGCCGACGTGCTCTCAGCCGTCGTAAACGGCGGCACACTCTACCAGCCGCAGATTGTCCACGCGATTCGCGATCCGCAAGGCAAGACCATAAAAACATTTGCGCCGAAAGTTATTCGTCAAGTTCCGGTAACTGCGCAGGCGCTTAAAGCCGTGCGCAACGGCATGGCCGACGTCACTTCGGCCGGCGGCACCGGCTATGGTCTGGCGATCGACGGCTTACCCTACGGCGGAAAAACCGGCACCGCGCAAACCGCCGGCGGCAGCGGCCCCAACACGACCTGGTTTGTCGCATTCGCGCCGGTTGCCCACACTAAACTTGCAATCGCGGTCTTCGTCGATCGCAGCGGCGGCTACGGTGCGCAAGTCGCCGGCCCAATCGCTAGGCGCATTTTGGTCGAATACTTTCATAAAAAGCCGTAAGGGTTCGTCGAGAGTCGTTCTCTACACAATGGCGGTGTCGCGGAGCTTGGTCAGTACGTCGCGGATCGGGCGCACATGATGGCGGCGAGCGCGTCACGATCGTGTTCTTCTAATGCAGCTTGCGCGAGGATTGCGTCGCACCAGTCTTCGCCGACGATGCCGAGGCGTTCGATCATATCGATTCGAGCGGCCAGGTCGTAGTCAGCATCGTCACCATCGAGCAGGCGCGGCCAAGTGATTTTCGATGTGCGACGCTTGAGCGCGCCACCGATGCCGAAGAGGATCGCACCGAGTGCGAAGATGCCGACGAGGACGAGATAAAGGTTACTCGACAGCAATGTGCGCTGCGTCGCGCAGAGTCTCAAGTACGCCCGCGAGGGCATCGTCGAGCGTGCGGTTGACGCTGCTGGTTAAGACGCGGTGGAACTCGGTCAGCGGCAACGTTTGCAGCAGCGAGAACACCTTGATCAATTCCGTGCGATATGCGCCTAGCTGATCCGATGCGGCTCCGTCGTGCTGTATCGTCTTACCCATCAAATGCGCACCCACGAGCCACGGTACAACCGATCCGAGCGGTTCGCTTTCGAGTGCAAACTGCAGCCGACCAATCTCCGCGGTGTCGATCGGTCCACTGACGCGGACGATCCCGCGAGCCGGTTCATCCGCTTCGCCCGGCGGCGCTTCAAGCAGTGCGGTAATCGCTTGACGCAGTGCAAAGCGGCTATCGCGATCTTCCAAGTCTTTTGCGGTGAGCGACAAGCGCGGCGTTTTTAAGCGCACGAACAAGCGATCCAGCGGCGCGCGAACGGCTCTTCCGGCGATGGCAAAACTCTTCTCGAGTTCGGAATTTGCGCCGAGTAGACTCTGCGGAAAAAATGCGCGGATTGCGAAGACGTGCGAGAGCAGCCCGCCCGCATCGCTCTTTTTTAGCATCCGCAATAGTTGGGCGGCTTGATCGGGCGTGAGATCGAGATAGCCGACTGGGCCGCCGGTGCGCGCCGACTCTAGTGCCGCGGGTTGCGAGCTTTCGCGCGGCGGAGCGGCGATTTCACCGAGCAGCATAACCGGCGGAGCCGCCGCACTTGCGGGCTCAGTCTCGTTTTGCGGTTCCTCGATCGGGCGAAACTCCGGCCACGGCGGCTCACCTTGCGCAATCGAGATCGGCGTTCCGGCGACCGATTCACCGATCGTCGGCGTCGACTGCACGAGCAGCCGCGGAGCGGCCAGCGCAAACGACCGTTCACCATCCCAAGTAATAACGATGCGCGCATCGATCGGCGTACCGACGGTCAACGGCGCCATCACAATCATTTCGAAGCGCACGCGCACATCGACCCCGGGATTGATGTCGGTCAAAACCAAACCGCGCTGCGACCATAGCTGCGAGGTCCCTAAATCATCGGGCACATTCATCCCGTTCACGGTTGTGCTGCCCGGCACATAGACCGCGAGATTTGACGGTACGCCGCGCGCGATGAACTCGCGAGCCGGTCCGTCACCGGTGTTTCGCACGCGCAGTTCGTAGATTACGCGCTCACCGGCATTCACCGTATCGGCCGGCGTTGCCAGCAGCACCGCACCCTCTTCAAAGAGCGATTCGCAGAACGTCGGCACATCAAGCGGCGCCAACCGCACAGCGCTCACACCGCGCCCATAGAGCGAGCCTTCTATTGCGAGCGCCTGCGAATCTTTCGGCGGGCGATTCAAGCGAATCGTTACACGCGCTTCGTGATCGCTGTGCGCGGCAACATCACCGAACAGCAGCGTGTTTCGGTCGCGGCGCGCACCGTCGGCGCGTTCTAGCGAGAGTTCGGGCGGCAACTCCAAAACCGCGCGTGCATCCTGCAGACTGTCCGAACCGTCGTTGACAAACCGCACCACGAATTGGGCGGTTTGCAGCGGTCGCAAAGGCTGATTGTCAAGTAACTCCCAGCCGCAATTCTCGGCGATGAGTTGCGGGCGCGATCGCACGACGACCGTCCCGACACCCAAATCGGTCGCGCCCGATTCTAATTCGAGCACCGCGCCTAAGCTTGCGTTCGAGCGATCCGGAACCGGCGAGGCCACCCGCGCAAGCACTGTAAAGCGACGCTCCTGATGCGGATGCACGATTCTCAGTTCGAGCGGACCGGTATATTCTGCCGGCTCATCCGGCGTTTCGGCGATCCGAATATCTTCAAGAAATGCCCCCGGCAGAATCCGCAGACCAACACGCTGTTCGGGAGCGGTGCCGTCGTTGAAAACGTGCACGGTGTAGGCAACATCTTCGCGCGCCTGCACGGTGCGCCGATCGACTTCGATATAATTTCGCGCGCGCGTGAAACGTGGCGCAACTTTGACTGTGAGCGTACGCGCAAACCGGCGCTCGCCCGTTTTCCAGCGGATCTGCGCGCCGATCGGCAGCGTCATATCCGCGCTCGGCGGAACGGCAATCGTCGCCGCTAGTCCAACATCAACAATGCGCCCGGCGCCGATTAAACCCAGTGCGAACGTTGAACCCCGCACCGATTCGTCGCCGACCGGCTGACCGTCAATGTGCGCCGAACCGGGCGTGTAGATCAAGCCTTCCGGCAGGTCGAATACGATAGAGACTGATTGAGCCGCGCCGGTTCCGGTATTCACCGCGCGCACCGTCATCGGAACGCGCATTCCCGGCGAGACCGCATCGTCGCAGAAAACCGTGAGCGCGCTCTCGTCTCCATCGAAGTTCACCGGCGAGTACACCAGCACTTCAGAACTTGCAATTGCAAACTCGGCACACTCACGTGAAGAGATCGCGCCGATTGCTTTGAGTCGCATTCCGTCGGCAAGCGGGCTCTCGATCACCGCTTGATACTCCAGTACAACCGATTGGCCCGGCGTTAAGCGCGGCGCCGCGACGGCATCGACGCCGTAATCGAACGGATCACCGTCGGTGTTGAGCAGAACACGACCGCCGATTCGTGCGCTGCGTGCAACGTACACGGTGTGCTCGGGAACCGGAAGAATCACCATCAAATCGTGCGCGCTGCTCTGTCCGCTGTTCACAATCGTCGCGCGCACGCTCACCGTGTCGCCGGGTTTCGGATTGTCGGGCGCGCTTAGCGTCAGCATCGTTGCCGAGCCGCGTAGATCGGGTTGGCTGTGGACGATCACCCGCTCGATGTTAGAGCCGATGAGTCCCGTCTGCTCGGAGCAGAGCGCAGCCTGAAAGATCAGTTCGCTGTTATCTTCGATCGTCGCGCCGACGACGAAACTCACGGCTACGGAGCGTGAAGCGCCCGGTTGCAAATCCCCAACGGGCGCGCCGTCGGTTTCAACAAAGCCTTGCCCGGCTTCGAGCGGTACGCCGTCAATCAGTTCGGATTGCGTCTGCAAACGTGTCCCCGACGGGAGCGAAAATCGCACGCGCATTCCGGTGGCCGGAGCGCCCCCGAGGTTTGAGAAGACCCATTCCGCGCGAATCGTTTCGCCTGGGAGCGTATTGTGCTTCGGCGAGATAACCAAGGTTCGCAGGCTCTCTAAGAGCACCGGCGACCCGGGCGCGAAGATTCCGGTTAAGGTGCTGGCTGCCACACCCGAGCCTTCCCTATCGGCGAGCGGACAACCTACGGTGCAAGCAGGGCGATGGTCTGCAGAATGCGTTCGGTCCGCGGGCCTGGATGTTCACTCGCGTAGGCTTGCACGTCGGCCAAGTTCCCCGATCTCGCTAGCGCGTGTGCTGCCGCCGTCGCAACCGCTTCGGAAGAATCCCCGAGCGCCGCCAGCAGCAACCGGTGCGCGGGAGCGTCATCGAGCGCGGCGACCGCAAAAACCAGCTCGCAGCGGGCGGTCTCCGATAGCCCGCTAAACTCGCGGCCGGCCTGTTCGCTCCAGGTCTGATCGAATTCGAGCGGCTTCTCGGCAGCGATCTCGGGCTGCGCTGTCTCGACAGAAGCGGTGTGCCGACGGCGCGGAGCGGCCAGCGCGTAGATGCCGAGCGCCGCGCCGACCAGGAAAATCGCCAGCAGAACCAGCAGCAGCGTCGACATCACACGCGGTTCGCGCGAAAGCTCTCGCAGACTGCCTGAAGAGCACCGTCGAGTTCGGGGCTCGCACCGCGCTCGAGCGCAGCCAAGAACTGTGCCGGGGAACGATGCGAGAGACCCCCGAGCGCCGCAATCAATTGCTCGCGATAGGCGCGCAGCTCATTGGTCGAATTTGGAAGAAACTCCGCAAGCGCAATCCAGGCATTGGCGCTACCCAGCGGCGCCTCTCTCAGTTCGTCAAGCCCCGCGCGCAGATGATCCAAGTCGAGCGTTCCGTGCAGTTGCGGTTCGGAATCCGGCGAGCGCGGAGTATCCGCGTTTTCGCAAACAGATTCCAAAAACTGCAGCAGCGTCGTGCGCGATGACGGCGTTTCAATATCGGTCTCGATCAGGTTGTAGCTCGACACCCGCAGCTTTATGAAGAGTTGATTCGTTAGCTCAAGCAATCCGGCGCGCTGCGCGGCAAGCGCATCCTCAAGCTCAGGGGTTGATGGGTTGAGCGCGTCCGGAAAGAATGCTCGAAGTGCAAACAGGTGGCTGACTAGGTTCCCGTTGCGAGCTTCGTCAACAAACCGAAGCGCTCTCCCCAACCGGGTTGCATCAAGCGCAGTCGTTGCAGCGGTAACATGCGGTTCCGACTGTTCATCAAGTATCTCGCCCGATTGCAGCGCAGTTCGCGTGGTGTGATAGTCACCGTTCATCGCGACCGGAGTGGCCGGCGGCAGTTCGACAAAACGATCGTCGGCATTCGGCAACGCGGTCTGCGTACCGACAAACGCGGGACCGATCATGCCGTCAAGTCCAAACGGCAGACCGGGAATGTTGTTTGCAAACGACGGAACTGAGCGAACGTTTAGTTCGCAGGATCGAATGCTATCGGCGCGATCGCCGTCGTAACTGATCTTCGCAGATCGCACGATTGCTTCGCCGGCGGCTAACCCGTTGTGTACGACTTCTCGCCAGCGAATGACGGCTTCGACACCGGGATCCACATCGTTTAAGACAATGCCGCGTTCGCTCACAAACGGCGCTCCCGCTCCTACATCGCGCACATTGACATCGTTCACCGTTGTGCTGCCGGGCACATAGATGAGCGTCTCCAGCGGCTCTACGGTAATTTTCACGCGATGCGCGGGGCCGTCGCCGCCGTTGCGCACATGCATAATGTATTCAACCATCTCACCGACATCCACCACTTCGGGCGGGTCGCTTCGAAAGGTGCCGATTGCGAAGTCCGGCTCGGCGGTTGTAACGATCGCGAGTTTCTCGAGCGGAACCGGCAGCACACTCTCGGCGCTCAGCACGCCCTCGATGCTTACCGGGTACTCGCGCGCAAGACTGCGCAACAGACGTAACCCGAGGCGCGCATGGACGGTGCTGCCCGGTGCAACCTCGCCGAGGACCAGGCTTGCGCCTTCGCGCGCGGCGCCATCGACGCTCTCCAACGATGCTTCGGGCGAGATGTAGAGCCGCAGCCGCACGTTCTGCGCGACATCCGTCCCTTCATTCGTAATGTGAACCAGTACGTCGGTTTGTTGATTGGGGCGCAGCATCTCAGCGCTGCTCAGTTCAAGTTTGGAGCGCTCGGTTGAAAACGCTGGATGCGAATCGACGGTGTAGACCACATCGCCGAGATTGGTTTCGCCGAGTTCGCGGCTCTGCAGACTTGCACCGAGCCGAACCGCGCTACGATCCGAATACGGCGTCTTTATTCGTGCGCGAAGGCTGAATCGACGCGTTGCATAGGGTTCGAGCGCGCCGATCTGCGCGGCCTCACCGTCCAAGCTGAGCTTGAGATTTTTTTCAGTCAGCCGCAGGTCTTCAAGTGCTGGATCGATTCGAATTTGCAGCACCGCGCCGGTCACCGGGGCGCTGCCGTCGTTTGCGATTACGATGGCGGTCTCGATTTCATCACCGGGCGAGACGGTCGGATTTCCGATGCGCTCGATGTGATTGCGGCGCGGCGCAAGAAACGGCTCCGATCGAATTGTGAGATTGCGCTCAAACGGCCGCTCGCCCCCATTCCAGCGCAGCACTGCGCCGATTGGAATTGTGGCACCGTTCACGCTCGGCGAAGCGACGATCGCTTCGGCAACGACTTCAACGCTTGAGCGCGCAGCGATTGTGCCGAGATCGAAGGCACCGGCGTCCTTCTTGCGCTCGCGCATCGGCCGACCATCAATTCGGCCGGCACCGTGCACGGCGAGCAATCCCTCCGGCATCGTGAGCGCTGCGCTGACGTCTTCGGCGCCGGTCGTTCCGGTATTGGCTATCCGCAGACGAAGGGTGACGCGCTGACCGGGAGCCGCCTCGTTCTCGGGTTCGATTGCGAAGCCGGTTTGATCGTTGTCGAAACTCGGCTGCGCCGTTACGGAGAGTGTTGCGGGTTCGAGTTTGAACGCGGCGCTCTCTTGCGAGGCAATGATCGCTCGCGCGCTGATAATGGTGCCCCCAGCCAGCGGATCATCCAACCGAATACGGTAGGTCAAGGTCGCCGTGGCACTTGCGGGAAGCGCCTTTGCGATTACGGGCGCATGCACCGAATCGAAACGCTGGGTCATCTCGCGTTCGAGTTCGCGTCCGCCGACGCGCGCCGAGTTCGCGATATAGGTTGTATTATCGGGAATCGGCGCGACGATCATCACGTCGTGCGCGCTGGACTGGCCCGCGTTGTGGACTCTCACCGTGACAAGCGCTTCGGAGCCCGGCCGCGCTTCGGCGCGACCTTCGATGGTTATCGTTGAGAGCGCGTTCTGCAAAACCGGCTGGCTGCGCGCGATAAGCCGCACGACATTCGATCCGACCGGCGCAATCTCGAACGCTGCGACCGCGGCTTGCAGTTCGACCGTCGAACCGTTTTCAATTGCGCCCGCGACGCTGTAAGCGATCTCGATTCGTCGCTCTTGACTTGCAGCGACATCGCCGATGTCGGCGCCGCTGCGCGAAAGCAACGGAGAGTTGCCTTGTTCGTCGTCGATTTCGACGCCGTCCACTTGCCCCGTGCC
>JALYVT010000011.1 GCA_030853105.1 Vulcanimicrobiota bacterium
AAGCGCAATCGAGCCGAGCTGTGGCTGCTGGGTAACCAGCAATTGCAGCGCATTATCGATCTGGCCGATCGCGTCTTGCACCGAGTGATGGATTGTTCACCGATGAGATCGCGAGGTTGATGTTCGAGATGCGCAGCGTCTGGATGTTGGTTGCCCCAATCCCGACCTGGATAACGTCGCCTTCATTTGCGCCGGATTGGAAATTAAATGCGGGGTTGTTCGGATTCGTGAGTGCCGCGACATTTTGGGCGATTTTAATGTACGACGATCATGATTTTGGTATTTGTCAATCTCGTTTTATTATTCTTTAGCACGCTGTTTTCGTGGACGTTTATTATGCTGCATGTCCTTGCTGTTATTTTCATAGAGCGAGACTTGATTGTGCTTCGCCGTGAGATCGCAAAAGCAAGCGGCGATACCGTCGGTTGACGACAAGCAACCACCGGTGTTGGCGAACGCGAAGCTGCCTAACGGCATGCGCGGTACGTAGCCGCTGCGATGTTAGACGCCGGCTATAAGGCTTCGACCGGCTCCATCGAACTGGTCTCGTCAACGGCTTGGGCGTCGAAGGCCGCGCGCTTGCTCTTAGCAGCGGCCTCTGCCAGGGGTTGCGTGCTTGCAATCTCGGCGGACGAGCGCGGCTGGAGCGACTCCCGACCCTTGCGGACCGAGCCCAGCGCGTTTGAGAGGCGCCCCTCGAGTTCGGCCAACAGTTGCGCGGCGTAGTGGTCGGCGCCTTGGCGAATCTTGAGAGCGCGTTCTTCGGCTTCGCGCAGCACCGTCTCGGCGGTGATTCGAGCGCGCTGGACGATCTCGTTTTGGTCGACGAGTTGTTCGTGCGCGGCGCCCGCCTCACTGACGATGGCTTGCGCCTTCTCTTGCGCAGCGCGAATCATGCGATCCTGATCCTTAGTGATGATCTTCGCGCGACCGACCTCTTCGGGCAGCGTCGAGCGAATTTTCTCGACATATTCGACCAGCCGTTCCTCGCTTAGGACGCGATAGCCGGCCGGCAGCCAAGTACCTTCATGTACGTAGGTTTCGAGTTTATCCAGAACGCGATAGACCGACATGGAGACCTCCGTTAGTTTGGCAGATTAGCGTTTTTTAGACATGATGCGCATGACCGGATCGGGGATGAGCGCGCCGACATCGCCGCCAAGGAAAAACACCTCTTTGACCATGCTGGAGCTCACGAACGAATACTTCTGATCGGACATCAGAAACATCGTATCGACATTCGACAGCGACCGATTCATGAGCGCGGTCGACATCTCATTTTCAAAGTCCGAAACAACCCGCAAACCTTTGATGATGACATCCGACTCCTTAGCCTTCACATAATCGGCGAGCAATCCCCGAAAGTGCTCGACGCGCACGTTCGGCAAGTGGTCGACGCACTGCGAGATCATCGTTTCGCGTTCTTCCAACGTGAACATCGGCTCGCGCTTCTGCGGATTCACGACAACGGCGACAACGAGTTCGGAGAAAATCAGCGCGGCCCGCTCGATGACATCCAAGTGTCCCTTGGTCGGCGGATCGAACGACCCCGGATAGATCGCACGCGGGTTATGTGCGCTCATTTCGGCGCCGGAGTGAAAAATGCCAGTGCCACATCGCCGTAGACTTCTTCACGAACCCCTCGGTACCCCGGTATCGTGGGAAGAATCGTGCGCGCACTGTGCTCGAAGATGACAAGCGAGTTATCCACAAGGAGTTCGCGTTCGAGCAGCAAGCGGAACATCTGCAGCGGCAACTCGCTCGCATACGGCGGATCGGCGAAGACCACATCGAATTTGCCCTCAAGCCGGTAGAGCGCGCGATCGACCGGCGCCGCAATGAGCGTGAACTTCTTGGTGATGCCGAACTGCCCAGCGGCATCGCGAATCGCGTGCGCCGTCTCACGGTGCGCCTCGACCGAAACCACACTCGCTGCACCGCGCGAAATCGCCTCGAAACCGATCGCCCCGGTTCCCGCAAACAAATCCAGAAACCGCGCGCCCTCGATTCGATTCATGAGAATTGAAAACAGCGCCTCCTTCACCCGTCCTGGCGTGGGGCGCACGTTTTCGCCCTTCGGCGATCCGAGCTTACGACTACGCAACGCTCCTCCTGTTATTTTTGGCACTAAAATGAAACCGGCGCGAGCGGCTCTTCGACGCGATTGATCCAGCTCGGGTCGTTCAGCCACTCCCAGCGAATCGTTGAGAGCGGGACCGTCCCGTACGAGAGCAGCCGATCGTGAAACCGCCTCAGCGAAAAATTCGCGCCATCGCGGTCCTGCGCCAGCCCCAGCAGTGTTTCGATCTGGGTTTTGCCCACCAGATAGTCGATCGCCTGTCCCGGATACATTGCGAATCGAGTTGCTTCGCCGAAAGCGGTTGCTCGATCGAGGTTGCCGTCCTTCATAAAGTTGCGGATCGCTTGCGGCAAGCTCATTTCGCCGGTCGCGAGGCCAATATCGACGCCGACTCGCGCGGCCCGATGACGCATGAGATGAATGACTGATTTTCGCGCAGTCGGATCGTTCTCGTACAACCCACTACGCATAAGCATCTCCTCGCCGTAAAACGCCCAGCCTTCGGCAAAGACTCCGTCGCCTTGGATGTGCCGAATATAATCCGGATTATGATAGGCGATCGAGAACTGCATGAAGTGTCCCGGAATACCTTCGTGACCGAGCAGCGGTAAAATCGAGAGGTGCGCAAAGTATCCGCTTGCGTTCGGATTGTAATATGGAATGAAGTAAAAGCCGCGTGGGTCGGTATCGAACATGCCCGGCGGATTCATGAAGCCGCCGGGATAGGTTGCAGCCAGCGCCTTCGGCAGCGGAACAACCTCGAACTTCCCTAAATATTTCGGAACGTCGACGATCTGATGCGAGTTCAGGAACACAATCAAATGTGCGCGCTGATCGGTGTAGTATCGCAGGTACGCAGCGGCGCTTTTGAAGCTTGGCGCAGATGCTTGCTTCGGTTCGTACTTATCGCGATTATTCTCCCACGCTTCGAGCGCCCGATCCCGCTTGAGCGCAGCATTCCCGATTGCTTGCACCTGCCCGCTATCGTACGGCAGCAGCAAGACTCGGCGCAGATACCAATTGTACTGCACTTTCCCGACCGCGAAGCCGCCCGCATGCCAGGTGTTGAGATGATCGTCAATCCACTGCTTGTAGTCGTGAAGGGCCTGCAGAGTCTGTGTTTGTTCCAACTTTAGGCGGGCGCGGGTCGTCGGCTGCGCGTGTTCGGCGAGGGCATCAAGACTGGAGGCGTAGAGGGAGTCGCCTGACCCGATATCTTCAGAGGCGATCTGCGCAAACTCGCGCACGACATCGGTCAGGTTGGCTTTGCCTTGCGCCAACACGTTCCGACACGCGCGAAGCCGCGCAATTGCATCGCGGCTTCGAGTCTCGTCCGATGCAAACGACTTCTTTAGTAGGCTGAAGATTCCGTTGCTGCACTCGCCTTCATAGACGCTCGGATTGCGGCTCAGCGGCTTCAGATAGGTGCGCTGCCACCAATCGTTTTCGATATTCGAACGCAGCAGCAAGTAATCGACCCTATCGTGTGTCGATGCGCCGACCGGCGGAAGCAAACCGGCCAGTTCGTTGCGGAAGGACCGCAGCTTTCGGTACGACTGCCCTTGCGATGCGGCCGAGAAGTCTTCGAGTCTGTTGTCGTAGATGTGAATACCTGCGTCGGTCGCCGACGTCGGATATTCACGAAAACCATCGGTTTGATAGCGCTTCGCAAGATTCACCAACTTCGCCGCGTATACGTCGCTCGCGGATGCGCGACCACCCATCGTTCCGATCGCGACCGCGATCACGGCGAGTACGCCAAGGGCGCGACCGGCTAATCTCATCACAGCCGCTTTCTATGCCTGTCCAATCTCAATCCTTTGACCGCACCCTTCGACTACGCGTTTGCCCTGCAGGGAACACTCACAGGAGCGCGAGCAGTTCTGCGAGTTTGTGTATCGTCGCGCTGGGGCCGACGACATCTTGCGGGTATGCGATGTTTTCGGCATCGAGCCAGACGCCGCGCATTCCGGCTGTTACACTGCCCGCAACGTCGGTACGCGGATTGTCACCGAGATACAGAATCTGCTGCACGGGCAGGTCGAAGGCGGCTTGCAACGCCGCAAACGCATGCGGGTCCGGTTTCAGTGCGCCGATTTGATCGCTCGCGAGAACCGGACCGATAAATCCGATTGCGGCTGCTTTGCGCTGCTGCAGCGGGCTCCAGCCGTTGGTGAGAATAGCAACCGGAACCTCGCGAGTGCGAAGCTCTGCGAGTAAATCGATTGCACCCGGCAGCGGGCGCACGAAGTCGGGGACGCTCTGCAGCGCATGTTCGCGATAGAGCTTAACATAGGGTTGCGGATCGAACTCGCTGCGCGCGCGAATAAAGCCTTTCACCGCATCGTCGATGGAGCACACTCCCGAACGCTGCTCTTCGAGCAACTGGTCGATTGCGCGTGTCTCCTGCTCGGGAGTGCCGAGTGCGTAACCGCCGCGCGAGATCACTTGCTCGAGCAGCCACAGAAACGTGACTCGCTCGAGCTTGTGGTCTAGACCGAGGGTGTGATCGAAATCAAACCCGACTGCGATCCGGTTTACTTGGGCGCGGGTCCCTGGATGATGCGCACGAAGTCGTTTGGACGAATCCATTTGCCGAACGTCTTCTTCAGCGTCGCGGCGGTCGTTGCCAGCTCGCGCCGCGCGTCGATCGTGCTTTGGTCGAGCGGAAGTCCGAGTTGGGCGAATCCGACCAGTTGCGAGGCCACCGCATCGAAGCTCGCTTGGCGCAGCGGGATATCGCTGACCAGCATTGCCTTTCCTCGATCCAGTTCGTCAGCTTTGATCGGCGTGGTTTGAAGCGCGCGCAAATCGGTCAACGCCAAACGCTGGGCGGGTAGAATCTTGTTCGGATCGGATGCGTAGTGGATTTCGAAGGTTCCGCGATTCTTATGGGCATCCAATCGCGTGTAGACGCTATAGACGTAGCCGTGAACATCGCGAAGGTCGTGAAAGAGCGTCGAACTGCCGCCGCCGCCAAGAATCGTGTTGGCAACTTGCAGCGTCGCCCAATCCGGATTCGCGCGCGTAAGCCGATTGACTTGGACGAGTTGGACCTGGGACTGCGTCCGGCCGAAGTCGGGCACATTGACATCACCCGGACCGTTTACGGCGACCGCCGGCAGATAGACGTCGGGCTTGGGCCCTTGGGCTTTCCAATCCCCGAAGTACTTCTCCACGAGCGCCTTCGCGGCTGCGGGCGTCGTATCACCGATCACGACAATCGTGGTCATATCGGGGCGATAGACACTTGAGTAGAAACCTTTCACATCGTCAAGCGAAATGCTTCCCGCGGTCTGCGGCGTAGCAAACCGCTGCTCCGGGTCATTGGCCGGAAAAAGCGCCTTGTTCACCGCAACCGACACCAAGTGGTCGGGCGCAGTCATGCTGCCGGTGAGACTGCCGACCTCTTGATTCTTCACCGTGGTGAAATCCGTCGCCGGAAAGGCTGGATGGAGTTCTTCGTCGGCCAGCAGCTGCATGCCGCGATCGAACTGATTGCTCAAAACATCGAGCGAGAAGTCGGTTCCGGCGCTCGCTTCGGCGGCGATCTTATCGAGCTGCTCGCGCAGGCTGATTCGCGAATAGGTCGTCGTACCGAACGGGAATAGCGCCGCGGCGACATCGCCGACGCCGTCCTTGCCGGCCGGTGCCTGTATCTGCTCGTTGGAGAGAATCGAGCCGCGAACGATCACGGTGTGCGTGATATGCAGTGGTTGCACGATCAAGCGGATTCCGTTTGCTAGCTGCATATCGGTTGGATGCAGTGTTTGCGCGGGGACTTGAATGTTCTTGAACGCAGCAACAGCCCAGGCCGGGAGCGGATCATGATGGAGCAGCGTGAGCTTATTGCTCTCTTTTGCAAGCTGCGTGGCGGGATGGTTTGTAATCTTGCCTAGGTTCTTCGGAACAGCGAATGCGGTGATGGACTTCTCCGGCACAATGTAGGTACGCAACACCCGATTAACGTCGGCGAGTGTAACCGCCTTGATCTCGTTGAGCTCTTGACCGGGTGAGCTCAATCCCTTCAGGGCAACGGCGTCACTCCATTGAAACGCGAGGCCCTGGATCGAGTTTCCCTGAAACTCGGCGTTCGCAACTGCTCGCGCTTTGGCGACTTGCACTAGATCGTCGGGGACGCCGTTCTTGCGATAGTCGCTCAAAACGGCGTTCAAGTCGCCGATGGCGGTTTCGGCCTTGGTCGTAATCGGCACGATCATAAATGCAGCTGCTGCGGCGGCGAGCGGACGCGACTCAATCTCTTGCACGCCGGTAAACAGCGCCTTGCCCGAAGCCGTTAAGCCAAAGAGCGCGCCGCGCTGATTGTTGAGCACCGCTTCAAGTATCTGACCGGCCGCGAAATCGGACGACTTGAAGCCGGGCATCCGAAAGGCCAGCCCGATGAGCGAGTACGGCTGGTCGCTATCGACATGGTAGGTCGCCGGTTTGACCGGCTCGAGTTTCACGCTTGGACGAACCGGGAGCTTTGCCGCCGGAACCGCACCGAAGTACTTGCTGACCACTTTGATCGTCGACGGGCCATCGACGTTTCCGGTGATGACGTAGACTGCATTGTTGGGGTGATACCAGGCATTGTAGAGCGCGTGCAATTGCGGCGCGTTGATGAGGTGATTGAAGCCGTAAAGCGTCCCGAGGGTGTCGTGCGCGTACGGAGTTCCCGCGAACAGCGTCGGAAGAATCGTGCGTTCAAAGAGTTTTTGGATCGCTACGCTATCATCTTGGGTAACTTCGTTCTTGATCGCGCCGCGTTCAATGTTCCAGTCCTTCTGCGAGATCGTCAATCCTTGCGCGCGCGAGGCTTCTAGGCGCAGCGCGACATCCAGATACTGAGACGGAACCGAAAAGAAGTACTGCGTGATCTCACCTTGCGTGTCGGCATCTTGGTCGCCGCCCATCAACTCGCCGATATCGGAGAGCTGCGACTCGGAGACCGTTTTGCTTCCGCGAAACATCATGTGTTCGAGCGCGTGGGCTTGGCCCGGATACTCCTGCTCGTCCGACCCGACTTTGTAGTTGAGGACGACGGTTACCGCTGGCGCCAGCGGGTCGCGTACAACAACGACCTGCAGACCGTTTTTCAGCGTCGCGCGCGTGACGGCGAGCGCGGCGGCAGCCGGGTGCGGAGCCAGCGCTCCAAAAGCAAATAACGTCGCGATAAAGACGCCTGCGAACGAACGAAGAAGACGCACAGTTGACTCCCAGAGAAAGCGTGATTGCAGGCCGCTTCCAGCCGCGCTGCGCGAACCCTCCTAATTACGAGGAGAGCAGCATCGCTCGCGCGCTCGGAGCCGACTCGATAAGGGCGCGCAATCCGGCATTCTCGGGCGACTCGAGCGCGGGATCGACGCGGACGATTCGCTCCGCAGCCGTCTTTGCCTGGCGGTAGACTTCGATATCCCGAACCAAATCCGCGACCTTGAAGTCGATCATACCGGCCTGCTGGGTTCCGGCAAATTGACCCGGCCCGCGTAAGCGCATATCCTGTTCGGCGATCTCGAACCCATCGGTCGATTCGGTGAGGACCTTCAATCGGCGTATCTCGCCGGCATCATCCGGCGCGATCAGCAGACAGTACGACTTTGCGGTGCCGCGGCCGACTCGACCGCGCAGCTGATGCAGCTGCGCGAGGCCGTAGCGGTAGGCGTCTAAGACGAGCATCACCGTTGCATTGGGCACATCAACCCCGACTTCGACAACGGTCGTGGCGAGTAAGACATCGATAGTACCGGCACTAAATGTTTGCATGACCGCATCTTTTTCACGCGGAGTCATTCGTCCGTGCAGCAAGCCGACCCGCAAATCAGAAAACACCGATGCGCGTAGCCGTTCACACTCGGCGATGACGCTCGTCAGCGCGTTCTCCGATTGGTCGATCGCCGGTGCGACGACATAGGCTTGCCGGCCTGCGGCGACATTTTTGCGAACGAACTCGTAAGCTTGAGGTAAACGCGCTTCGCGAAGCGTGTAGGTTTCAATCGGGGTTCGCCCGGGCGGCAGTTCATCGAGCGTCGAGATATCTAAGTCAGCGTAGACCGACTGTGCGAGCGTCCGTGGGATTGGTGTCGCGGTCATGTGCAGCGTGTGTGGCGAATCGCCTTTAGCGCGCAGTTTGGCGCGCTGCTCCACGCCGAATCGGTGCTGTTCGTCGATAACGACCAAACCCAGACGCGCAAACTCCACACCCTCGGTTAGCAAAGCGTGGGTGCCGATAGCTACGCTCGCTTCACCGCTCGCCAACTTCGCGCAGGCGGCGGCCCGTGATTTGGCGCCTTGACTGCCGAACACCGCCTCGACGCTCATGCCGAACGGCACCAGCAGCGGCGCGAGTTTGGCGGCGTGCTGCGCGGCGAGTATCTCCGTGGGCGCCATTAGCGCGGACTGCACGCCATTGCGCGCGGCTAATATCATTGCGGCAGCCGCGACCAGAGTCTTCCCGCTGCCTACATCACCCTGCAGCAAGCGATTCATCGGAGCATTGCGCGCCATATCGTTCCAAATCTCGTGGATGACCCGTCGCTGCGCGCCTGTCAATACAAACGGAAACTCCGCTTCACATTTCGCTAACAAATCCGATGGGATAGGCAGCGCTTGCGCGTGCTGTTTGGCATCCTCGTTTCGTTTGATGGCAGCTGCGAGGGCAAGCCCCAAGAACTCGATATAGATGAAGCGTTCGCGCGCGCGAGCCGCGTCTTGCATGGTATTCGGCGCGTGCACCGCTCGGTAAGCGTCTTCGGCATCCGCAAAGCCGAAGTTCGCGGCTAGCGACCTCGGAAGCGGATCGGTCGCAAGACTCAGCAGCCTTACGAAGTTTTTTTTCACGACCTGGTGAATCTTGCGGCTGGTCAATTCCTTGGTTGCCGAATAGACGGGCAGAATCTCCCCGCGATACTCCTGTCCGTCCGCCAGAATCTTGTGCGAGCTAACATTCAGCTTGGGGACAGCCAACCGACGCTCGACGCGGCCGCGCACAAACAGCCGCATGTCCTTTTTTAGACTGCCGATCAGATACGAACGACCGAACCAGGTTGCGATGAACGACCCGCTTGCGTCCTCAAGTTCAGCCTCGACGATTGCCAGATGGCGAACACGCCGTTCTTTTACCCAGAGGATCGTGCCGACGGCGTTCTCTTCTTCTGCACTTTCACCGAGTTGGGCGGCCGGCGTTGGAAAGCGCAAATCCTCATACCGATTCGGAAAATACTCAAGCAAGTCTTCGGCCCGATGAACTCCGAGCGCTGCAAACTTCGCAACCGACTCTTTGCCGACTCCGTTGAGTTCGGCGATCAGCACTTCGGCTGCAAATTGCGGCTGAGCGCGCGTATGAGCGCGTAGATTGTTCGCGTTTTCGGAATGTCTATCGCGTAACGCTGCGCGAGTTCCACAACCGCGCCGATGATCGACTCGATTTCGAGTGGTCGGCCAGCCTCGACGTCTTGCAGCATCGAGGTCTTGACGTCAGCCAGACGGCTCGCATGTTTCATTCGTGCTTCAACGGTGATCCCGACATCGATCCCAATCGCATCGGCTACGCGAATGCACTCTTCCATCAAACCCGCGATGACGGCGGTGATCGCCGGATCGGCAAACATCTCGCCGACCGAGCACCGGGTGAGCGCGCTGACCGGGTTGAGCGAAACGTTGCCGAGCAACTTGCGCCAGACTTCTTGCCGGATATTTGCAACAAGCGGTGCCTGGAGACCAGCTTTGATGAAAATATCTGCGAGCGATTGCAATCGCGGCGTTATCTCCCCGGTCAACTCGCCAAGCGGGTAGAGATAGCCGCCCGACTGCGCGACCGTTCCCGGCTTCACGATGTTCCCCGATGCGTGAAGAACCGCGCCGATGATTTGGCCGTAGGTGCAAGCATCGAGCAATCGGCCGCCCGGATCGACGCTTTCCAGCCGGCGCTCTTTAAAATACCAGAACGGCACACCGTTTATCATCGGCACGATCAGCGTTTTGGTATTCTTGAACGGCGCTAATTGCGGCAGCAGCGCCGGGAACTGGTGCGCTTTAACCGCGACCAGGATCACATCCGGACTTGGCAAGGCTGCGAGATTGTCGCTCGCAGGGAGTTTCACTGTGAACGAGCCGAGCTCGCTGATTACCGCAAGTCCGTCCGCTTGGATTGCCTCCAAGTGGCGTCCTCGCGCGACAACGCAAACATCGGCACCCGATCTCGCGAGCGCTCCAGCGATAAAACCGCCGATCGCGCCGGCGCCTACTACAGCAACTCGCATCTAAATTTTTGAGGCGACGCCCAGATTTGAACTGGGGGTGGAGCTTTTGCAGAGCTCTGCCTTACCACTTGGCTACGTCGCCACGCTTGGAGCGGGTGGCGGGAATCGAACCCGCGCGTCAACCTTGGGAAGGTCGCAGGCTGCCATTACATCACACCCGCCCATCTAGGGCGACCGCTCCCGTTCGGTGCGCTCACGCGGCTGCCCTACTGGATGAGCCGAGTGAGATCGAACCGGCCGCGCATGCTGACCAGCGGCTTCCAAAGGTCGCCGAGCCGTTTAACCCGCTCCGGTACGGAATCGATGCGGTAGTCCGCAATCTCGCACCCGTTTTCGATCTCTTCCCAGGTCACCGGCGTCGACACGGTCGCTTGCGGTGTCGGCCGAACCGAATAGATGCTTGCGAGCGTTGCACCCCAGCGGTTTTGATTGTAGTCCACCAGCACACGGTTTGCGGGACGCTTGGCAATTTTGTATTCGGCGGTTACGAGATCCGGATGGGCTTTGGCGACCGCAAATGCGAACGACTTCGCAAACGTCCAAACTTCCTTCTGCAGCGGCCCGCGCACGACCGGAACATACACGTGAATCCCCTTGCTGCCGGAGGTTTTCGCATAAGCGGGCATTTTCAGTCCGCTCAGCGCATCCCGCAGAATTAGCGCCGTCTCGCGCACTCGGGAAAACGCTGCGTCACCCGGATCCAGATCGAAGTGAACGTAGTCGGGCCGATTGATGTCATCGCATGTCGCGTACCACTGATTGAGGTCGATGCAGCCTAAGTTCACCACCCACAGCAGCGCGGCGGCATCGTCAATCATCGGAAAATCGATCACACTGCCGGATTTATGCTCGATCGCGCAGGTCTGCAGCCAGTCGGGATGCGGCGTCGGAGTGCGCTTCATAAAGAAGAACGGGCCATCGGCCCCGTGCGGATAGCGCTTCATCACCATGGCTCGATCGCGAATGTGCGGCAGCAGCACCGGCGCAATTTCGAGGTAATATTGCAGCAGGTCGCGTTTGGCGATCCCCCGCTGGGGCCAGAAGAGCTTGCTCAGATTGGTCAGACGAACGCTGCGCGAACCGATTGTGAGCGTCTGGTCACTAGCGCCGGGGTCAATCTTCACAGGATGCCTTTGCGAGCGAGCGAAGCGTGATGGGGTGACGTGGGTTTTTCTCTTTCCGACCTGGTTCCTCATGGTCGCGATTCCAGCCGTTCTCTGCGGCCTCGCGTGGGCGGGCATGTGGACGGCGCATCGCTTCATTCTTAAGCAAGAACTGCTGACCCACAACGATGTCGCGGGGCCGATTATGGGAACGATCGGAACGATCCTCGCGGTGCTGCTGTCGTTCATGGTCGTCACGGTGTGGTCGCAGTACAACGATTCCGAGAACACCGTCCAAAAAGAAGCCAGCGCGATTGCCGATCTGCATCGGCTTGCCGGCGGCTTTTCGGACCCGTTTCGCACCGAACTGCACGCCGACTTGGATCGCTATCTGCGCGATGTGATCGATGCGGAGTGGCCGAAAATGCGAACCGGCGGGATTAGCGCACGCGCGCAGCGCGATGCGATTGCGACCGTGAGCCTGGTCAACAGCTATACGCCGCGCGATGCACGCGAGGTGCAACTCGATTCGCAAGTTCTGGAACTGACCCGCAACATGATCGATTCGCGACGCTTGCGTCTGCACGATAATGAGACCGGGATTCCGCCTGTCCTCTGGGTGGTGATGCTGCTGACAAGCGCAATCGCGGTCTGCTTCATGTACCTCTTCCGAGTGGAACGACCCTGGATGCGCTTTGCGATGGTCGTTGCATTCACGGCAACCGTCGCGTTGATCTTCGTCTTGATCGCCGAACTCGACTACCCGTTTCGCGGCGACACCCATATTACGCCGCATTCGTTTATTCTGGTTGACGAGCAGCTGCACTCGCGTTAGGTCAGAATGTTCACCGCGCGACCGGCAATCACCGCGATGGTAACCAGCGCCGTAACGGCTTCGGCCATAAACAGCATCTTCGCCGGATGGCTTAACGGAAAAGTATCGGTCGGGCTGAATGCGGTCGCATTGGTAAACGACACAAAGACGTAATCCAAGAACCGCGGCTTCCAGTTGGGGTCGGTTCCCGCCAAACGATCCGGCACCAGCATCTGCGGGAATGCAAAGTCGGGACTGCGGAAATCGTTGGCGCTCTTGGCGCGCGAGCGCGCATCCGGGCCGCCGTTATCGATCTCCCAGAACCACAGCGCGTAGACCAGAATATTCGTTAGCCAGATCTGCGCGGCGGATACCATGAGCTGCGTGCCGCTGATTGATTTTGCGTGCCGCGATTCAAGCAATGTAAACACGAGCAAAATCACCGAGGCGATATTGCCGAGGTTGATAACAACGATGAGCGCGATAGAAAGAAAGCGCTGCCAAACCGTCTCCTCATGGCGATACGGCGAAAACAGCAGCAGCGGAATCATCGCACCGAGGGTGAGTGCGGGGACGAGCCACAGTGGTCCAAACTCGAGCTTTGGCGGCAGCGTTACGTAGAGCCCGAGCGCGACGACCACGGCGATTGCCGCATGCCAGCGTGGCTCTTCACGCGTACGCATCTAAAACAGCGTTCCCGCGTTGATCGGGGCCGAACGGAGCGCCCCTTGCCCGAGTCCCCACTTCTTCAGCAGACGCTCATAAGCGCCGGCTGCAACGAGCGCGGCAAGCGACGATTGCACCGCGTTGCGCAGACTTGGATTTTTTTTCGAGACCGCGATTCCGTACGGAACAACTCCGAATTGGCGACCGCCAACCTCGAATCGATTGCCGCCGTCGAGCGTGCGAGCCAAATATGCGACCACCGGGTAGTCAGAGATATGTGCCATGGATTTACCGGCAAGAAACGCCCTGAGCGCATCCCCGTCGCTCGTAAATGAGAGAATACTGATCGGTCCCAATCCGACCCCTACGCACTTTGCCGACTGTTCCTTAACCGCAGCCTCTTGGGCGGTGCCTTTTTCCAGATCGACCGTCATTCCGCACAATCCCGCAAGGTTGAAGATATGCTCGGGATTGCCCTTATGCACCAATATTCCGGAGCCGGCTAAAAAATAGTCGATAAAATCGACTTGCTTCTCGCGCGCCCGCGTATCGGACATCGCAGAGATGACGAGATCGAACTTGCCGCCGCTCAAGCCGTCGATCATCGTGTTGAACGCATGATTGGCAAACAGAACGGGGCGGCCGAGCTTCTTGCCGAGCGACTGCGCCAAATCGTAGTCAAAACCTTCAACGCGCTGCGAGTGCGGGGCGTAAAACTCCAACGGCGCGTATGAAATGTCCGAGGCAATGCGCAAAGCAGTCGCGGAACTCGCCGCTGCGCTAACAAAAACCAGCATCGCTAAAAGAGCCGCGGTCCGTAACCAAGCCATGTAAGCCTCCGGATTTGCCAAGGGCCGGAATCGAACCGGCGACACCGTGATTTTCAGTCACGTGCTCTACCGACTGAGCTACCTTGGCGTGGGTATACCTACGGAGGGCGACCGCCCTGGGTTCAACGCGCAGGCGTTCTACCCTTTGCTCGTAAAAACAGGCGGAAACCCTGCTCGCCGTTTTGCTGTCCGGGAAAGATAATGACCGAGTTTTTTCTGCGCCGACCGATCTTTGCGGCGGTCTGCTCTCTTGTCATACTGATCGCCGGAGCGGTGGTCATCCCCACGCTCCCGATTGCGCAGTATCCGCAGATTGCGCCGCCGGTCGTCACGGTTAACGCGGCGTATATCGGCGCGAGCCCTGAAGCTGTCGAGACATCGGTGACCACGCCGCTGGAGCAGGCGATCAACGGCGTCGAAGGCTTGCGTTACCTTACATCCTCCAGCGGGCAAGGAATTTCGACAGTAACGGCAACCTTCAACCTCGGCACCAATCTCGATATCGCCGCGACCGATGTGCAGAACGCCGTGCAGACTTCGCTGGGCCGCTTGCCGAACGAGGTTAAGCAGACCGGGGTTACGGTCTCGAAAAACTCGGGCTCATTCGTGATGGCGCTCGCACTCACGTCAACCTCCTCGAAATACGACTCGCTCTTTTTGAGCAACTATGCCGAACTGAACGTGGTCAATCAACTGAAACGGGTGACCGGCGTAAGCGATGTGATCATCTTCGGTCAGCGGCGTTATGCGATGCGCATTTGGCTAGATCCGCATGAATTAGCGGCGCGCGGGTTGACCGCAGGCGACGTCGTGACCGCACTCCAAGAACAGAACGTGCAGGTCGCCGCCGGCAGTATCGGCAGCGCACCCGAGCCCGCAAACCAGCCCTACACGCTGACGATCAATGCGATCGGCCGCCTCACCAACCCCGAGCAATTTAAGAACATCATTCTGCGAGCCAATCCAAATGGCGGTTTTACGCGGCTCGGCGAGGTCGCCCGCGTCGATCTCGGCGCCGAAGACTATTCGAGTTTCGTTCGCTACAACGGCAACGACAACGTCATCGGTCTGGGAGTTCTCCAATTACCCACTGCAAATGCGCTCTCGGTCGCAAAAGGCGTGCAAGATAAGCTCGACGAGCTTCAGAAGACCTTCCCGCCCGGCGTCCGCTACAAGATTGCGTTCAACTCCACCACCTTCGTTAAAGAGTCCATCAAAGAGGTGCTGACAACGCTCGTTGTCGCGATCGTGCTCGTCGTGCTGGTGATCTTCCTTTTCTTGCAAGACCCGCGATCAACGCTGATACCGGCCGCCACGATTCCGGTTTCACTCGTCGGCACGTTCTTCGTCATGAAGCTCTTCGGCTTCACCATCAATACGATCACACTATTCGGATTGACGCTGGCCACCGGCCTTGTCGTAGACGATGCAATCGTCGTCATCGAAAATATCGCGCGGTATGTGCAGCAGCATGGAATGCGCGGGGTTCTCGGCGCTGCGGCGGCAATGAAGGAAATTCAAGGCGCGGTCGTCGCTTCATCGCTGGTTTTGCTGGCCGTCTTCGTACCGGTCGCATTCTTTCCGGGCACGACCGGCCAACTCTACAAACAGTTCGCGCTGACGATTGCGGCCTCGATCACGATCTCGCTCTTTGCCGCGCTCACGCTCGCGCCGGTACTCTCTGCGTTGCTTTTACGTGAGGAAACGGAAAAGACCCGAGGATTCTTCGGGTGGTTCAACCGACATCTGCACCGTTTCCGCGATTGGTACGGCGCGGTGCTGCCGAAACTGTTTCGCAGACGCTGGCTGGTTTTCGGCGTGTTTGCGGTAGCGTTGCTGATCACAGCCTTGCTCTTCAAGAGTACGCCGACCGGCTTCATTCCAAGTGAGGATCAAGGCTACTTCATTGCGCTGGTCCAAGCGCCTGAGGGCACCTCGCTTTCAAATGAACGCGTCAATGCGCTCAAAGCCGAAGCGATCATTCGTAAGCAGCCCGGTGTGCAGGACGTTTTCGACGTCGGCGGCTTTAGTTTCGCAGGCTCGGGTCCGAATCGCGGGATCATGTTCGTGCAGCTTAAGCCGTGGTCGGAGCGCAAGGGATTTTTTGAATCGATCACCGGCATTCTGTACGGTCCGACGGGACTCATGGGTAAATTCGCCCAGGAGATTCCCGGCGCCCAAGTTCTCGCGTTTAACCCGCCCGCTATCAACGGCATCGGAACCTTCGGCGGCTTTCAATTCGAGCTGGAGGATCGCGGAAATGTTGGTCTGCCGAAGCTTATGCAGACCGCCTTCCAATATATGGCGATGGCGAACGCTCCAAAGACGCCGCTGACGCAGGTGTTCACCCAATTTCGAATCAATTCGCCGCAGCTGCAAGTGAATGTCGATCGCAATAAGGCCAAGGCGATTGGCATTCCGCTCAGCGATATCTTTAACACAATGCAGACCGATCTAGGATCGGTCTACGTGAACGATTTCAACTACTTGCACCGCTCGTATCGGGTTTACGTTCAAGCTGATACGAAGTATCGCGATAGCGTGAGTTCGCTCGGCGAGCTCTATTTGCGCTCCAGCCTGGGCGGAATCACCCCGCTTAACACCCTCGTTGACGCAAAACGGGTGCTTGCGCCGCCGATTATCACCCACTACAACCTCTTCCGCTCCATTGAGATCAATGGAAACCCGAAGTCCGGCTTCGGATCAGGGCAAGCAATTTCGGCGATGCAGGACCTTGCGCAGAAGATCGACCCGCCCGGTACCGGGTACGAATGGTCGGGTCTATCGCTCGACGAGATCGAGTCCGGCTCGCAGAGCGCGCTAATCTTCGCGCTCGGAATCGTCTTCGTCTTTCTGGTATTGGCCGCACAGTATGAGAGCTTCACCGATCCGCTCATCGTCATTCTGGCGGTACCGGCGGCACTGCTCGGCGCGCTGCTATTCATGAACTTCCGTCTCGCGATGGGGCATGCCGGATTTCCATTCATTCTCATCGCCGGCGATCCGAGTTTAACCCAAGACGCCTACGCGCAGGTCGGCTACGTCATGCTGATCGGTCTTGCAAGTAAGAGCGCGATTCTTATCGTGGAGTTTGCCAATCAACAGATGCGCGCCGGCGCCGATGTGGTTACCGCAGCGTTGCGCGCGGCGCAGACCCGACTGCGGCCGATTCTGATGACCTCGATTGCGTTTATCGTCGCGGTCGTTCCGCTGGTTTTCGCAAGCGGGGCAGGCAGCGGTGCGCGGCATTCTCTGGGGACGGTCGTATTCGGCGGGATGGTCATCTCCACGGTTCTCAACCTTGCCATCACACCGGTTCTGTATATCATCGTGAAGAAGCTCGCACCCGGCCGTGTGCGCGTCGCTGTGCCCGAGACGATCGCTCCCGAAACCGCGTAGCAGACACCAATGATTGCCTGCGTTTGGCTGGCCGGGCTGTGGTTGGCCGCGCCGCTGCTCCATCGGCAACCGTATACGCTCGTTGACCGCATCCGCAGCATGATCGTGCTCGGTGTCGCGCTGCCGTTCGTGCTGGGATATCTCGCGCTCTTGTCGGCACCGCTGCTGTGGCTGGCCCTGGCGTTGCTGGTAACCCTTCGCTTCACGCGCCGCAATGCGCCGACAATGCTGCCGCCGGACCGCTCCTTATTGCTCGTGCTCGTAGGTGTTTTGCTGGTTGCGTGGCCAGCGCTCGTGCGACCGCCGTTAGACGGTGATACACTGCTGTATCATCTGCCGAACGCATTCACCTGGGCGCAGCAGCACTCGGTTTGGCAAACCAACCTTCCGGAATGGTACTATCCAGGCGCCTCGGAGCTCTTCGGCTCGCCACTTATCGCAATCGGTGCGCGATTTGCGCTGCCGCTCTGCGGGTTGTTGCCCGCGCTGCTCCTTATCGGTAGAATACTGCTCGAAGGCCGACGACTCGGTGCGCCGCCGATTGTTGCGGTGCTCACGGCGCTCGCGTTTATCTGGACACCGGTCGCCGCATTCGAAACCGGCACCATGCAAAACGACCTGTGGCTGGCCGCGTTCTTTCTCGAAGCAATCTATGCCTCGCAGAGCGGCAACGCCATAGCACTCGCAATGAGCGCGCTCCTCAAACCGAGCGGCTGGGTATTTGCACTCATTGCCGGCTTCACGCGGCGTGCATGGAGTCCGAGTGTGCTGCTCGCTGCGATTCCACTGACGCTTTGGGTCATTCGCGATGCAATTTTAGCGCCGCACGCCCTCGTGCCGTTTGCCTCGCAACCACCGTATTGGACAAGCACGATCGCCGGAAATCTGCTCTCCTCCGGTCCGGCTTTTACGAGCGGATTCGCGGTCGCCGGCGTCGGCGCAGTATTGTGGTTGATGTTGCCGGTGGGTGCGTTTTTCATACCACACCTTCGCACACCGGCACTCGCAGGGACCGGAGCAATTGTGGCATTTGTTCTACTTCCGCTGAGCTATCAAGCCGCCGCAATCAACTATCTTGCAAACGGCTCGTCGCTACGATTTGCGTTACCCGCTATGGCGGTCGGCGCCGTTATTTGGTGCGCATTCGGTGTGCGCGCGCCAGCGATTGTCGGGGCTGTAAGCGGCGTGCTTGCGGTGCTCGGCGCCGTTCAGGTTCTAGGCATCTTCTGGAACGATTCGCTAACTCACACCGCGCTGCTGCTCGCAATAGCGTTTGCGCTCTTGCTGTACTTGCCCGCTAAATTTCTTAAACCCGCATTGGCGATGGCCGCGATCGTCGCGATTTCCTACGGCGCAAATGCAGCTCAGCATCGCGCATTGGGGTTTTATGCCGACTGGATGCGCGGCCCAACCGGCTCGCCGACCGGTGTTTTCACCTGGCTCTCGAAAACGCAGCCGCCCCGTTTGGCAACGTGGAACGTTCGAGCGGGTGCCGTTGCAATGATCTCGCCAAACACACAATTGTTCGAGGTCGACTCAAACCACCCATGCGCATTCATTCGAACGGCCCACGCCGTTCTGTTCATCGGAACAGATCGCGACACTAACCCGCAGCAACGCGCGCAGCGATTTGCCATGGTACACTCATGCGGTCCGACTGTGTACCAAGACGCCAGCGCCCTCATCGTACACTGGAATAGCAGCGTGCTTCATCACGAATCACCGGGCCTCGTAGGCAGCGAATAGCGCTTGCCCTTGTCTCGATTCCGGACGATTCGACGCACAGAAGAAATGCAAAAAGCCCTCGATCTTTCAAGGGCTTCTCACTCAGAAAATGGCGACGTTGAAGGGGCTCGAACCCTCGACCTCCGCCGTGACAGGGCGGCGCTCTAACCAACTGAGCTACAACGCCAAATGGTCGGCAACGGGTATTATCACTCGACCGCATCGGTCCCTTTTGGATTCGGCGGAACGAGGATGGTGGGCACGGTTGGGATTGAACCAACGACCCCCCGCGTGTGAAGCGGATGCTCTCCCACTGAGCTACGCGCCCGAATTGCCGTTCTTGACGAACCGACCGATTCTATCGTACTAACGCACCCTTGTCTACCGCTTGTCCCGCTTGAAAATTGGGAACGATACAAGCGATGCGACTGTTAACGTTCGGCCATGGCGCAACCGGCAAGATTGAGTTGGCCGCGCTGATTCGCGGGGCCGGGATCGAGCAGGTCATCGATGTGCGCAGCGTTCCGAAGAGCCGCGCCCATCCGCATGTCTGGAGCGACGAAATGGCCGCTTGGGTTCCCGATCTGGCAGGAGCGCGTTATGAGTGGCGCCCGGCGCTCGGCGGCTTCCGTCGCACCCGGCCGGATTCTCCAAATGTCGGCCTGCGCCACCCTTCATTTCGTGGATACGCAGACTACATGCAAACCGAGCCGTTTTTCGAGGCTTTCGATGCGCTGCTCCAGGTCGCTGCCGAACAACCAACGGCGATCATGTGCTCAGAGACTCTCTGGTGGCGCTGTCATCGTCGGCTGATCTCCGATGCGGCGGTCCTGCTGCATCAAATCGACGTCCAGCACCTCTTCCACACGGGAAAGCTTTCCCCGCATCATGTAACCGATTGCGCTCGCGTGCTGCCGGAGGGAATCCTGCAGTACGACGACTGAATCTGCCGCCATGATCCTCGCCGCCTTTCTGCTTGCAATAGTTACTGTTCCGGTGCTGCAACCGACCCCGCAACCACGGCCGCCGCAGCTTGCGTTCGTCCATCATACTGTAACAACCGATTCAGCGGCTGCTCAAGCGCTGTTTGATCGCGGGCTGACCCTCTATTACGCTTACAATGGCGGCCAAGCGGTTTTACTTTTCGAACAAGCGCACAAAACCGATCCGAAGCTCGCGATGTCGTACTGGGGGGAGGCGCTCGGTTACGGGCCGGATATCAACACGACGCTAGACGAGCGCCACTTCAACCTCGCCCATCGCGCTATCGAGCAGGCGGCGGCGCTTGAGGGCAGTGCGTCTATCGAAGAGCGCGCGTACATCGATGCAATGCGCAAGCGCTACAGCGGCCCGTGGCATCGCCATAATCAAGCCGAAGCAGCGTATCAAGATGCCATGGCCGCACTCGTCAAAATATATCCGAACGACGACGACGCGAAAGTCCTCTACGCAGAGGCGTTGTTGGAAAAACAGGGCGACGATAAACTTTGGAAACCCGACGGTCTACCGTCAACTAACGACACGAAGATCATCGTCGATCTGCTTGACTCGGTCCTCGGTCACGATCCGCAAAACATCATGGCGAACCATCTCACCATCCATGTTTTCGATTATTCGACCGACCAGCGACGCGCACTCCCATCGGCAGACCGTCTGGCCGCCGACCGATTTGAACCGGCCGCCGAGCACCTGAGACACATGCCGGCCCACACCTACATTGAAACCGGCGAATACGCCAATGCGATCGCCGGCAGCAAAAACGCGATCGCGCTCTTTCACCGATTTCTGGCATCGCCGGATGCCTACCGCGAACACGCCGGATATCTCGATCACGACATCGATATCGGATTTCGTGCGGCAATGATGGGCGACGACTACGCAACCGCGCTCGATTTAGCCAAACAGTTCGATGACCGAGCCGGTGGAGACTCCGCCCAATTTGCCGCGATGCGGCGCTTTTATCGCTGGACCGATATCGCCGGCGCAGCCCACGAAAACAGCATCCCGGAGCACCACGCGCGAATGGCCGCCGCGGTTGCCGCCGGCAACTTGACCGGAGTTGCAACCGAAATACGCGCCTTGCAAAAGCTCAAAACTCAGCCTACCGATGACTGTTCGGCTCGCATCGCACTTCTGAAGAATCAACCCAAAGAAGCACTTGCGCACGCACTCGCAGCGGTAAAATCGCAGGATGCGCAGTTCGGCGAGTATGTGCCGAACTTTCCCGCGCTCGAAACACTCGGCGCGGTCTACTATCGAACCGGCAGTTTCGAACTTGCCGAGAGTACCTTCGAAAAAACGCTACAGCGTTATCCGAACGATGCTCGCGCGGAGTTCGGCCTCTGGCAAACGCTGACAAAGCTTGGGAAAGCGGCTCCTGCGGCACAGGCGCAGTCGCGCTTTAACGCACTTTGGCGGAACAGCAGCACGGAATTTTCAATGAACGACTTATAATGCGCGCAGGGCGCGCGCGAGGGCTTAGCCCTTCGCGCGCACGCCTTGTGCGAAACTAGCCAGCAGATCGCTCACCTGCTGTGCACTATCGGCAATTCGTCCGCGAATATTTGAACTTCGTTGGTTTTGCGTCAATCGAGAAAGTCGCTGCTGCAAAGCCTCCTGTAAGATCTCATCACGGCGCGAATTGGTTTCGGAGATAATCCAATGAACCATGATTGCGCCTCAGAGTTCGCCGACGGCGAACCCTTTCAAGAAAAAAGTGAATAAAAAAAGCCTCCGTGTGATGCGGAGGCCTTCAGCATGATCAGCGCTAGCAATTCTGCTAGCTTCGATCTCGTGCCGAAGCGCTGATTCCGCCCTTGTTGTAAACGCAAAGCGCGCAGTTGGGAGCAATATTCCCGGCGCCGGTCGCGGCTGACGATACAATGAACATTTTCATCTTTGGGTTGCTCCTTTCTACAGAAATCGCGTCGCGTGTGTCATAAATCTTGTTGTATTTTAACACGGGCATCAGCGCCTTGTCAAACGCGTGTTCTTTTTTACTGCATACATTGCGGCGTCGGCGACGTGTAGCAGCGCGGCCGCGTCGCCGCCGTCTTGCGGAAATATGCTGCATCCGAAACTTACGCCGACATTGACCGGACGGTCGTGCAAGGGAATCGGCGATGCAATCGCATTTTTCAAATTCTGCACGATTTTTTCGAGTTCGGAGCGGTTATGCAGCTGTTCGACAATCATCGCAAACTCATCGCCGCCGAGACGAGCTACGGTATCGGAAGCACGTGTCTGCTCTTTAAGTCGGCGTGCGATCGTGCGCAGCACTTCGTCGCCCGCCGCATGGCCAAGGGTGTCGTTGATCGGTTTGAAGCCGTTCAGGTCGGCGTATACCACCCCGACCAGCAACTGGCTGCGCCTGGCGCGCTGAAGCGACTGGGTGAGCCGATCGGTGAACAGCAGCCGATTTGCCAGGCCGGTCAGCGGGTCGTGTTCGGCCCGATAGCGTTCGCGCTCGACGGCATTCTGGAGCATCCGGTTTCGAACCGCTACGGCCACGTAGGGCACAATCGATTCGATCATGGCGATCTGCTCCTGGCCATACTCGGCCAACCCCTCGCTCTCGATCGAGATCGCGCCGATGGTCTCGTCGGCCAACTGCAGCGGCATCGCCGCAAGCGCCGGGCTGCTGCTGACGTGCGAGGTTCCGGTTGTGATCGTATCCTTGAGCTCTTGTTCGCCAAGCTCCGAGGCAAAGAATTGCGAGAGCGCGCCGTGGTCGTACCGGAACTGCAAAAATGACGCATCCGGATTGCGCAAAACGATTGTGACCGTCGTCGCCTGGACGAACGCAGACAGGACCTCCGAAAGTCGGTCGAAGACCACTCCAAGCGAAAGTTCCGCGAGCAATAATCCCGACATCTTACGGGCAAGCTCGCCGGCATCGGTGCGCTGCTGTTGTTCTAGCACTTCTCTATAGTATCGGACGCGGGGGATGGCTCCCACACAATCTTTGCCTGCCGGCCGAATCCGGACCTGCTCCAACAGACCGCCGAAAGGATTTGACCCTGGGACGGCCTTAGGCTATACT
>JALYVT010000002.1 GCA_030853105.1 Vulcanimicrobiota bacterium
GATCATGCTAATCGCGTGCGCGCCGCTTTCACTTGCCGCGCGAGCCGGAAATTTGATATCGGTGATGTTCGGCGTCAGTTTGACGATCACCGGAACGCGCGATGCCTCCACGACCCACTCCGTAACTTGTGCGATAAGGTCGGGATGCTGCCCGACGGCTGCGCCCATGCCGCGTTCGCTCATGCCGTGCGGACAACCGAAGTTTAACTCGAAACCGTCGATTGCAACTTCCTGCACTCGTTTTACGAGTTCATGCCAAGCCTGCCGTTCGCAAACTTCCATGAGCGATGCAACGATCGCGCGATCCGGGAAGGCGGCTTTGCATTCCGCAATCTCTTTGAGGTTTTCGTCAAGCGGACGATCGGTGATCAGCTCAATATTGTTCATTCCGATCATCCGGTTTTGTTTGAAGTTCAACGCTGCGAAGCGCGAGGTAACGTTGACGATCGGTGTACCGAGCGTCTTCCAAACCACCCCGCCCCAGCCGGCCTCAAATGCGCGCAGCACTTGGTACCCGCTGTTGGTCGGCGGCGCGGAGGCCAGCCAAAATGGATTCGGACTCTTGATCCCGGCAAGATTACTTCGCAAATCAGGCATATTCGCTACGCCGCCTCCTACGCTGTTCCCGACAGGAACGTGTCGACGCTGCGGGCGGCTTGTTTACCCTGTTCGGCGGCTTCCACAACCATCGCTTCACGCATACCCTTTTCAAAAATGCAGTCGCCTGCGGCAAATATCCCCTTCCGGGTCGTTTCCAGCCGCTCGTTCACGCAAACCACGCCGCCATCGTGCGCGATGCCGAACTTGTCGAGCGTATCGACGAACCGGCTCTGTCCGATCGCCCGAATGATGGTATCGGCGGGTTCGATAAACTCGCTTCCTGGGATCGCGACCGGCAGGTCGTCTTGGAGCCTCGTTCTCACAAACTCGATACCGCCAACTCGGCCGGCATCTTCGAGTATTCGAACCGGCGCGCAGAAGAAGCGAAACTCGATGTTCTCCTGTCTTGCGAAATCGTACTCAAAATCGTAGGCGTTCATATGCTCCTCACCCCGTCGAAAGTGCATCGTTACGCGCTCCGCGCCCAATCGTTTCGCGCAGGTCAGCGCGTCGATTGCCGTGTTCCCGGCTCCGATAACCGCTACTTGCTGCCCGGCAAAGACCTCGCTGTTGCTCGCGTGTTCAACTCCGCCGCCCTTTTGTGCGAACGAAGGACGAAGAGTGCCGACCTTTGCCCTTTCGATAAAGTCGAGCGCATCCCAGACGCCGGGCAAATCTTCGCCCGGAATACCGAGCAGCGGAACGCCGCCCATCCCGCAGGCGAGAACGACTGCATCAAAATCCTCCAGCAACGATTCCATGTGAATGTCGCGGCCGATCTGCGTACTGGTGCGAACATCCACGCCTAGATCGAGGACCTGCTGCGCTTCCCAAAGCGCGACCTCGGTGGTAAGCCGAAACGGCACAATGCCGTAGGTGTTGAGGCCGCCGAGTTCGTCGCGAGCTTCAAAGATGGTTACCGCGTGTCCGGTGCGTCGCAAATCTCGCGCGGCCGACAAACCGGCCGGCCCGCCGCCGATGATCGCGACCGATTTCCCGGTAGGCGCGCCGGGTTCGAAGAGTTTTATGCCGCTGCGCATCAGCCAATCGATCGAGTAGCGTTGCAGATCGCCGATCCGTATCGGCGTATCGTCTTTCTTGTAGACGCAGGCGCCTTCGCAGAGTTCATCGGTCGGGCAGACCCGCGCGCAGCTCGCGCCCATCGGATTGGCATCCATAATCACGCGAGCGCTGCCCCGAAGGTTGTCGCTGGCGATCTTGGCAATGAACGACGCCACGTCGATATGCGTTGGACATGCGTTCATGCAGGGTGCGTCGTAGCACGACAGGCACCGATTGGCTTCCAGTTTGACTTCCAGTGCGGTCAGCGGCTTGTGGATCGACTCGCCTAAAGTTGCCATCGCCAAGCGTTCGCCACCTCAAATCGCAATTCCGCGTTGCCGCCCGGTCGGCTGGCGATCGCATCGTGAGAATTATGAACGGTAGCTGCAGAAAATGAGCCAGGCCCGACGTAAACATGTGATTCGCCCAGACCACGAACGAGAGCCTCGGAGATGGCTCGTTGCATAGCCCGGATCGAGAGTATTACGTGCTGCCGTGAAGAAGCTGACCCAATGAGTTCGATACGACTGTTGATCGGCACGCGCAAGGGCGCGTTCATCTTGACTTCCGACGGTAAACGAGATCGCTGGAAGGTCGAGGGCCCGCACTTTGCCGGCTGGGAAATCTACCATCTCAAAGGCTCGCCCGCCGATCCTGCACGGCTGTACGCTTCCCAAACAAGCACCTGGTTCGGCCAAGTGATTCAGCGCTCGAACGACGGAGGAGCCAATTGGGAAGCCGTCGGCAATCGCTTCGCTTACGAAGGCGTGCCCGGCACGCATCAATGGTACGACGGCACGCCGCATCCGTGGGAATTCGCGCGGGTCTGGCACCTTGAGCCTTCGCTGACCGATCCCGAGACCGTTTACGCCGGGGTCGAAGATGCCGCGCTGTTTGTTTCGACTGACGGCGCGAAGAACTGGCGTGAGCTGCGCGGCTTGCGCGAACATGGAACCGGCTCGTCGTGGCAACCGGGTGCCGGCGGGATGTGTCTGCACACCATTCTGCTCGATCCTTCGGATGCCAACCGTTTTTTCGTGGCGATCTCGGCCGCGGGTGCGTTCCGCAGCGACGACGCCGGCGAGTCCTGGCGACCGATCAACCAGGGGCTCAAATCCGAGGGGATTCCCGATCCGAATGCAGAGGTTGGGCACTGCGTCCATCGAATCGCGATGCATCATTCTCGCCCGAACGTCCTCTTCATGCAAAAACATTGGGATGTGATGCGCAGCGATAACGCGGGCGAATCATGGCGCGAGATCAGCGGCAACCTTCCGACCGATTTCGGCTTTCCAATCGACGTGCATGCGCACGAGCCGAATACGATCTACGTCGTGCCGATCAAAAGCGATTCGGAGCACTTTCCTCTCGATGGTAAACTGCGAGTCTACCGAAGCCGCTCCGGCGGAGACGAGTGGGAACCGCTGACCAAAGGGCTTCCGCAGAGCGATTGCTACGTCAACGTGCTGCGCGATGCAATGGCGGTCGATAGCCTCGACGCTTGCGGAATCTACTTCGGCACGACCGGCGGTCAAGTGTACGCATCCGCGGATGCCGGAGATAGCTGGGAGCCGATCGTGCGCGACCTGCCGCCGGTGCTCTCAGTGGAAGCGCAGACTTTCGCATGATTCGCGTCGTTCTGCCGGCTCATCTGCGCGCACTAACCCGCACCAATGATGAAATCATTCTCGATCTGCTGCCGCCGATCACCCTGCACAGTGTCCTCGATACGCTCGAAGAGCGCTACCCGATGCTGTTAGGAACGATCCGCGATCAAATCAGCAAAGCGCGTCGGCCTTACGTGAGATTCTTCGCCTGCGAGCGCGACCTCTCGCATCAATCGCCCGCCGCGCTGCTCCCTGATGCTGTTTCCGGCGGAAGTGAACCACTGCTCATCGTCGGCGCCATGTCGGGCGGCTAGAGGCATTACGGGTCATTGGTGATCCGCAAGCACGCCGGCGAAAAGAGCACTCGTTATTTTCCTGCGGGGTTCCCTTGTCTTCGCTTGGAAAAACTCAAGGCTACGAATTGGAGTCTCCCTGACTGCTTGGCAGCACCAGCACATTCCGCTCATCGCTCACAGTCTTGGACTGAAAAATCTGAAGGTTCCGGCCAAGTGGCCCGGGAGTCGTTTCGATATGGTTTTTGTATTCTCGCGAATCGGTACGACTTGGAGCTTTGCTCAAGTTCCGCAGCCGCTGCTTTCGGGCCATCTGGCCGCACCGTTTTCGTTTGGCGCAAGCGCCGGGAGCAACGACTAGATCGTCCCAAGAGTCGGCTACTCGTGCGTTGGGAAGCCCAGGTTGAGGCCGGGATTGGTTTCGTCCCAGCGACTGGTAACGACTTTACCGCGGGTGTAGAAGCGGAATCCGTCTTCACCGTAAACATGCAGATCGCCGAAAAGTGAGTTTTTCCAGCCGCCGAAGCTGTAATAACCCACTGGCACCGGGATGGGAATGTTGACGCCGACCATGCCGACGGCGACTTCATTCTGGAACTTGCGTGCGGCTGCGCCGCTGCGCGTGAAGATCGATGCGCCGTTTCCGTAAGGATTGCGCGCGATGATTGCGAGCGCATCGTCGAGCGAGTTTGCGCGGAGATTTACTAATACAGGGCCAAATATTTCATCAGTGTAGATCGACATAGATTCGGTTACGTGATCGAACAGGGTTGGTCCGACGAAGAAGCCGGCTTCATGACCGGCGACGCGTAGCGCCCTGCCGTCGATGAGCAGTTCGGCACCGGCTTTTTCCCCGACGTCGATGCAGCCGAGAATACGGTCGCGTGATGCAGCTGTTACGACCGGTCCCATATCGTTACCGCGATCCGCCCCCGGCCCAATCTTTAATTTTGCGACACGCTCGCGCACAGCGCGCAGAAGCGGCTCGGCACTATTACCGACCGTGATCGAGGCGGAGATCGCCATGCAACGCTGTCCTGCGGAACCGTACGCCGCCGATACCAGCGCGTCGGCGGCCGCATCCATGTCGGCATCCGACATAATGACCATGTGATTTTTCGCGCCGCCCAGCGCTTGAACACGCTTACCGGCAGCAGCAGCAGTTTGATAGACGTAGCGTGCGATCGGTGTGGAACCCACAAAGCTCACCGCCGCAATGTCGGGATGGTGTAAGAGCGCATCAACCGCCTGTTTATCGCCGTGAACGACGTTGAGGACCCCACGCGGCAAGCCGGCTTGCGCGAATAGTTCTGCAAGCAGCAGCGGGGCGGATGGATCACGCTCTGAGGGCTTCAGGATGAATGCATTTCCCGCGGCAATTGCCGGCGCAAGCATCCAAATCGGGACCATCATCGGAAAATTAAACGGGGTAATGCCCGCGCAGACGCCGAGCGGCTGGCGTATCGAGTACGTGTCGACTTTGCGCGAAACACTTTCACTGAATTGGCCTTTGAGAATCTGCGGCAGCGAGCACGCAAAATCGATCACTTCAAGCGCACGCGCAACTTCGCCCTCGGCATCCGAGACAACCTTCCCATGCTCGCTCGCGACGAGCGATGCGAGTTCGGCGGTATGGCTGCGAACTAACTCGCGAAACGCGAAGAATATGTCGGCGCGTTTGCCCAGCGGCGTCGTGCTCCACTCGATGAAGGCGCGCTTTGCCGACTGTACTGCACAATCGACAGCGGCGTCGTCGGCGAATGGAATGCGGGCTTGGACTTCACCGCGCGCGGGATCGTAGATATCGCCGAACCGGCCGGCGTCGGCGGTGAGCGGTGAGTTGTCGACGAAGTGCGCGAGGGTTTTTGGCGACGGCGGTGCTTGCATCCAGGTTCATTCGGGCGTTGCCGGGATTGCTCCCGGGTCGTCGACGTCGAAGTACGCGCCATCGTCGGGTAGCCGAACGATCAAGCGCCGCAAGCGCGGCATATCGCGTACTATTTGGAGCGTGTCACCGTCGGGTAAGCCGGCGAGCTGGGTGCGCGCCGCGGGTCCGAAAAGCACCGGGTGTCCGCCAACCCCGTCTCGCTGGGGAAAGATGACATCGGCCTCTTGATTGCCGGTCGAGCGTTCGGCAAGGGCGAGAAACCGTGCGATTAGATCGGAAGAAAGGTATGGCTTGTCGGCCGGGATCACAAGCAGCGAGCGGCTAGAATCGATGACCCGATCCGCGAGCTTCAGCGAATGCGACATGCCCAAGTGCGGCTCTGTGTTGACAACGGTTTGCACCTCGCCGGGAAAAGCAACCTGTTCGATAAGATATGGTGAGACGATAGCGACGGTATCGAACGCCGAACAGGCCGCGATTGCACGAGCGATCATCGAGATACCGTCGATCGGAAGCGTAAGCTTGGGAAATCCCATTCTGCGGGACTGGCCGGCTGCTAGAATCACGGCGGTAATCGGCCTCACCGGGCATGGCTTCGCTGCTGGGCTGGTGAACTCCGCAGTATGTGGGAGCGCTACGATCAGCCGAACACGCTGAGTGCGGTATTGCGGCTGCTGCGCGAGAGCGGCGGCGAAGCCAGAATCGTGGCCGGCGGGACTGATGTTCTGGTCGAGCTTCAGCGGGGCATCAAACCAACCGACGCGCTGATCGATATTACGGCCGTTCGGGAGCTCCGTTACATTCGATCCGATGCGAAAACCATCACACTTGGCGCGCTTGCCACCCATAACGACGTCCTGGCCTCTGCCGATTGCAGGCAAAGCCTGCTCCCGCTCGTTCAGGCATGCGCAGAAGTTGGAGCGCCGCAGATTCGCACCCGTGCAACCATCGCGGGAAACTTGATCACGGCCTCGCCGGCGAATGATACGATCGTTCCGCTCGTCGCACTCGATACCGAGATCGTATTGCGCAATCTCGATGGCGAACGCGTCGTACCCATCTCCGAATTTTTCACGGGATTCCGGACAACCGTGGCTGCGGCCGACGAACTCATCACCGAGATTCGAATCCAGCGCATGACACCGAACCAGCGCGGTCTCTTTCTAAAGTTAGGCCTGCGACGGGCACAAGCGATTTCAGTTATCAGCGTGTGTCTACTCCTCGACTTTGAGGGCGAGATCGTGCGGGATGCTAAAGTCACTTTAGGCTGTGTTGCGCCGACGATCGTGCGCGCGTCAAACGTTGAAGCATTCCTACTGGGACGTCGACTGGATGAGGCGACTATCGCGCAGGCGGCGGATCTGGTGCTACGCGATGCGACTCCAATCGCCGATCTTCGAGGCTCGATGGAGTACCGCGAAACGACGCTCGGCATCTACATCGCAGACGGGCTTCAGAGAATCGCCGACGACCGATGCACGGACGGTTTGGCACCGTCGCCCGTCTTGCTCGATACCGGAAAACCGACAAATGGTCAAACAATTGCACCGTTTTGCGGGACAATCGAAACCACAATCAATGGACAAAAGCGTACGCTGGAACTTGCCGCGAGCAAGACACTATTGAACGCAGTTCGCGAGAATGCCGGTTTGACCGGCACCAAAGAAGGCTGCGCTGAAGGCGAGTGCGGCGCATGTACGGTCTGGCTGAACGGACAAGCGGTGATGTCTTGTCTTGTTCCGGCCGCGCAAGCGCACGGCGCGACGATTACGACCATTGAAGGGCTGGCCGGCGTTGATGTTTTGCACCCGCTGCAGCAAGCGTACATCGATAACGGCGCGGTGCAATGCGGATTCTGCATTCCCGGGATGCTGATGGCCGGTGCAAAAGTGCTCGCCGAATATAAAACCCCGACGCTCGACCAACATCAAGTTGCGATCAGCGGAAACATCTGCCGATGCACTGGTTATCGGAAGATTCTCGACGCGATGCTGCAGGCCGGCGCATGAGCCTGATCGGAAAATCGGAACCCCGCCCGGATGCGCGCGATAAAGTTACCGGGGCGGCGCGCTATCCCGCCGATCTGGTTCGCCCGGAGATGGTCCAGCTCGAAGTCGTATTCTCGCAGCGCGCGCACGCCCGAATAGTTCGTATCGAAACCGGTGCTGCGCTGCGCGTGCCGGGCGTTCTTGCCGTGTTCACCGCGCAAGACGTTCCCTACAACCGCTATGGGTTGGTGGTCGAGGATCAGCCGGTGCTCTGCGATCGCGTGGTGCGATACTTCGGGGATCGTGTCGCACTAGTCGCCGCGCAGACTGCACAAGCAGCACGTACGGCAGCGGCGCTGGTCGCGGTCGAATACGAGGACCTGCCGGTGGTGAGCGATGCGCGCGCGGCGATGGAGTCGGATAGTGTGCGCGTTCATCGAAATCGCGAAAGCAACGTGCTAGAGCACGTGCGAATCTGCAAAGGTAATGTCGATGCAGCGTTTGAGACCGCCGAAATAGTCATCGAGGGCGAGTTTGAAACCTCGTGGCAGGAGCACGCCTATCTGCAGCCGGATGCCGGCATCGCGTATTACGAGGGCGACTGCCTTGTTATCGAAACCGCGGGCCAATGGCTGCATGAGGACCGAAAGCAGCTTTCCAAGATTCTGAACCTTCCCGAAGATGCGGTTGTCGTGCGTTACGCGAAGATCGGCGGCGCGTTCGGCGGCCGGGAAGATTTGAGCGTGCAGCCGCTGCTGGCGCTAGCAACGTGGAAACTCAAACGCCCTACAGCACTTGTCTGGAATCGCGAGACTTCAATCGTCGCACATAACAAACGTCACCCGTACTCTATCCGCAGCAAATGGGCAGCTGATCGCGAAGGCCGAATCGTTGCGGCGCAGACGACCCTGGTCGCGGACGGCGGCGCATACGCCTCGACGAGCGCCGAAGTATTGAAAGGCGCGACGCTCTTTGCGAGCGGATGCTACGACATTCCGAACGTCAGCTCCAACGGATATGTCGTCTACACTAATAATGTTCCGTGCGGCGCGTTTCGCGGTTTCGGATCACCGCAGGCGCAATTTGCGGCTGAATCGATGGTGACGCGATTGGCGCAGCGTTTGAATCTTGACCCGATAGAGTTTCGGCGTCGCAATATGTATCGAGAGGGCAGCATCGAGCCGACTGGGCATTCGCTTCCGCCGGGTGTGAGTGCCCTCGCAGTGTTGGATCGCTGCGTTGAAGAGGCGAAGAAGCGATTTGGGTACGGCGCGCACCGCTCGAACGGCCGAGCGCTCGGACATCTGCGACGCGGCATCGGAATCGCATCGGGATTCAAGAACGTCGGATATTCGTTCGGGTTCCCCGAACAGGCGACCGCAACCGTCGAGCTATTCGGCGAGCGATCGATCGACCGAGCGACACTTCGGATCGGCGCGGCCGATGTGGGTCAGGGGGCGCACTTGATCCTGCGCCAGATCTGCGCCGAATCGCTCTCCGTCGATCTGGAACGGGTCAGCATTGTTGCCGAAGATAGCGCGAAATCGCCGGATGCAGGTAGTGCGTCGGCTTCGCGTATGACCTTGATGGGAGGCCGAGCGGTCACCGATGCTGCGCGCGCGGCGCTGGCGAAGTTTCCGGGACCGGATGCTCGCGCGACCGTTCAATATCGGCCGCCTCGTACCACGCCGCTCGATCCGGTGACCACAACCGGTCACCCGAACTACTGCTACGGCTACGTCTCCCAGGCAGTTGAGGTTGAGGTAAACATCCTTACCGGACAACTACGGATTTTGCGGATCATCAGCGCGCATGATGTCGGCAGAGCGATTAACCCGCAACAGATTGAAGGCCAGATCGAGGGATGTCTTGCGCAAGCGGTCGGGTATGTTGTCACCGAGCATTTGCAAGTTCGTGAGGGCAAAATACTGACACCGTACTTTAGCACCTATCTGCTGCCGACCACGCTCGATATGCCGACCGATGTGCATTCGGTGCTGCTTGAACTTGCCGATCCGAACGGACCGTTCGGTGCGCGTGGTGTCGCCGAGATGCCGCTGATTCCGTTTGGAGCGGCGGTCGCGTGCGCGATTCACGAAGCCACCGGCGCCTGGATTTCGCAGTTGCCAATGACTCCCGAGCGCGTCCTGACGGCGCTTGCGCGCACATCGGCCGAGCAGAACGCGGTCATATCGGTTGGCTGACGCGCTTATCGCCGACCGAATACAATTTGCGTTCACCATCATGTTCCACTACTTGTTCCCGATCGGAACGATGGGAATCGCGCCGTTTATCGCGTGGTACAGTGTTCAAGCCTTGCGCACGAAGGATCCAATTTACGACCGCGCTGCCCGCTTTTGGGCGAAGATATTTGCGATCAATTTCGTGATCGGCGTCGTAACCGGGATTCCGATGGAGTTTCAGTTCGGAACAAACTGGGCGCTGTTCTCCGCGCGGACCGGTGCAGTCGTCGGTCAACCTCTCGCAATCGAAGGCATCTATGCGTTCTTTCTAGAGTCAATCTTCCTAGGTATCTTCTTATATGGGCGCGGCATCGTTTCACAACGCCTGCATGCAGCCTCGGCTGTGATCGTGTGGATCGGCGCGTGGCTCTCCGGGTTTTTTATCACCGCAACCAATGCATGGATGCAGCACCCGGTGGGGTACTCAATCGCCGCCGATGGGCGCGTTCAACTTGAGAGCCTGCCCGCGCTGCTGCTCTCGCCGTTCGCGTGGTGGCAATATCTGCATGTGATCACCGGCGCAATTCTTACCGGCGGATTCCTGATGGCGGGTGTCGGCGCGTATTACCTCTTGGCACGCAGGCAAACGCAGTATGGGATACTTTTCGTGCGCGCGGGCGTCGTTGTCGCGTTTATCTTCTCCGCGCTGGCGATTTTCCCGACCGGCGACCGCAACAGTGCTGACGTAACCAAATATCAGCCGGTAAAATTAGCAGCGATGGAGGGGCTGTTTAAATCGGAGTATGGGGCGCCGCTGGCGATTATCGGGATGCCGGATACGGTGAATCAAAGGCTGATCGATCCGATCTTTGTGCCAAAAATTCTCAGTTTTCTGGCTTACGGTAACTTTCATGCGAATGTGAAAGGTCTGGCCGAGTATCCGGTCGATCAGCGGCCGCCGGTCGCGTTAACGTACTACGCCTATCACGTTATGGTCGGATTGGGCACAATCTTTCTCGGTTTGGGTGGACTCAGCGTATTGTTGTTATTGTTGAAGCGGCTCGAACGAAGCCGCTGGCTGCTGTGGCTGCTGATGCTGGCGATGCCGTTTCCGTACATCGCTAACGAAGCCGGGTGGGCGACAACCGAAGTCGGCCGGCAGCCATGGATTGTCTACGGGTTGATTCGCACGGCGCAAGCAACCTCGACCAATGTTGCGGCGGGCGAGACAGTCTTCACCATCATCGGTTTCGTCGGTATGTACTTTTTGCTCGGCCTGCTATTTATGCTGCTGGTGCTGCGTGAAATCGGGACCGGCCCGGCGGAGACGGCGGCATGATCGCGCTCGCCTACGTTGTGCTCGCGATCATGCTCGGCGCATATGTCCTGCTGGACGGCTACGATCTGGGCGTCGCGATCATTCACCGATTCGTCGCGCGCGGCGATGAAGAGCGTGATGCCGCTGTAGAGTCGATCGGCCCGTTTTGGAGCGGAAACGAAGTGTGGCTGATCGCTGCCGGCGGGACGCTGTTTGCGCTCTTTCCGCAAGTCTATGCCTCGTCGTTCAGTGGGTTTTATCTTCCGTTTATGGTGGTGCTGTGGCTGCTAATGTTTCGCGGCATTGCTTTCGAGTTGCGCGGACACTTCCCGAGCGACCTGTGGCGCGGATTTTTCGATGTGACTTTCGCAGTCGCAAGCGGGTTGTTGGTTCTGCTATTCGGTGTCGCTCTCGGAAATATCGTGCGCGGCGTTCCGCTAAATACCGCGCATTATTTCGTCGGCAGTTTTGCGTTTTTGCTCAATCCGTATGCGCTCGCAGTCGGCGTGCTGGCGGTGCTGGCTTTGACGCAGCACGGTGCGGCTTGGATCGCATTGCGGGTGGACGGGCCGCCTTCAGAGCGCGCTGTCGGCGCCATACGGATTCTGCTTCCGATCGTTTTCGCGCTCGGTATCGTCGCAACAATCGCGACGTTCTTCGTGCATTCTCCGCTTCCGAATCTGCGTGCGATGCCCTGGATCGCGATTGCCCCGCTGGCGACGCTCGGGGGTCTGGCATGGATGGCGTTATCAGTAATCCGCGCTCGCAAACAGAGGATATTTCACGCATCGATGCTGTTTTTAGCCGGGATGCTTGCATCGGCCGCGGCGACGATCTATCCGTATCTGCTGCCGGGCTTTCCATCGGCGCAGTCCGGACTCTCAGCGTACACCAACCCGCCCTCACCCATCGCCCTTGCAACCACGCTCACCGTCGTCATCGTCGGCTTAATAATCGTGGCCGCCTACCGCGCTCTCGTTGTTAAGAAACTGGTGGCAAAAGCACCCTGACCGCTTACCGCAGATCGGTTATACTATGGGCATGGAGCATGGTGGTGGATTTTCGGGAATTGGGGAGCGGGTGCGAGCGTACCGCAAGAGCCGTGGACTGACGGCCGCGGGATTGGCGGCAAAGTCTGGCGTCTCCGAGAACGCGATTCGGAAGATTGAATCCGGCAACTCGAAACAGCCGAGTTTTGTTACCGGTGTGCGTATCGCCGATGCGTTAGGGTTGAGCCCTCGAATACTTGCGTTTGGCGAAGCCGCGCGGCGCGAGGAGATTCCCGAGTTGGCTTCTCTGCTTCGGAAGATGCGGGAGAGACGTCGTGAGTTGAACGCACTCGGCGTGGGTCGCGCGGCGATTTTCGGCTCGGTCGCGCGGGGCGACGCCCAGGTTTCTAGCGATGTAGACATTCTCATTGAGCCCGGTCTAGATCGGCCGTTTTCAATTATCTCGCTTTCGCAGGTCGCAATACTGCTTGAAGAAGCGCTCGGGCGGCGTGTCGATGTCATTACGCCTCGGGCGATCCGCTCCAGTCGCTACGCGAATATCGCAGACCAGGCCGTCTATGCCTTCTAAAAGGAACTGGAATTCAAATCGGATCGATCGGAGAGCGCAGGATATCCTTGCAGCCATCGCTCGTATTCGAGAGTATATTCGCGGTGTCAGCAGCGCGCAATTCTTGCGAAACAACCTCGTTTACGATGCGGTTACGCGGCAGATTCTGATCATCTCGGAAGCCTGCTCCCGAATTCGCGAAATCGAGGCAAAGCTTGATCTTGAGGCTGTAGCGTTACTCGCAGTCCGTCAACCCGGCGTCCCGTGGCACGCGATCGCCGGGATCGGAAATATCATACGACACGCTTACGGTGACGATGACCCGACGATCATTCGAGACGCCGTTTTTGGTAAGGACCTCGCTTCTCTGGAATGTGCTCTACTCGCTGAGTTTACGTCAGTATCCAGAGAATAGCTTTTACGGCGCAATTGGCTGTTTGCGTTTGAGGTGATCGCTCGGAATAGCCTAGCTGAGTTCGTTGCGGGCGAGAGCGCGGGCGGTCCGATTGTGGCGCTCGATAAGCATCGCGAGATCGAGGTCGGTGAATGCGCCGTGCTGAATGCGAGTCCGGCCGTTGATGATTGAGAGATCGACGTTCGGTGGCCGGCAGAAGATCAGCGAGGCGAGCGAATCGTGAACTGCGCCGCCGGCTAACGGCAAGGTGTCGAGCCTAAAACCGATGATGTCGGCGCACATTCCCGGCGCAAGATAGCCGATGTCATCGCGGCCGAGAACCGCCGCGCCGCCGCGCGTAGCAAGCCGCAGCGCGCTCCGCGCTGAGAGCTCGGTTGGCCCGTGCGCAACACGTTGCAGAAGCATTGCTTGGCGAACCTCGGCCAGCAGATGCGAGCCGTCATTGGAGGCAGAACCGTCGACCCCGATTCCCACGCGTGCACCGGCGCGGGTGAGTGCGCCTACCGGCGCGATTCCGCTGCCGAGGCGCATATTGGATGAGGGGCAATGCGCTACACCGGTGCGTGTTGCACCTAGTCGTGTGCACTCTTCGGCGGATGGATGCACCATGTGCGCATGCCAGACATCATCGCCGACCCAGCCGAGGTCTTCAGCTAATTCGACCGGACGCTTTCCGAAATGTTCGACGCAGAAGTGCTCTTCGTCAAGCGTTTCCGCCAGGTGCGTGTGCGCATGTACTCCCAGGCTGCGCGCAAGTTTGATGCTTTCGCGCATGAGGTCTTGTGACACCGAGAACGGGGAGCACGGCGCGAGCACGATTCGCGTCATACTCCCGCGACTGCCGTCATGGTAAGCTTCAATAACGCGCTGACTGTCGCGCAGAATCTCGGCTTCATCTTCGACGACGCTGTCCGGCGGTAATCCGCCCTGCGACTGCCCGACCGACATCGATCCGCGCGCCGCATGAAACCGAAACCCGAGCTCCGTGGCGACTTCAAGCTGATCTTCGATTCGCGTACCGTTCGGCCAGACATAATTGTGGTCGTTCGCCGTGGTGCAGCCCGAGAGCATGAGTTCGGCTATCGCTGTTGCCGTGGCCGTGCGAAGCGCGTGCGGCGTAAGACGTGCCCAGATTGGATAGAGAGCCGTCAGCCAATCGAACAACCCGACATCTTGAGTACCCGGCAGATTGCGGGTCAGTGTCTGATAAAAGTGGTGGTGAGTGTTGACCAAGCCCGGCATCAGCAGCATTTCGCGAGCATCGATCTCAATATCCGCGTGGGGCGGCAGTTGCTCGGCAGGTCCGATCGCCTCGATAAGATTCCCGCGAATCAGCACCGATTGCGCCTTAAACTCGTTCGAGTTGTCGTCAAAAGTTGCAATGTGAGCGGCATTCTTCAACAGGAGCGTTGTCGGTTGCGTCATGGTCGGCGGGTTCCGATGGGCGGTGCGTCTAACCTGCGCAACCAATGGATTCAACGCTTGCGGCTACCCTTCGCGCCTACGATCGCTCCAAACTGACGCTCTGCTCGATCGGAAGTCATTCGGCGCTCGATGTCGCCTACGGCGCCGCCGCGCTCGGTTTGCGCAATCTCATCGTAACCGCCAAAGGCCGCGAGAAAACCTATGCGCAGTACTATAAGCGCACGCAGAACCCGCCGCGCGGGTGCGTCGATGAAACGATTGCGCTCGCCGCTTTTACAGAACTTTTGAATGAAGACGTGCAGCAGCAACTGCTCGCACGTAACGCGATTTTTTTGGCCAATCGTTCGTTTGAGGTCTATCTCCACCAAAAGTACAGCTACGAAGAAATCGAACGCGGGATGAAAGTGCCGATGTTCGGCAATCGTCATCTGCTTCGTGCGGAGGAACGTGACGAAGCGAATAATCAGTATGCGCTGCTTGCGAAGGCCCAGATCCGGCATCCGCTCCAGTTTCCGTCGCCCTCGCAGATCGATCGATTGGTTATGGTGAAGGCGCCGCACGCGAAGGTCAGTTTCGAGCGCGCGTTCTTTCTGTGTTCATCACCCCGAGAGTATGCCCAGGTTTCCTCGCAACTGATTAAGGACGGCATGTTGAATGAAGCCGGTCTTGCAAATGCGGTAATCGAAGAGTACGCGCTCGGTCCATCGGTGAACCTCAACTTCTTTTACTCGCCGATTTTGGGTGAACTGGAACTAAGCGGCACCGATACACGCCGCCAAACCAACGTTGACGGGCTGCGTTCCGTCCCGCCGGCGGCGCTGCGTTACGTTGAAAACATTCCGATGCGGATGGAAGAAGCCGGGCACATAGCGACCACGCTCACCGAGTCGATGCTGGAGAAGGCATTCGATCTTGGCGAACGGTTTGTGCGGGTTGCGCGCGATGCAAATCCGCCCGGTGTTATCGGGCCGTTTGCGCTTCAGTGCATCATCGTCTCGGGACCACCGAAGGATTTTATCTGCTACGATGTCTCGCTGCGCATCCCCGGCTCGCCCGGCACACGATATACGCCGTACTCGGCGTACCGATGGGGACGCGATATCTCCGTCGGCGAGCGGATTGCGATGGAAGTCGCATTCGCGCGCGATCAAAACCGCCTTGAAGAAGTGCTCACGTGATTGAAACGACCGCGCCGGCGACGGTATTCATTTTAGATTTCGGCGCACAATACAGTCAGCTGATTGCGCGACGAGTTCGCGAGATGAATGTTTATTGCGAGATCGTACCGCACGACATACGGTGGAGTGCGCTAAGCGCGCGCAATCCGGCGGCGATCATTCTCAGCGGCGGTCCTGAGAGCACGCTCGGTTCGGATGCCCCAGCGTTGGACCGCGCGATCCTAGAGAGCGGCTTGCCGATCTTGGGCATCTGCTACGGCATGCAACTTATCGCGCGCGATCTTGGGGCTGAGCTTGTGCCGTTGGACCATCGTGAATATGGGCCGGCCATCTTGCAGATCGAGCGCGCGCAGAGCCGCCTGTTTGACGGTGTTCCCGCGCAGTCGCGGGTCTGGATGTCGCACGGCGATTCGGTAACCCGGCTGCCGGACGGGTTTTTCGATCTCGCATCGACGCCGCGCTGCCCGGTTGCGGCAATTGGGAACGACGCGACGCGCATGTACGGCGTGCAGTTTCACCCCGAGGTCGTACACACCGACTGCGGCAGGCGGATTCTCGAAAACTTTGTTCTGAAAATCGCCACGATTGCGCCGGATTGGAAGATGGAATCTTTCGCCGAAAAGTCGATTGCCCAGATTCGTGCTAAGGTCCGTATGGACAAGGTGATCTGTGCGTTATCCGGCGGCGTCGATTCGGCCGTAGCTGCCACGCTGGTTGCGCGAGCGATCGGAGAGCAGCTCACCTGCATCTTCGTCGATCATGGGCTGCTGCGTAAAGATGAAGCATCCGGCGTTATCGCCGCGTTTCGCGACGTAATGCACCTAAATGTCGTTGCCGTGGACGCACGAAAGCGATTTCTCGATAAGCTCGCCGGAGTCGATGATCCCGAACGTAAACGCATCATCATCGGACATGAGTTTATCGCGGTCTTTGAAGAAGAAGCCGCCAAGATTGTGGGCGTGAAGTATCTCGTGCAAGGGACGCTCTATCCGGATGTAATCGAATCGAAAACGCCCGATTCCAAAACGGGTCACAAGATCAAGTCGCATCATAACGTCGGCGGACTTCCTGAGAAGCTGCCGTTCGCACTGATCGAACCGCTGCGCGCGTTGTTCAAAGACGAAGTTCGGGCGGTCGGGAAAGTGCTCGGGCTTGCCCCGACAATCGTGCAGCGCCAGCCGTTTCCCGGGCCGGGTCTGGCTGTACGAATCATCGGCGATATCACGCCGGAGCGGCTTGAGATTGTTCGAGCAGCCGATGCGATTGTGTGCAATGAGATTGAAGCGGCAGACTTGGATCCGAAGCCGTGGCAGTATTTCGCCGTACTAACGCCGGTGAAAAGCGTGGGTGTCATGGGCGACGGCCGCACGTATGCCAATCTCGTCGCGGTTCGGGCGATCACCAGCGAAGACGGTATGACGGCCGATTGGGCTCGATTGCCGCATGCATTGCTGGAAAGAATCAGTACGCGAATCGTCAACGAGGTCCCCGGTGTCAATCGCGTCTGTTATGACATCACCTCGAAGCCGCCGTCAACCGTCGAATGGGAATGAAGAGCGTGGGATTGCGCATTCTAGTCGTCGGCGGCGGTGCGCGAGAGGACGCGCTCTCTTGGCGTTTAGCGAAGTCGCCGTCGTGCGAAGCGGTCTTTGCCGCACCCGGAAATGCCGGTACCGCCTCACGCGGCGAGAACTGGCCGATTGCGCCGACGCACGGCAAAGCGCTCATTCATAAATGCAAAGAAGAGGGCATCGATCTGGTTGTACTTGGTCCTGAAGTTGCAATCGCTGCGGGGGTCGGCGACCGGCTGCGCGATGCTGGAATTGCAACCTTCGGCCCGAATCGCTCGGGCGGTCGTTTGGAATCAAGTAAGGTGTTTTCAAAGCGTTTCATGGAGCGTCACGGGATTCCGACGGCAAAAGCAGTCGTTGTTCACTCGCTCGACGGCGCAAAGAAAGCGCTCGATGAATGGCACGGCTCGTGCGTCATAAAAGCGGACGGGCTTGCCTCGGGGAAGGGTGTCGTTATTGCCGACGATCCGGATGCTGCGCGGGCTGTGCTTTCCGATTGGTACGGAAAGGGGAAAGTCCCGGGCGGCGGTAGCGACGTGCTGTTAGAGCGCAAGCTTGAAGGTCGCGAGATCAGTGTCTTTGCCATCGCGGACGGGCGGGCCATGTACCCGATTGCCGCAGCCTGCGATTATAAACGTGCCGGCGACGGCGATACCGGGCCGAACACCGGCGGAATGGGTGCGTATTCACCGCCGCTCGGTTTTCCCGACGATTTCAACGAGCAGGTTAGAGGGAAGATACTCGCGCCGGTGCTTCGCGGACTGCTGGCTGAGGGCGAGCAGTATATCGGCGTACTGTACTGCGGATTAATGTGGACCGCAACCGGCCCGATGGTGATCGAGTTTAATGCACGCTTCGGCGATCCGGAGACGCAGGTGCTGATGCCGCGCGTGCGCGGCGACTTCGCGCAGCTTCTCAAATCAGCCGCTGACGGCGCGCTTGATTTAAGCGCGGCAAGCTTTTCAGACGACTCTTGTGTCGGCGTCGTACTCGCGACCGGCGATTATCCGCGCAGCAGCACGCCGATCTCCGGTCTCGATCCAAACCCCGCCGTCAACTTTGGTTCGAACGCACAGGTTTTTTGGGGCGCGTCAAGTTTAGAAGACGGTAAAGTGTGTTCGGACGGCGGTCGAGTTCTGACGGTTACCGCTCTCGGCGGCGACATCGCTGAAGCGCGTACGAACGCCTACGCGGCGGTGCGGGGGTTGGCTCCTCGACTCGGGGCCGATGCCCGACTCAGCTATCGCACCGACATCGCTTCGGGACTTGCCTGAGGCGCCTGCAACATCCCGGTGGTAATCCGGTTATAAGGAGCATTATGGCCTATCAATATCGTCAACCCGCCTCTGCATCCGGGCCCACGGTCGCTGTTGGATCGCTGCTCGGCCAAGTGTTGGGCATTACCGGTCTTGGACTGGTCATAACCGCGCTTGCGTCGGCGTTCTTCCAAAACACCGTCAGCTACGGAATCGGGCTCATCGCTATGATCGTCGGTTTCGTCCTGCTGTTTGTTATAAATGCAGTCCGCGAGAATCAGGCAATGGCGCTGCTGCTGTTTTATGTGTTCACGTTTCTTGAAGGCATCGGGATTGCGCCGGTTATCGGAAATTATGTGCGGACACTCGGACCCGGCGTAGTTACCGATGCGGCGGCTACGACGGGCCTGGGTATGTTCGCGCTTGCCGCAATCGTCTACGCGACCGGCCTCGACCTGCGGCGCTTCGCCGGTATTTTGAACCTGGCTCTTATGGGATTGATCGTGGTGGGAATCATCTCGATCTTCACCCGCTGGGTTCATCCGAGCCTCTACTCGTGGATTACGCTGATTATCTTCACCGGGTATGTCCTGATCGACTTTGCGCGAATTCGGGCCGGCGGCGACGGGCTAACCCCGGTACAGCTCGCGATCTCGATCTATCTGGATGCAATCAATATCTTCCTTGCCTTGCTGCAGCTCTTCGGGTCTCGCAGTCGTGATTAACCGGACTGGCAAAGTAGGCACCGGGGAAGCCGATTCTCTGTTAGAATAGAGTTGTAATGCTGGAGACGCGGTAGATGTGCGGAATAGCCGGAGTCTTTACTCCCGGGCATGACGCGGCGCGGCTCGCTTACTTTGCGCTCTACGCGCTGCAGCATCGTGGCCAGGAATCGGCCGGCATCTCGGCTGCCGACGGCGGCACGATTCGCTCTCACAAAGAGATGGGGCTGCTGGGTGCGATCTTCGATGAAGAGATACTCGGTAACCTGAGCGGTTACATCGCAGTCGGGCATACGCGCTACTCAACGAGCGGTTCGTCGATGGTGGTCAATGCGCAGCCGCTTCTCGAGACCACCGAGATCGGTGATTTCGCGTTCGCTCACAACGGCAATCTTACCAACACCGACGAGTTGCGCGAGCAGCTCTCGCCTTCCACGATCTTGCAAGCAACCTCCGATTCGGAGGTGATGGCCAAACTCATCGTCGAGGCGCAAGGCTCGATGGTCGAGCGAATTCGCGGTGTTATGGATCGCGCTAAAGGCGCATACTCGATCGTGCTCTGCACGCGCGATGAACTTTATGCATTCCGCGACGCCTGGGGCGTGCGGCCGCTTTGCTTGGGCACCTATGCGGACGGTGGATACGTTGTCGCCTCCGAGTCGAGCGCACTCAGTACGCTCGGTGCAACCTATGTGCGCGAGTTGGATGCGGGCGAGATTGTACGCGTCAGCACCGACGGCCTCGAATCATTTCACGGCACGGTCGAAGCTGAGCCCGCGCTCTGCATGTTCGAATACATCTACTTCGCTCGGCCGGATTCAATACTGAACGGGAAGGCGATCTACGTTGCGCGCCAAGCGATGGGACGCGAAATCGCCAAAGAGCACCCGGTCGAAGCCGACGTCGTGATGGCGGTGCCGGATTCGGCGATTCCCGGCGGAATCGGCTACGCAATTGAGAGCGGCCTACCGTACGTCGAAGGACTTATCAAAAACCGCTACATCGGACGCACCTTCATCAGCCCCGATCAATCGATGCGCAGCCGCAACGTACAGCTCAAGTTCAATCCGATCGCAGAAAACCTTCGGGGGCAACGTGTGGTGGTGGTTGACGATTCGATTGTGCGCGGAACAACCACGCCGCGAATCGTGCAATTGCTGCGTGACGCGGGCGCGCGAGAAGTGCACATCCGCGTGCTTTCGCCGCCGATCAAACATCCGTGCTACCTCGGCGTCGATATGGCAACCTACGATGAACTCATCGCCGCCAACAACACCGTCGAACAGATTCGCGAACGTATCGGTGCCGACACGCTCGGCTATTTGAGCCTCGACGGCCTCATCCGTGCAACCGGCCGCAAACGCGAAGAGATGTGCCTGGGCTGCTTAACCGGCGTCTATCCAAATAAGCCCGCTACCCACCAAACTCGAACCCTAGCCGTTTAGTCCTCAGAACCGCGGCCAAGTCTCTTGAGCGCGGTTGCTGGTCTCCGCTGCTGTCGCGTTCGTCCAAATCGGCTCCCGGCGGCTACGCAGGGCTTATTGGGTGCGGTCGGAAGCCTTGAGCGCATAGTGACTTGAGGTTGCCCGTTTATCCACGTCGCGCGAGCGTTTCAGGAGAGGTTTGTTTTTCATATGAGTCGGTATACAAGGATCGTCGCAATCAACTTCATGACATTAGCGATGCTTCTCGCTGTTGTGCGCTTGTCATCGCCTGCGAGTGCGGGACAGCTTGTTGAGCCGATAACGCTTTCAAGCCAGCGCGGGGTGCTTGAGGTGACCCTAACGGCGCATCAAGGGCATGCGCGATTGGATACCGTTGCAAAACCGGTGCATAATTTCCTCGTGTTCGCGTATAAGGTTGTTCGCGGGAAGGCGTCTAACGGGCAGATGGCCGGCGACAATCTCTACCCCGCACCGACATTGCAGGTGTACCCGGGCCAGACCTTGATCGTGCATATGAACGACGCAATGACTGGTCTCACGATCCGCGATTACTACAATCCGGCATACACGCCCAAGGGTCAAAATATCCCGCTGTACCCGGCGCAGTTGACATCGTCGCCGATCAATCTTCATGTGCACGGATTGCATGTCACGCCGCGCGGGAACGGCGACAACGTGCTGCTCGACATCCCACCGGATCTCTCGAATACCTATACGTACCATGTGCCCATGAACATGCCGCAGGGCGCGTACTGGTATCACAGTCATCTCCATACGCTTACCACAGCGCAAACCTACTATGGGTTGGCCGGGCTGCTTGAAATCGGCCGCGTTGACGGCAACATTCCGATGGTGACCGCAGAGCATATCCCCATCCGGAATATGATTCTGCAGTACAATGCGATATTCGATCGGGCGGGCGGTTTGGCGCAGCTCACCAACATAAATTGGCCGCAATACGTGAGCACGCTTGCGCCGCCGACGGGAACGCAACTCGCCGACGGTACCTACCAACCCTCACTCGCGCCGGTTAACTTTGCGCAGTCCAAACCTGGGACGAACTATCTCACCGTTTGGTATGCCGGCCCGCTGTCAATCGACAACATGCGGGGTCTGTTTCAATTTATTCCGAGCAACTTGCAGAGCTTTACCGCCTCCAGCGGACGAGTGCGCGACAATATTCCCGCCAACCCGTTACTTCCCGACAGACTACGCGACGTACAGTTTACCGTCAACGGGCAGTTTCAGCCGGTGGTTAGGAGCAAAGCCGGGCAGACCGAGATTTGGGTCCTTGAAAACATCAGCGATTTCGCGTATATGAATGTCGAACTTACCGAGACCGCAACCGGCCGCCACCCGAAAATCGCAATTGTGGGAGAAGACGGGAATCCCTATCCGGCCGTTCATAATCCACCAGCCAACAACGGCACTGAGCTGCTCATTCCGCCGGCGAGCCGCTACGCGATCGCGGTAACGATGCCGTCAAGCGGTGATCTCATTTTGCAGATGCCGCCGATGGGCCGCGGTGCGAAGGTGAAGATCGCGCCCGGCATTCGTTATATCAGCAACGGCACGACGCACGCGCCCGCGATTCTCGGAAATCTGAGCGTGCTGCCGTCTGCGATGAGCTACGCCGACGGGTTTTTCGTCTTTCCAACGCAGGTACTGCTGCGCGCAGAGTCTTCCGGCGGTCACGGCAAAACCACGGCTTTCGTCGAGGGTCAACGCTTACACGCATACACCTCGTTCATCGATCTTTCGCACGTCAAGCCGGATGTGAAACGCACCCTGGTGATTAACGGCGGCTTCTTGAACAACCACGCAAACTCCAACGATCCGAAGGCGTTTGTCTATGCGTTTGACGGAAATGCATTTCCGTACATTGCGCTCATTCAGCCGCGCCTGAACTCGGTCGAAGAATGGACCTTCATTAACCACAACAATGACGAGCATCCCATTCACGTTCACGTGAACGATTTCCAAGTCATAAAATACCACGATCCGACGACCGGACTAACGACGGGCCCCGAGATGTGGGGCGACGACAACGTCAATGTTCCGGCTCCGAGCTTGGGTCCACGTGAGGCGGTAGTCGCGCCGGGGTTACTGACGATGCGGACGAAGTTCGAAGACTATACGGGGCTCTACGTTCTGCATTGTCATCGTCTCAATCACGAAGATAACGGCCTCATGGCGCTCATCAACGTTATTCCGGCCGCATCGACCTACGCGGTTAGCATTCCAGGATCGGCCAATCATCCGGCGCAGGTGAAGGTCTATGACGGTAGCGGTGATCGACTCGTAGCAACGTTAACGCCGTTCCCGCACTTTCATGGAGCACTCAGCGTTGCGATGGGCGATGTTGAAGGCGACGGAGTTCTCGACTTGGTCGTCGGCACTGGCAAAGGGACGAGTCCCGAGGTCGCGGTATACTCGGGATCCGCTCGTCACGGGAAGCGCGCATTCGAAACCGAGGTGGCGCGTTTCGCGCCGTTTGGTTCGGGCGAACGCGGCGGCGTTTCGGTAGCGGCCGCTCAGATCGACGGCAGCAGTTCGGAGAACATCATCGTCGGATCAGGCGCCGGCGTTCAAGACCGAGTCACGGTGTATGGCGAGAAGATGCCCTCGACGCTCGGAACAGCACCGGCGGTCTTCGCGTCGTTTGAGCCGTACCAACACGATCGCTCGGGCGTGAGCGTTGCTGCGGGAATGGTCGATGTCATGTCGGGCCGCTACAGTATTGTCACCGCCCCCGGCCCGGGTAGTCCGGGTGTGGTAAAAGTCTTCAAGATGTGGCTCTTAAACGCGATGCCGCCGATTGCGGGTTACAAGCCGCAGATGCGCATGCATACGGGACCGCGTACGCCGGTAACGACCGCATCGTTTGCGCCCTTCGGAAACAGGTACAAAGGCGGCATCTCGCTTGCAGTCGGCTGGCTAGCCGGCTCACTCGGCGGAGCGCAGAGCATCGTTACCGGCCAGCTCATCGGCGGTACGGTGAAGGTGTACTCAAACGGCAATGCGCTTCGCGGTGCGCCGAAAATCTATTTGAAGGATCCGGAGTCGCATGATTTCGGCGTCGGCTTCTCCGCGATCGCGAGTTTTAGCCCGTTCGGGGTAATATCCGGCGTACGAGTCGGTACGACCGCGACAACATCAGGCGCCGATCTGCTCGTTAGCGGCGCAATGCGCGGTACGAAAAACGTGCAGATCGTCAAGTACCAGGTCGTCCGTCCGAGCCCGCAAGCAACGATGCTAAAAGCGAAGCCGGTCCACCAAGTCGGCTCCGTGCCCGAACCGTTGCCCGGCCCGATCGGCGGTAATTAACGCGCCTTTCGCGCAGGCATAGCAGCTCCGAGAACTTGCATCGGGGAGCTGACTTTTTGGTAGCCGGCTGGGATAGCGAAGGCTGAAGCGGCCGGCGGTGTGAGCGATGCTGAGAGGAGGTCCAGCTTTACTCCGGCGTCGGCCGTTCCCGCAATGGTCACCCAAAAACGAAGCGGAATGCCCGAGAGATCGTCGGCCAGCGCAAGATCGCCGGTAACCGTTTGCGGTTTGCCGCCGTGCTTTTGGCTCTGCGTTACGAAGTGGAAGAGCGAGGCGGTATGCCCGTTGATCGGCTGGTGGCCGACTAGCGCAAGTGTTTGGTTGAAAGTATCGTACTCGGTCAACGACTTCATCGCATGTAAAACCTGGTCGATCGGCGCGAACTTCGGCTTCGGGCCTGATTCCGGCGCCGGTTTCGATGGAGATTTCACGGTGTACTTTCCATGTAGTTTGGTCTGATAGTACACGCGTTTTTTCGCGGACCAGAGCGTCATGGTGTTCGAGCCTTGATCGTACACCAGTGTGATAGGAACTTGAAGGAAATGCGATGCGATGTCGGAGCCTTGCGGCGCTCCGGCGGCGGCGGTCAGCGTGAGCAGATCGAGGCGCACGCGGTGCGCGGCGCTCATTACAGCGATGCTTGCGTCCTCTTCGATCGGGAGTCCGTTCACTTGCGCGCGCAGAGCCAACGATCCAATGCCGGTAAATCCCTGGAATGGCACCGGGCTCGGCGTCTGAGCCGCGACAGGGTCCGTTGCGATCAGAAGTGCCGCGAGCGCTACCGTGAGCGCGATGGAAGTGCGAATCATGAATTGCTCCGTCGTGGACGATTAGAGTGGGAATTGTTTGGCGCGGACTTCGCCGGCGAAGGTGCGAAGCGCCGCGACTGCAGTTTCATTTAGAGTTGCATATTGCTTCACAAAATTCGGCGGGTTGGGATAGATTCCAAGCGCGTCGTACAGCACGAGCACTTGGCCGTCGCAATCCGGCCCGCTGCCGATTCCGATGGTTGGGATCGTAACACTTGCGGTAATGTCGCGCGCGATTGCCGGATCGACGGCCTCCATTACCAGCGCATACGCTCCGGCATCTGCGACCGCTCTCGCATCGGCGAGCAGTGCTCCCCGGTCGGTCTTTGGTTTGAAGCCCGCGCCTAGGCTTGCGGTTTGCGGCAGAACGCCGATGTGGCCGACTACCGGAATACCGGCGCGTACGATTGCGCGAATTCGATCGGCTGCATCGACACCGCCCTCAAGCTTGACCGAGTTTGCGTAGCCCTTTTTGACGAGTCGGATGGAGCTGCGAACGGCGTCTTTGTTACTGGCTTGATACGACCCGAACGGAAGATCGACGATGACGTGCGCTTTGGTTGTGCCGCGGGCAACTGCCGCGGCATGATGCACCATGTCGGCGAGCGTCACGCGCGTGGTTTCGTCGTACCCGAGAACGACGTTGCCGAGACTATCGCCAACTAATATGACATCGATTCCGGCCTCCTCGACGCATCGTGCAAACGGCGCATCGTAGGCGGTCATCACCGCGAACGGAGCACGTCCTTTGCGCGCGCTGATTCGCGCGGCGGTAACCCGGCGCGCGCTCGGCGTTTTTTGCGCTGGCGCTTCCAGCAGCACGGCCTTACGCCGGAACCTTTCCGTTGACATGCGCTTGCGAGCCGGCGAGCTGTTCGACCAGCGCGACGAACGCGCGCACGGGTGTACCGGTTGGGCCTTTGGCTTGCCAAGCCGATTCAGTATCCAGATATGCGGTGCCTGCGACATCCAGATGGATCCACGGCGTACTTCCTACGAACGATTTAAGAAATGCCGAGGCTGTCAGCGTTCCTCCCGGGCGACCGCCGGTATTTTTCAGATCGGCGACATCGCTCTTCATCGCGGTGGAATAGTCATCATATAGCGGCATCCGCCAATAGCGTTCGCCGGTCGGTTCGGCGGCTTTGAGAAATTGCTGGACGAACCCCTCATCGTTGCTGACAGCCGCGCTTGCCGCGTGCCCAAGCGCGATGACAACCGCGCCCGTGAGGGTTGCGGCATCGATAATCTTGGTTGCGCCCAGTTTATTTGCGTAACAGAGCGCATCAGCCAGTACCAATCGGCCCTCGGCATCGGTGTTGATGACTTCGATCGTTGTACCGTTCATCGCTTTGACGATGTCGCCCGGTTTGGTCGCCTTGCCGCCGGGCATATTTTCGGTTGCCGGAACGATGCCGATAATATTGAGTTTCGGCTTGAGTTTGCCGATCGCGAGCATTGCCCCGATCACGCCCGCACCGCCCGACATATCGTATTTCATCTCTTCCATCCGGTCGGCCGGTTTGATCGAGATGCCGCCGCTGTCGAACGTGATGCCTTTGCCGACAAGCGCGAGCGTCTCGGTGCTGCCCGGATCGCCTTTGTAGGTCATCACGATGAACTTGGGCGGCTGCGCGCTGCCTTGCGCAACCGAAAGAAACGATCCCATGCCCTCCTGGCGGGCGCGGGCTTCATCTAATACGTCAAGTTCAATACCGGTTTGCTTAGCGACATCTTGCGCGCGATCGGCCATGTGCGTGGGTGTCATGTCGTTGGCAGGCGTCAGCGCCATGGTGCGCGTGTAGTTAATTGCCTCGCCGAGAATCTGACCGCGTGCTGCGCCGGTTTCCAACTCGCCCGAGTCGAATCCGTCGGCCAAAATCGCGATCGTGTCGATCTTGATGACCTTTTCGGGTTCGCTGTTGTAGGTGTTGATCTCGAACGCGCCGGTCGCCGCACCTTCGGCGATAAACGACGCACTCGCCGATTCGTTTCCTTTCGCCTGTTGCGGAAGCGCGAAGGCGATCTCGGAGATGCCGCGGCGACCGAGATAGCGTACGGCAGCGCCCGCGTAGCGAGCCAGCATGTACGGTTCGAACTTCTTGCTCTCACCTAAGCCGACGATCAGAATGCGTCGCGCGGCATAGTCTTTGGCGTGAATCAGGCTGAGTTCGTACGGTTTCCCTTTATGCTCGCCGCTCGGAAAGACATCGGCGATTGCGCCCTTAAGCTCGGCGTCAACGGTTTTAGCGACACCCTCGAGCGGGCTGTCGGAGAAAACCGGAACGACGAGCGCTCCCACGTGCAGGGATGAGGGCGTATCCTTTGCGATACGAACTTGCATGGTGAACCTTTCGAATGGTGAATGATGCCAAAATGGCGAGAAGATTGATTTGCGCGTGGCCGGGTTTGAACCTTTGATGACCGACGCCTACGCGAAGGCCGGGGTCGATATCTCGGCCGGAAACCGGGCCGTCGAACTCTACAAGGGCGTAACCGCAGGCTGGCGGCATCCCGATCAGCTCGACGCCCTGGGCGGCTTCGGCGGCCTCATCAAGATGCCCGGTCAGCCCGGGCGGGCGCTGGTGGCATCTACCGATGGGGTCGGCACCAAGATTCTCATCGCGGCCGAGATGGAGCGGTACACGAGCGTCGGCAGCGATTTGGTAAACCATTGCGTCAACGACATTTTAGTGGTCAACGCGACCCCGCTGTTCTTTCTTGATTATTTGGCGGTCGGTAAGCTCGATCCGCAGATCGCTGCGCAGATCGTTTCGGGTGTTCATGCAGCATGCCAAACAAATAACTGCGCCTTGCTCGGCGGTGAGACTGCCGAAATGCCGGGACTCTATGCGCGTGGTCATTTTGATTTAGCCGGAACAATTGTCGGAACCGTTGACATCGCCGATGTTCCGAAGCAAGCGACGGTTGCGGCGGGCGACGCGATCGTGGGACTGCCGTCGGTCGGACTGCACACGAACGGCTATACGCTTGCGCGGGAGTTGATTCCAAGCGCGCAGTGGCAAGATGCTTTCGACGGAAGGACGTACGGCGACGCGTTGCTGGCCGAGCATCCGTCGTACTATACGGAAGTGCGCGCGATTCAGAAGGTCGCGACCGTGAAGTCGATGGCGCATATTACCGGCGGGGGGTTGCTGGAGAACGTTCCGCGCACGCTGCCGCCTAATGTGAAGGCGGTTTTCGAACAATCGCGCTGGCCGATTCCGGCGCTCTTTGCGGAGCTCTGCAAACGCGGCAATTTAGCGCACGAAGAACGCTATCGGACGTTTAACATGGGAATCGGCTGGACGCTGATTGTGCCGCTTGCCGATGCACCGCGCGCGCTCGCAGCCGTTCCGAGCGCAAAGATTGTCGGCTGGATCGAAGAACGCCGGGCCGACGAGCCGGCCGTCATCGTTCATCCCGCGCGCTAAGGCGGAGTAGCGCGTGAGCGAACATCACGACATCTGCAACTTGCTGGTCGATCTGCGCGACGAGCGTTTCTCAGCGAGCGCCGCGGCGCGCGCGCATCAGGCGACCGAGCGCGCCGGTTTCACCCTCGAACGGAGCATTGGGGCGACCGATCAGGTGCTCGCGTGGATCGACGATGAGTTCGGCGGAAGCTGGTCCTCCGAGGCGCTCGCCGGCAGTAATATTGTCGCAACTCAGGGCGACCAAATCGCCGGGTTTGCAAGTTATGGTGCAAGCGGACTGCAGTTTTCGTGGCTGCGTGGTTACGGGCATCATAGGGACACGGGTATTTTCGGACCATTCGGCGTTACGAAGGGCTTTCGCGGTTCGGCGCTCGGTCCCAACTTGCTGGTTGCGGCACTCGCCGCGTTACGAGAAGCGGGCTTTACATTTGCATTGATTCCGTGTGTCAGCGATGCGCGGCTCATTGCCTACTACATCAAACACACGGGCGCGCATGTGATCGAGCGTTTTGAGCGAGCGCAGTGGCACCGGCACAAATATCGCACGACCGTCTTAGCATCAGGAAACGGCAGCAACTTCCAAGCGGTGATCGATGCCGTAAAAGACGGCCGATTGCCCTTGCACCTTGAGAATTTGGCGACGAATAACCCGAACGCGTATGCGCTCGAACGGGCCGATATAACAGGCGTCTCGGGAGCCGTTGTTGCCTGGGATCGCGCTACTCAGACGCGCGTCGACTATGATGCGCGGCTGCTCGATGCTGTAGCTCGAAGCGAACCGGAGCTTGTGCTGCTGCTCGGCTGGATGCATCTGCTTGCCATGCCGTTTCTCGAACGCTTTCCGAATGTCATCAACATTCATCCGGCTTTCTTGCCGCTCGATCAAACCAGCGATGTGGTCGGAATGCGGGATGGAGCGCAGATTCCCGCATTCCGCGGAGCGCGTGCGATTACCGATGCGTTAGCGCATGGCTCCGGCTGGGTCGGCGCAACGGCTCACCTGGTAACGCCGGATACCGACCGTGGGCCGGTCCTAATGCGCAAACCGCTCGCAGTTGGATCGAACGCTACCGAGCCTGAGATCATGGCTCTCCTACACCCGATCGAACACCGCGTCCTTATCGGCGCGATTATGCGCTGGGTCTTTGAACGTTGAGTCGAAGATCGGTTTGATCAATGCGGCCAGCGCGTAGGGCTCGGCCAAAAAGGCGTCGTGTCCGTGATTTGATTGAAGCTCGCGATAGTTCGCGTTGAAGCCGACCTCCGTGAAGCGCCGCGCTGAAGCGCGCACATCCTGCGGCGGAAACAGCCAGTCGGACGTTATCCCGATGAACGTTAAACCCGGTGAATGGTCTAGCAGCAGATCGACCTTCGGCTCGAACAGGTCCATCGCCAGACTGAGGCGCCGATAGCTCGTCGCATCCATGCGATCGATAAAAATCGAGGCCTGATAGCGCAGGTAGCCTTCAATGTCGAATCGCCGGCGTCCAGTGCGGTCGGGCTTTCGGCCGTACCGTTCGGTTAAGAGGCCCGAGCTTTTGTACGTCAGCATTGCGATCTTTCGCGCCGTGCCGAGTCCGCGAACCGGGTCAAGGTCAATGCATTCGCGTTGAATCGCATTGAGCGCGATTCCCATTGCGCTCAACCGATCCGATGCGCCGACCACGACGGCATGCCCGATGCGTTCGGGAAACGCAAGCGCCCACTGCAGTGCCTGCATTCCGCCGAGCGAACCGCCGATCGCCAGCGCTAGACGCTCGAACCCCAATTGGTCGAGCGCCCGCGCCTGCGCGCGCACCATATCGCTCACGGTAACGGTGGGAAAGCGATCGCCGTAGGGCGCTCCGTCCTGCGCCGCCGACAACGGCCCGCTTGAACCATAGCAACTGCCGAGCGCGTTGATTCCCACGATGCAGTGGTGGTCCGGGTCGATCGCTCGACCTCGACCGATGAGTCCCGACCACCATTCCGCCACCCGGCTATTTCCGGTCAACGCATGCGGCACCAGGACGATGTTGCTCCGCGTTTTGTTCGGTTCACCGTAGATCGTGACGCGCTGCTCGATGTTTTCTAGTACACCGCCTTGCGCAAGTTCTAAGCCGTCGAGTTGGAGCGTCCGCTCAATCATCGCGAAGGGCTTGCGTGAGATCGGCGATGATGTCGCGCGAATCTTCGATACCGATCGAAAGCCGCACGGTTGACTCATCCACGCCGCTCGCCAGCCGCTCCTGCGGCGAAAGCTGCGCATGCGTGGTCGTAGCCGGATGAATGACCAGCGACTTCGCATCGCCGACATTTGCGAGCAGCGAGAATAGCTTCAGCTTGTTGATGACTTGCTTTGCGCGGCTCTTTCCGCCGTTGACTTGAAAGGTCAAAATGGCGCCCTGACCCTTCGGCAGATATTTTTTGGCGCGCTGATGCTGTGAGTTCGCCGGCAGGCCCGGATAGGCAACCGATGCTACGTCCGGATGCGAATCCAGAAACTCCGCCACCGCTTGCGCGTTGGCACAGTGACGTTCGACGCGCAGCCCCAGCGTTTCTAGACCCTGCAGAAGAAGCCACGCGTTGAATGGCGAGATTGCCGAACCGAGGTCGCGCAGCAGTTGAACGCGTGCTTTGATAATATAGGCGAGGTTTCCAAAGGCTTGCGTGTATTGCACGCCGCCGTACGAGCGGTCGGGCTCGGTGAACTCGGCAAACTTTCCGCTTGCGGCCCAATCGAAGTTACCGCCGTCGACGATCACGCCGCCGATCGCGGTGCCGTGGCCGCCGATAAACTTGGTTGCCGAATGGATCACGATGTCGGCACCCTGCTTTAGTGGTGCAATCAGAAACGGCGTTGCGAGCGTGTTGTCAACCAGCAGCGGTATTCCATGTTCGTGGGCAATCGCCGAGACCGTTTCAAAGTCGAGGATGTCGAGCTTGGGATTGCCGATGGTCTCACCGAAAATTGCCTTGGTGTTCGGTTTAATGGCAGCGACGATGTTTGTGGGATTGCTGAAATCGACCAGGCTGACCTCGATACCGAACTTCGGCAGTGTATGCGCGAACGCATTATAGGTACCGCCGTAAAGCGATGCGGCGCTTACGATATGATCGCCCGCCCGCGCTAGGTTCAAAATCGCGAATATATTGGCCGCCTGACCGCTCGCTACGGCAAGGGCGCCGACGCCGCCTTCGAGCGCGGCGATACGCTGTTCCAACACATCGGTCGTCGGATTGTTGATTCGGGTGTAGATGTTTCCGAACTCTTGCAGTCCGAAGAGGCGTTCGGCCTGATCGGCGTTATCGAAGGTGTACGAGGTGGTTTGGTAGATCGGTACGGCGCGCGATTTTGTCGCGGGGTCGCCGGCGTGGCCGCTGTGAATTGCGACCGAATCAAAATGCAGCGGCGCCGTGGGTTCGAGCGTGGTCGTCATGAGTTGTCTCCTTTGTAAGATGAGGAAGATCGGTGATATCCCGCCAGACCGGATAGCGGACGGCGGAAACTTGAATGTGGTTGAACTGATAAAAAGCAGGCTCGACCGCGACTGCAGGAGCAAGCGCTGCGGTTGCATGTCGTGCTCCGATGGAACGCAGGGTCTCGATGATATCGCCGACCACTGCCGATGCGCTGGGCTCGCGACCGGCGCCCAGGCCCGAAAAAAACAATGAACCGGCAGCTCGCCCAACGACGCGCACACAGTTCTCCGGCCCCTTCGGCTGCGCGAAGGGGTGATCGAGCGGAACAAATGCGGGTCCGATCTCTGCGCTTAAGCCGCTAACAGTCTTTCGCGCAAGGCCGAGCAACTTGACTGCGTATCCTTGCCGGTGCGCGACCGCAACTGCCTCAGGGGTAACGGCGCTAATGCCGGTACGCGCAATTCGCCGCGAAGTGATCGCGGTGCGAAACGCTAGCTGACACAAGATTGCAAGTTTGTGGGCTGCGTCGACTCCGTCAATATCGCCGGACGGGTCAGCTTCGGCAAAGCCGAGCCGCTGGGCATCCAACAGGGCGCGTTCGTACGATTGGCCTGCGTGCATTGCGCTGAGAATAAAGTTCGCGGTTCCGTTTAAGACACCCGAGACTTCCAGAATATCCTCGCCGGCTAGCGAGTCTTTAAGAACGCGAACGATCGGAACAGCGCTGCAGACCGCCGCCTCGTAGTGGATGCTCGCGCGCGTACTGGCCGCGAGTGCGAAAAGTCGCGGGCCTTCGGTCGCGATCAGGTCTTTGTTTGCCGTTACAATGTGCTTTCCGCGCTCAAGCGCGCGCTCTACTAGTTCGCGTGCCTCATTTACGCCGCCGATACACTCGACGATCACATCGATCGTCGGATCGTCGATCAAGGCGGCTGCGTTGGTCGTGAACAACTCGCTCGGAATACCCGGGGGCCGGGATTTGTCTAACGAGTGGACGGCAATTGCTGCGACTTGGAAGTTGACGGCGGAGCGAGACTCAATTAACCTGCGTTCACGTAAAAGCAGTTCGGCCACGCCGCCACCAACGGTTCCGCAACCTAAAATCCCAATTGAAACGGTTGTTCGCAAGATAGTCGCCTCCTGATAAGATGGGAAAGCGCAGTAAACAAAAAGCCCCTCGCCGTGCGGCGGGGGGCTTTGCATACTTGGGCTGTTCTAACGTCTATGCAATAGCCATCCGCGCCGTGCGAGTCGTCTCGCCGGTCATATGACACATCTGCATAGTAATCAAGAACATTTTGGCAACGTTATCACGCTCGTCTTAAAATGTCAAGCAAACTTTCGCGATCGCTGTTGACATTCGCGCAGAGCGATGATAGGCTAGCAAAAATGTTCGGGTTTACGACAATTTGCACTACCACCATTACAACGAGCACCGCTTGGTGCTCGGGGAGTGTGCTCTTGTCGATTTCAAGCTAGCGCGAAACGCCGGCGATCAACAACAGCCCTCACCGAGACGGTGGGGGCTGTTTTCTTTATGCAGTGAGGAGATAGAAGATGCGGCTAGTCTGTGGGAGCTGCCAAATGGAGGCGGCTGGGAACGGGGAGACCCTGCCATGCGCGCGGTGCGGCGACGTTCTTGAGATTCGGCTTGACGTAAAGGAATCGCCGCCGGCGGCAGCGCGTTTCCAGTTTCGCGCGCGTCTAAGCTCGGCGTTGCCCAGAGAGCGCAGCGGCGTTTGGCGCTTTCGAGAACTGTTGCCGGGGTTTGACGACGCGGAGATTGTGTCGCTCGGTGAAGGGAACGCTCCGGAGATGGCTGGCAAGCGCGCAAGTGCGTGGAGCGAATTGCAGCGTTTGCAGTTTAAACTTCTGGGTCTCAACCCGACCGGTTCCTACAAAGACGCGGGCATGACGGTTGCGGTTACGCGAGCCCGCAGTATCGGCGCCTCAATCTTGGCGTGTGCAAGTACCGGCAATACGGGCGCGAGTTTGGCCGTATACGCCGCTCGAGCCGGCTTGCGTGCGGTGGTGCTTCTGCCGGAGGGTCAAGTGACCGCAGCGAAGCTGGCGCAAACGCAAGATGCCGGTGCAAAGGTATTCTCTATAAGCGGCGACTTCGATTCCGCGATGGCCGAGGTGCGTGCTTTGGCCCTGCGAAATCTGGTCTACCCGGTAAACTCACTCAACCCGTACCGCCGCGAAGGCCAGAAGACGGTCGCGTTCGAGATTCTCGAACAGCGCGGCTGGCGCGCTCCCGATTGGGTTATCGTGCCTGGCGGAAATCTCGGCCACTGTGTTTCACTCGGAAAGGGTTTTGAAGAAGCGCGCGCGCTTGGGTTATCGGATCGAGTGCCGCGAATTGCGGTCGTACAAGCCGCCGGCGCTGCGCCATTCGTTCGAGCTTTTAGCGACGATGCGCCGCTTCGACCAATCCGCGCAAAGACGTTTGCAAGTGCAATTCAGATCGGCAATCCGGTCTCTTGGCGCGCCGCGTTGCGGGTGCTGCATGCGACCGGCGGCACGGCGATCGCGGTCGATGATGAATCGATCGCACACGCGCGGGCGATTCTTGCGCGGGATGGGCTCGCATGCGAGCCTGCGTCGGCTGCATCGCTAGCCGGTGCATCGTCCCTTCGGGCAAAGCAGATCATTCGACCGGAGGATGATGTGGTTGCGATCTTGACCGGAAGCAGTCTCAAAGACAGCGCGCACATCGCGGAGTACCACGGCGATGCTTCGCGCCCCCTTTCCAACCCGGTACACCTTGTCGGGAGCGATTCGGAATCACTAGAACGCGCTCTGTTTGCCGGTATTGTATGATTTCGTTCAGTGTCCCGGCAACCTCGGCAAACCTCGGATCGGGGTTCGACTCGGTTGCGATCGCGCTCGATTTGCGTATGCATGCTCGCGCGCATCGATCGCTCGATCAGTTGCACATACAGTTCAGTGGTGCGGAGCTGCCGACTCACGATGGCCTTGCGGCCTGCATACGTTCAGGAATGGCGCTGGTCTGCACGGAGCCGTCCGAACTGAAGCTCTCGATTGAGATTGAGAATGCGATTCCCCTGGGCGTGGGATTGGGCAGCAGCGCTGCTGCGAGGTTGTGCGGTCTGCTGATTGCGGCCGAGTCGCTAGAGCTTGCATTGTCAAAGGCGGACGTGCTTGAGCTCGTCGCCCGTGTCGAAGGTCACGCCGATAACGCTGCGGCGGCACTCCACGGACAGTTATGTTTCGTTCTTCATCAACAAACAAACATTGCAGTATTAAAACTGCCATTTCCCGCGGCCTTGCGTTGTGCAATCGTGCTGCCTGCGCAGTCGCTCGATACGCAGGCTGCCAGGAACGCACTTCCGGAACTCTATACGCGCCGCGCCGTTTCGAGCTCGCTGCAGGCTGCCTGCATGCTGGCCGCCGGTTTGGCCAGCGGCTCCTTGGAACATTTAGCGGCAACCACGCGCGACATCATTCATCAACCGTATCGCGCGGCGATGATTCCCGGCTTGCGCGATGCGCTCGCGCATTCAGACGCGGATGCATGCGCGGTTATCTCCGGCGCTGGGCCAAGCGTGCTGGTGATCTCCAAAGGTGACCCGATGCCGTCCGCGAGCCGCGCGGCGCAGTACTTTGAGCGCGCCGGCGTCTCCACTCGCGTGCAGCCGGTCGCGATCGACCAGTGCGGCGTTCGAGCAATCAGTCCACGCCGTCAAGCAAGTTCGTCTGATATCCCGCGACTCGCAGGCGCTCGACAATAGCGAGAACGTCGCGCGGATTTTGCTGCTCGATGGTCATATCCAACTCCATGCACTTAGCCGAAACATCGGTAAAGGTGCGATGATGAGAGACATCGAGAACGTTTGCCCCGAACTCGGCAACGATCGCCGCAACCTGTGCAAGCCCGCCCGGCGCATCGACCATGTGGGCGCGTAAGCGCACCACGCGCCCTTCGGTGAGCCGGGTGCGAGCAATCAGCGATGCCAACAGTCCCGTGTCGATGTTTCCGCCCGAAAGAATCGTTGCAATCCGCCGCCCGGCAAACCGCTGGGCATATTTCAAGATTGCGGCTACACCGATTGCGCCGGCGCCTTCCACGACGGTTTTCTCCTCGTCCAGCAAGAAGTGGATGGCGCGCTCGATCGAGGGTTCGTCAACCAGTACCACATCGTCGACCAATTCGCGGGCTACAGCGACATTCAACGCACCGACAGTAGTAACCGCGACGCCTTCCGCCAACGTCGGGCCGCCGACCGGCTTCTCCAAGTCATGCAAGACGTTGTAGAGCGCCGGAAACAGCTCCGTCTGTACGCCGATTATCTCCATCTGCGGATACATCGCTTTTGCGGCGATCGCGATTCCGCTGATTAACCCGCCGCCTCCGACCGGCACCACCAACGCATCCAGATCGGGATCGGCTTGAAGCATCTCAAGACCGACGGTCCCGGCGCCGGCGATAACCCGGGGATCATCGTAGCCGGTAATGAATGTGAGCCCCTGAGAGGTCGTCATCTCGAGCGCGAGGGCGAGCGCTTGCGCGAGGTTTGCGCCATGCAAAATAACGCGCGCCCCGAGCGCTTGCGTTCGGCGAACTTTCGTAAACGGGGTATTTGCGGCCATGACGATGGTCGCATCGATATTCATGCGCGCTGCGTGATAGGCGACGCCTTGGGCATGATTGCCCGCTGAGGCGGCGACAACTCCGCGCCGCCGCTGTTCCTGACTGAGGCTGCACAACTTCACGAAGGCGCCGCGCATCTTAAACGAGTTGGTGTGCTGGCGGTTTTCGAATTTCAAATATACATCTGCGCCGTTCTGGTTTGAAAGAACGTTCGAACGTTCGAACGGCGTCTTCAGGCTGACCTCGCTGAGCAGCTCGGCCGCGCTCACGACATCGTTCAGGGACGGCAAGGTGGGCTGCGTCAACATACTCCGAACTTCGCTAAGCATCGCTCGCATCTCTTTTCGCATCTATTTGCCAATCGCTCCAGTCCGGAGGTTGTGCGTACGGTGGCATCTGTGTTACGGTTCTTCAAGGTCAGGAACGGCACCGCGTTAGAGCGTTTCAGAACATTTCGGATGGTACTGTAACAATGGATTCCACCCAGCGCGTCGCACGCAAGCGGCTTCGGGCGCGCGAACTCGGCGTTTGCATCACCTGTTGCAAGCGCTATCCTCCGCCGGATCGGCGCGTCTGTCAGGAGTGCGGAGAGCAAGCACTCGAACGCACACGCGCCCGACGCGCTCGCCTGCGGGATCGGAAGCGCTGCGGTCGGGAATTGGCTGAAGCCGAACGCGCGGGTGACGACGCGGTGGTACTGCACTACTATCTTGAGGCTGCGCAGAGTTATCGGCGCGCCCTTGAGGTTCCACAGGAGTGCGATGATGCGTGCGCTCGGATTATCGACAAACTTGCGTTCGCGCTCTATCGCACCGTCGATCCGTCAACCGCCGAACCATGGTTAAAGTCAGCACTTGAGAAATATGCGCGATCCGACGAGCGAACGGCGCACGCGCTGCTCCAACTCGGCCGCCAGCATTGGATGGGATCGAAAATATCGGCTGCGCTGCCGCTGTTTCAAAAGGCTGCCGAGATCGCAAAGGCGTGCGGTAACCGCGAACTTCAGGCGCGGGCGATTCTGACATCGGTCCACTATCTGCATATACTGGGCCGCACTGAGAAAATTGAAGCGATTATAATCGATGCTCGCGTCGATCCAAGCGACGATCCGGATCTGCTGGCCAGGTTCGAGATGGCGCATGCAATGGCGGCGGCTTCGCGCGGCGAGCGCGATGCTTCATTCGCGCACTTTGAGGCTGCGCTTGAGGCCGCCGAGCGCAGCGAAACTTACATCGCGACAATCGTGTGGAATGAGTATGCGATCTGCTCCGAACTGCTGGGCGACACCGAGCGCGCGCGTCGCGCGCACTATCAAGCAGTTGAGACGACCCGCAAGGAGCGCATAGCGTGGCTTGTGCCTTTCCACTTGCTTAATTATGCCGAGGCAGCTTGGAAGTGCGGCGATGATCGCGGGGCCGCAGATGCGTTGCGTGAAGCGCTGCGCTCGGAACTTGATGTGCCGGTTCTGCGAACGCTTCTGGTCGGGATCGGGGTGCCGTTCGCACTTGCCAAGAACGACCGCCGATTGCTTCTGCGCTGCGCAGACGAGAGCGCGATCGACCTCGCGTTTACGTCAGGCGATCCCCAAGCGATCGCCGCCGTTGCCTCGGCGTTCGCCGCACTCTACCACGAGGACGGGCGATTCGCAGACGCCCGTGCTCTGTTGCACCGCGCTCTCGCAAGCATTTCGTGCCCGGATTACCTCTATGAGCTTGCTCTTCGAATCGCACAATTCGGCTTTGAGACCGACATAGCGCCCGTGCGCGAGTTTATCGTAAAGCGTACGCAGTCACCGGCCCCTGAACTTGCGCAGGCCTATCTTGAGGCTTTTGATGCATTGGCGGAATTGCGAAGCGGCCGGATGCTTCGCGGACGCGCCCATGCCCGGAGCGCTGTCAAGGCATTCACGAGAATCGGGCGAGTGCGCGAAGCCGATATGGCGCGCGCACTGGCCGAGCGATCAGATCAAACCGTTCGCTTGACCCAGCGCGAGCGCCAGATCGCCGCGCTTATAACTCGGGGCCTTACAAATCGCGCGGTCGCCGAATATCTGGGAATTAGCGAGCGCACCGCGGAGAGCCATGTTTGTTCGATCATGAAGCGGCTAGGCATTCGATCGCGTTATCAACTCGCAGATGCGCTGCAGACAAAACGCACTCAGTAGTTCCCGGATACCGCATACGGCAGCTTGATGCTATGGTGATGCAATTCACCCGCAATCTGTTCTGTCGAAAGTGGAGGTTTTGATTTTGAAGGTATCACGCGGGGCGCTTGTGGCGCTCGTTACAACGATGTTTGCCGCCGCATGCGGCGGTGGCGGCGGCTCTCCGCCTCTGCCGCATGCCGGCGGCGACTCTCATGGGGTAAAACTGCCTACCGCGCATGCGGTTAAGCGCATCTTTTACGGTCGCGACTATTTGAAACTTCATCCTGAGATAAAATTCGGTCCGAATGTGCGCGCCGCCGGCGGCTCAAACCTCGTATACGGCGGCGGCCCGATCGAGAAGGTCATGAAGGTCTATTTGATCTTCTGGGGATTTTCGAGCGCGGGCGATACCAAAGCTGATCCCGACGGTATGGCCACGCAACTTACAAATTTCACAAAGTCAATCGGTGGAAGCTCATGGGTAAATATCGATGTCCAGTACTACTCAAATAGCTCGGGCAATGTGACCAATCCGCCGAATGCATTTGGCGGAAGTTGGTATGATCCTTCGTCGGTTCCATCCACCTACGCTGATTCCGACGTTCAAACTGAGGCGCAAAAGGGAGCCTCGCACTTTGGTTATGATGCGGACGCGAATTACGTTGTCGTGACCCCGCATAACACGACGATCAGCGGGTTTGGACCCGGAGGACAATTCTGCGCCTATCATAGTTCTGCGAACGGATCAGGCGGATCCGTCGCCTATACTATCCTGCCGTATCAGCCTGATGCCGGCCGGAATTGCGGTCAGGGAAGCGTGACCTCGCCGGGAACTCTTGACGGCGTCACAATCGTCGGAGGCCATGAGATGCTCGAAGCTCAAACCGATCCGGACGCGAGTACTGGTTGGCTCGACTCAAACGGACAAGAAAACGCCGATAAATGCGCGTGGACGAATCTCCAGAACACGGCTTTTGCCAACGGCAGTCGGTTCCCGACGCAACCGATCTGGAGCAACGCTGATAGCGGATGCGTGCAGAGTTACGGCGGCGGACCTTCACCAAGTCCGAATCCAACCAGCACGCCGAATCCGACTCCAAGCCCGGGTCCGACGTCAACTCCGAGGCCAAGCCCAACTCCGAGCCCGGGTCCAACGGCCTCACCAAACCCAACGCCGAGTCCGTTCCCGACGTGGGCTCCGTGGCCGACGCCATTTCCAACCCCGACTCCGCCGCCGTGGTGGTGTGCGTACGTTCCCTGCTGATGCGCACGAAAGGCGGCCCGCTAACTCGGGCCGCCTTTTTTAGCGCCAGGAAGTAAACGCAAGACGCATTAGGGTTGCAGCGACCAAGCGCCGACATTCCAGAACGGGCCGGATAATGAGGTCGTCTGACCGTGTAGTCGCGTCGTGAACGCATTGACTTGTCGGAGCTGATAGAGCAGCAGCAGCGGCAACTCGGCTTGCAAACGGGTTTGCAGTCTTGCGTAAATCGCTTTTCGTTGCACCCGAATGTATGTCGTTCGGCCCGCAAGAAGCATCGCGTCAATAGCCTTATCGCAGATGCGCGATTTATTGTAGCCGTTGGGCGGCACCCGGGCGCAGCTAAATTGATCGGTGGTGTCGGGATCGTCGCCGGGTACGAACGGATAAAGCGCGAGTTGAAACTTGCCGCTGTAGACTGGGCCGGCTTGCCCGGCGGGCGCCGCAAATTGGGTGACGTTGTAGGCTTTGAGCGAAACGTTTGCGCCGACAGCGGCTTCGTATTGGCGAATGCCTGCGGCGATTCGACTGTCGCCAGGCGTGCCGGCCTCCAAAATGAGCTGCAAATCTAGCGTGCGCCCGTTCTTTGCGCGTACACCTCCCGGCGTTGAGCGCCATCCGGCCGCGTCGAGCAGCCTGCGAGCGCCTGCGGGATCGTAGCGATCGCGAGCGATCGCGGAATCGTATGCCCACATGAACAAGCCGCGCCCGGCGTTCTTTGCATCGAGTGCGCCCAGATAGGCCTTCGCAACCAGCGAGTTCACGTCGATTGCCATTGCTAAGGCATGGCGCACCCGCGAATCGGCAGTCAGCGGATCCTGTGTGTTGAAGATGATTGCTCCGACTGCATCCACCGGCGTTCGGGTAACTCGAATGTGCGGAATCGCTGTCAGCTCGGGCAGATCGCTCATATCCTGATCGTCGAAGAACCCATCGGCTTCGCCGGTCCGCATCAGGTTGATCGCCGTATTCGAGTCGGGCACGAAGCGAATCACCAAGGACTTGATGGTGGGCGCACCGGCCCAGTAGTGTGGATTTGCGGCTAAGGCAACTTCGTCACCGTGCCGCCAATGCACCACCGCATACGGACCCGACCCAATCGGCGCGGTGCTGAACGTGCTTTGATTGAAATCCCGAAAACGTTTGAGGATGTGTTCGGGCAGAATTGGAAAACCTTGCGGCGCCTCAACTAGCGTCAACAGCGGTGCAAATGGTTTGCGCAGACGAAGAACCAGCGTCGTCGAATTCGGCGCTTGAGCTCGCATAATGCGATCGTACCCGTAGCGGCTCTGCACATTATTCTTTGGGTTCAAAATCGCATTGATCGAGAAGACGGCGTCGCGCGCCGTGAGCGGAACTCCATCGGAAAACCGGACATTGTTGCGTAGGTGATAGGTGATCGTTCGACCGTCGGCGCTGATCCCGCCGTTGTTAAGCGACGGCACCGCGGTTGCGATGTCGCCGATCAATTCGCCCTTGTCGTTAAACTTCAGCAAATAGGAGAAGACCAGCAACCCCCATTCGGTCGACGATGTTCCGTTTTCAAGACCGGGATTGAGGGAGCGCGGTTCATGCTGCTGTGCGATGATAAGTGTGTTGGGGTCGTGCGCGCCACGCGCGCAGCTCGCAAGTGCAAATACGACGAGTAAGCCGAACAACGGCCATTTCGGGAAATTGTTCAGCACAGCGAAAGCTCGAAGGGCAGGTTTGGGTCGGCGGATAGGGTGGTGGGATCGACGCGGACGGCTCGCGATTGTCGATCGGCGACTGCCGCAATCATCGCCGCATTGTCGGTACAGTATTTCGGCGGCGGAATGAGGGTCGCAATCTTGTTGCGTATGCCCCAGTCGGCGAATGCTCGCTGGAGCGCGGAGTTTGCCGCAACCCCGCCGCTCAGAACTGCCGCGCTATACGCGCGGCGCGCGAACGCAGCGTCTACGCGGTGCATGAGGACGTCAACCACGGCTGCTTGAAACGACGCTGCAACATCTTCGGGACGCGCGTTTTTGCCGGCGGGCGACTCGAGAAAATAGCGTACCGAGGTTTTGAGGCCCGAGAACGACATATCCAAACTGCCGATGTCGGGACGATGTCGCGGAAATGCAAATGCTGTCGCATTGCCGTCCTGCGCCAGCGCGTCAAGTTTTGGACCGCCCGGAAAACCCAAGCCGAGCAGCCGCGCAGTCTTATCGTAGGCTTCGCCGGCGGCGTCGTCGCGAGTACGCCCGATCACCCGCATTTCGGTTGGCGAGTCTACATCGACTAACTGCGAATGACCGCCCGAAACGAGCAGCGCGAGTAGTGGATATGTGGGCGTTTCTTCTCGGTCCAAGAAGGCCGCAAAGATGTGACCGTGAAGATGATTGACGGCGTACAACGGCTTTGCCAGAGCAAATGCAAGCGCTTTGGCGGCCGCCACGCCGACAACCAAACTGCCGATCAACCCGGGCCCGCGCGTTACGGCGATTCCATCAAGTTCTCGCAGCGAAATCGCCGCGCGACCAAGCGCATCCTCAACGGCCGCTGATAGCAGCGCCACATGTTGGCGACCGGCAATCTCCGGCACAATGCCGCCGTATCGCGCGTGAAAAGCGTCCTGATTGGTCGAGACGCTCGCGAGTACCGTGCGGCCGTCGCGAACGACCGCCGTCGCCGTGTCGTCGCAGGAGGTCTCGATGCCAAGCAGCAGCATGATCCTCTTCGTTCGCCCTTCGACTACGGCTTTGCCTGGCTGCAGAGTGCTGGTAGATCCGGTCGAAGCTAGATGCGGGGGGCGCCGTGTCCCTAGGTGTCGGGTGGAGACAACGAGCGACGGATTTCTGATGTGCGCATACTGCGCTTGTTCTTGGTGAAGACATCCGCGCCTTGGGTTACCATGTAATCGGCGATGCGCGCGATTATCGGCGTTTGGAAGAAGCTCGCCGAGAAATCCAAACGCTGCCCAATGGTTGTAATCCATCATTACACGACGTAGGCCCCAACCCCACGCGCCTTTCGCCGTCATCATCTGCTTTGCAAATGCGATCGGCAGCGGACCGACGGTTTGAATGGCGAAACCGCGCGCGAAATCGCGCTTGGGATCGGTTTCGTAATACGCTTCGGTAAGCGCATGCGCAGGCGGCGCTTTATACATGCGAACCGGCTCTTCGAAGCGTCCGGCAACGACGTTGCCGGCTTGCGCCATGAGATAGCGACCGACGCAGTCACTTGAATTTGCAAGCCCATTCTCGAAGCCGCTGCAGGCCGAGTTCAAGAGTAAGCGCGGCGTTTCAATCGAGTACGCCGCAATCACGACCGCTTTGGCCCGCTGAAACCGTTCGCGCCCGTCGGCATCAATGTAGCTCACGCCGGTTACACGGCGGGGGCGGCCCGTAGATCAGGTTGTAAAACGGCTTCTTTAGACCACCCGCGCGCCTGAGGGTACCGCGCAGATGAAAACCAGCACCGGCAATGCCGTCTGCAATAGCCAGCGCAGATACGACCGGCAGCCACGTGTGCGCGATCCGTTTGTTTCTAACGGCGAGCCCCGCTACGCCCATCAGCAATACGGTAATTACGAGCGGCGACCACTGGACTCTGTAGCGAAAATTGGTTTTGTAGTGCGAATAGGCAGCCTCGAATCACTCAAAAACGCCGAAAGCCCCGCAGCGATTGCTAATTGCTGCTGGTAGCTGGTTTCGCGCGCGTCTTGCAGAGCGTCAATCGGCTCATGCTCGCGAGTCAGGCGCGCGGTCCAATGCGAAGGGAACGTCGGCCGCGGAAAGGCGTGGTCGTCGCCGCCCGGCGTACGACGAAGCGACGAAGCAATCAAACCCAGATACGCACTAAGGCTAAACAGCAAGGGGGCGAAGATCGGTGGCCCCATAACCATATTGACGATCGGAAACTGCCAGCCGCCGGGTTTGCGCGCGATGCCGCGCAGATGGAAATAGAAACCGATACTGCAATCAGCGAGTGTAATGACGCAGACGACAGGCAAAACCGTTCGCGCCGCGCGTCGACTGAAGAAGCCCGCTACCCCGGCACCAAGTACGGCGACACCCAAAATGACCGGCGTGTACATAATCCGACGGCTGTAGCTGCTTTGTAGTGCTCGTATGAAACCTCTATGCCGCTCATTGCTCCCGATACGCCGGCGATCAGCGCCAGCCAACGTCCAAAGCGGCCTTCGCGCCTGTCAAGATCGAGACTCATGTAGGGTGCTTTCCCGAACGCCTCGCTCCGTAAACGAAGCGCCTACTAGCTGCGCTTAATTGAGCAGTTCGAGTCCACGGAAATATCGGCGGAAGAACCCACGGTCGCGAGAAAGAAGCCGCCCGCCGCGCACTTGAGCGTGCGCTCCGATCAAAAAGTCGGCAATCAGGCGTGTACGGCTTCCGCCGGCTCTCCGGTAGTGTGACCAGTGAAGTCCCGCGAGTTCCGCGCTCGCTCGGTCGATTGGATCGAAATGGATTCCGGCATCGTTTAGGGCGACCTCCATTCTCGCCGGGTCAGTAAAAAATCCACGCACTTCCGCCCAAACGATCGGGCATACAATAAGTGCTCCCCGACCTTGGGCTGCGCGCAGCGCTTCGAAAGAAGATTTGCCATGTAGCGGATCGTCGGTTAGGACGTCTAAGAGCAACGAGCTATCGACTGCGGTTACCACGATTCCCCTTGTCGAGATCCGAGCGCCATTCCGGACCGCGCAAGTCTTGCAGCGCCTCTTTCACATTCATCCGCGGCAACAGTCCCAGTAAGGTAGCGAGCGGGTCTGTTTGCTGGACACGCGACCCGATAAGCTTGCCGTCTTTTTCTTGAAATTCAATTTGCGCGCCGGCCGTTAGGCCGAGGCTCGTTCGGAGACGCTTCGGAATAGTGACTTGCCCTTTTTCACTAATCATACTTTTCATACTACTATAGTAGGAATCTTTACTCTGAAAGTCAAGATATTTTGGAGATTCGGACGGCGGTGAGCGCTGACTATTGCGGAGTCGAGACTCGGTGTTCGATGCCGCGTCCGGTGATTATCCAATGTGTGTTATCGAGCGAGTACTCCGAGCGAAACTCGATCGTGTTGGGATCGCGGAACACGTTGACGACTCGGGCGTAGACCTTCTTGCCGTTGTCTTCATCTTGCCAAGGGAATGTCCAGGTGTTGCCTGCGATAATCAGCTTGCCTGATCCCGCGGGGCTTCCATCGGTCGGGACCGTGTAGGTATGGTAGACGTCACCTTTTGGATCGTAGGTAAAGACGATCAGCGCTGCTGACGGCCCGTTCACGAATTGATCGCATGCAAAGTAGCCAGCGCTGCGCCAGCAATCATTGCGAAAGTTCGTATCTTCAACGCGAGCTTTGCTGTAGGCGGTTTTGTAGTGCTCGATGTGCGAGTGCCACGTTCCGGCGTAGGCGGAGATCGTAGCGATTCCGGCCGCACGGCTGATTTGTGGAGATGCCGCGAGAATCAGCACGGCAAGGATGAGATGAGGAAGCACGCTGCGACAGGTTTTCATGCTTTAAGGATACGCTTTCGAGTGAGCGGGCGCTTCAACTATCGATCAGAGAACTCTCAGCTTTTGGCCCAGGCTTGGAAGTGCGGGTCACCGACGAGCGCGGAAAAGCGCGGATCACGAACGATCAGCCGACGCTCCCACAGATCGACCCGCGCAAGCCAAGCAAAGGCGTGCGGAGAATCGCGGACGGCGAGGTAGGCGGCTGCAATCGAAGCGGCGTCCCACCCGTCGGACTTTCGCGTATCGACCACCGCATCGAGCCAGCGTACTTCGCGAGTTGCCGCATCGGTCCGCCCGGTGAGCGCCGCGAGGCGTACTCGCAGAGCCATTCCCTGGTAGCGCGTCTGGGCATGGCTTGCGAGTGTATCGATCACAGACGTCGCGTCGCGATAATCTCGCGAAGCAAGGTAGGCATTCGCGAGGGTGATTCGCGCCAGCGACGGCAGTTGGCCGATTGTGAGCATATGCTTCGATAGGGTTATTGCGCCGACAGAATCGCCTGCCACGAAGTCGCTCCACGCGAGCGATGCCGCCGTGCCGGGGGACTGCGCGCTAATGCCGAGCGCCCGTCCGAACATGCGCCGGGCGGTTTCAACCCGGCCGGCATTCATCAAGAGGGTTCCGTACCACACGAGTGCTTCAGGCTGGTTGGGATTGAGCGCCAAGGCTTTTTGGAAATCCGCGGCCGCTGGCTGCTCGTCGTGCGCGATGGAAAACTCGACGCCGCCAAGCGCTGCGTAGGCATCGGCCGAATGCGAATCTTTGCTGACGGCCTCTCGCGCAAGACCGATTGCCGTCGCTTGTAAAGCCGCCTGCTGCGCGGCGCTCGGTGCGTAGTATGCAAGACTGGCTTTACTCTCCGCTAGCGCTGCGTAGCCTGAAGCGTTCTGCGGATTCTCGCTAACGACGCGCGCAAACAATTCGGCGGCGAGTCTCAGATGTGCGGCCGAACCATCGTCTTGATACGATCGACCGAGCAGGTAATGTGCTAGAGCGCTTCCGCTAAGGGATGGAACCGTCCGTGTTGTACGGTGGGTTGCGAAGAACGCGCCGCCAATAAATATGAGTGCCAGCGTGCATAGTCCCCATAATCGAGCATCCGACTTCAGAGTTCGAAGTGCCGCCCAAATGTTGCTTGCTGATCGCGGCTCGACAGAAGCGCAAAGCACCGTATCGAGCGCCGCTGCGGAGACCGGTTGTGGTGTGAGTCGATAGCCGCGTTTAGGAATGTTCTCAATAACGATGCCGCTGTTGTGCTGTTTGAAGAGTTGCCGCAACACGTATATGTTTTGGGTTAAGTTGGCCTCGTCCACATAACTGTCCGGCCAAAGATGCTCGATCAAGTCGTGTTTTGAGATTACCTGACCGATTGCTGATGTCAACGCAAATAGCAGATCAAGTGTCTTCGGAGCGAGCACGACGGGCTGCCCAAGATAACGCAAAACCCGCTCGGTCGGACAGAGCGTATACGGACCGAACGAATGTACCCGACTCTGGTCTCGCTCTTCCATACGAGCAGCGTTTCATCGTCCTTTGAGAGCGGCCCTTCGACCTGTGGCTTTACCGGAGGTGGAGTCTGCTCAGGGTGACACGATAGTTACTAAGCTACAAGTTTGCGAGTTCGTGCGAATAGCCGAGCTCGCCCAGGGCCTCTTTGAGATTTTCGCGGACTTCGACGACATGGTCAATACCGGTTATTTCAAGCAGCCGGCGAATATTGCGCTGTGGCGCAATGAGGCGAATGGCGCCGCCGCCGCCGCGCATCCGGTTCTTTAACCGGATCAAGGACGAGAGCGCGCTCGAATCAATGTACGGCACATCGGTGAGATCGATAAAGGCAAAATCGGCTTCGTGGGCCTGCGCTAACGCAGCCTCAAGCTCGCTGATCCGAGCCATGTCGTATTCACCGGACAGGTTGATGAAGGAGAGGTTCGGAGCTTCAGCGTTTATCATGGGTGGTGCGAACCTCGCGTACATATGGCGAGAGCACGGTTCGGATCAGGCGCTTGGTATCGTTGACGATCTCTTGGGTGGTTCCACCGCGAACGGTCATGTTCAGCTCCCGATAGTGCAACGAATCGCCGTTGCAAAAGGCTCTAAAATCGGTCTTCACAGACTTGGTCATGGTTTTTCTCCTCCCGGCAGCACCAGTATGGGCCGTTGGATGGCGGAAGTCTGTACCAATAGAAGCCAACCAGGAGTCCCTCCCCCCAAATCGAAGAAAATTGCACTCGGATAAGGCGAGCTAGGAGAGACGGCATGACCGAAAAGAATGAAAGCCGGCTGCAAGAAAACGCCATTTTGACGCATTTGCAAGGCGAGGATCGGGCCGCGGCGGTAAGCGACGGTTCGATAGTTCATTTTGCGCTAAAGCAAACCGTCTACGATGCGGAGGCGCGAATCAAGGAGGTCTACTTTCCGCTTGATAGCGTCTTGTCGGTCGTCACCTACATGGACAACGGAATGATGATCGAGGTCGGCACCATCGGCCGCGAAGGCATGAGCGGCATTCCGTTGCTGATGGGAAGCGATTCGACCTCAAACATGAGCTTTTGTCAAGTCGATGGGGATTGCTGGAAGATGAGCGCGTCATTGTTTCGATCGCTGCTCGACCGCAGCGAAACGTTTCGCAAGTTTGTCAACCGGTATCTGCAAGCCTACGTCAATATGCTGGGGCAGTTCGCCGCCTGCAATCGCTTGCACTCGGTCTACGAGCGCGCATCCCGCTGGATTCTCATGACGCAAGACCGTGTCGGCGAGGATCAATTTCCGTTGACACATGAGTTTTTGGCGACGATGCTGGGCTCTCGGCGGTCGGGCGTCACCATAGCCGCTTCGCAGTTGCAAAAGGCCGGATTCATCACGTATCATCGCGGCCGCATTACGGTGACCGATCGCGCTGGTTTAGAGGACACCGCCTGCGAATGCTACCGGCTTGCCAAATCGGAGTTCGATGCGATGCTGCGTCCAGCGGCCACGCTCGGAAACGGCGCGGGCGCGCATCGCTAAAGCGCCTGTGTACTAAAGCGGACAGACGCGGACGGCGCATCTTTGCGATGCTTTTTTGAGTTTCCACCAACGCGCAACAGGATAATGTGTGACTGACCAGCCCAAAAAGATGATGCAGCGGAATGCTATTTTAGCGCCCCTCAACGACGGAGACCGCCTGGCGGTTTTGAAGGACGGTGAGGTCGTCCGTTTCAAGCTGCGAGAAAACGTGTACGAACCGGATGAGCGGATTCGGCATGTCTACTTTCCCCTGAACTCGGTGATATCGGTTGTTACCCACATGGAAAACGGCACGATGATCGAGATCGGCACGATCGGGCGGGAAGGCATGACCGGCATTCCGCTGCTGATGGGAACCGATTCAACCTCCAACAAAAGTTTTTGTCAAGTTGACGGCGAGTGCTGGAAGATGAGCGCGTCATTGTTTCGTGAACTACTTGAACGCAGCACAATTTTCCAAAGGCTCGTCAACCGTTATCTGCAAGCGTATGTCAATATGCTCGGGCAATTTGCGGCCTGCAATCGTTTACACAGCGTCTACGAGCGCGCCGCTCGCTGGATTCTGATGACTCGCGATCGGGTTGGTGCGGCTGAGTTTCCGTTAACCCATGAGTTTCTCGCGACCATGTTGGGCTCGCGCCGATCCGGCGTAACGCTGGCCGCCGCAACGCTGCAGCGAGCCGGGTTTATCAGGTATCATCGCGGCCGCATCACCGTACAGGACGACGCCGGATTAGAGGCGACCGCCTGCGAATGTTACGCGCTCACGAAACGTGAGTTCGACGCGATGCTCCGCCCGGAAGCCAAACCGGCTGCACGCCACTCTAAGACCTAGCAGTTAAGAACCTCGGTCAAACCTTCGGCGGCTCTGCGGCGCGTTTGGCTTGCCGCTTCGCGAGCGCCGCTTTGAGCGCCGATGCTGCCACCAGCCGCTTCCCGCGACGCAAGGTTGGTGCAAGCTCGAGCGGCTCTTGGTGCGGAATGAAGTTGACAAACAGCACTTTTATAAGTCCGGCAACCGGAATCGCGATAATGAGTCCGGGCAAACCGAAGAGTTCGCCGCCAGTAAGCAGCGCCAAAATTACAATCAGCGGCGAGAGGCCGACAGTTTCGCTGACGATCAGCGGATAGATCACATGACCCTCAAGCTGGTTGATGATGACGAAGCCGATCAGCACGTAGATGCCGCTCGAGAAACCGTTGGTTACGAGGGCGACCAGCACTGCGATTGCACCGCCGACAATTGCGCCCAGATACGGCACGATCTCTAAAACGCCGGCCGCGATACCGATTAAAATCGGATACGGTACATGCAAAATCTCAAGCAGCGCGATCACGAGTGCCCCAACAATAGCAGCAACCAGCAGTTGGCCCCGAATGAATCCTCCGACTGCGGCGTTGCACTCGACGGCGATCTTTACTGCGCGCACGCGCGAGCTTGCCGGGATAATCCTTAGCAGCCCGGCGTAGAGATGGTCGAGGTCTAAGACAATATACAGCGCGACAACCGGAATCAGGACGAACAGCGCCACTATTGAGGCCGCCGCAATTGCGACCGCGAACGCGCGCGACGCGACCTCACCGCTGTAGCGGGAGAGCAAGCCGACCAGGTTTGCCGGTAACTCGGTCAGGTAGAGCCGAACATTGCTCGGCAGGTGCGAAAAGAACCGATTGGTCGGATTGTTGATCTGCAGTTGCAAGTGGGTGATATACGCGGGCGCGTCGTGGACGGCTTGACGCACGTTGGCCGCCAAGGCGGGTACGACGTAGATGAGCGCAATAACGACGGCCGCAATCACCCCGACGTACACGATGAAGATCGATAGCCAAAGCGGCAGGCGGTGGTTAAGCCAAAGGATTGCCGGATAGATGACGTTGGTGAGAAAGATTGCGCCGATAATAACGGTTGCAACGGTATGTACTTGCTCGACGAATCGAATAAAGCCGAGTAAAACAATCGCCGACAGCACGACGATGCCGAGGGTCTTTAGTGCGGTATCAGCTCGCGAAGTCAAAGTGATTCGACGTACGCCGCCACATCGGCGACATCTTGCTCGCGAAGCGGCGACGGGTAGAGCTTGGGCATCGGCGGCGCAGGGTTCTTGATCCAGGCGATAGTCGCCTCAAGGTTCATCTTGCGGCCTTCATGGGTCAGCGACGGCCCAATCCCTCCTTCGCGTCCGGTCGCCCCGTGACAGGCCGAGCAGTTTGCGGAAAATAGCGCTGCGCCGTGACCGATCGACACATTGTGCTCCGCTTGCGGCGACTGCACCACTTGCGCCGTGGTCTGCTTGGAGTGTGAACACGCGCCAACCGAGATTGCGCAGATGAGTAGCAGAATAATTCGTATATTTGTCACAACATCCTTAGCGGCTTTCGCGACCGAGTTGAATAACGCCGTACAACAGAATGAGCAGACCAGCGTAGCCGAGCGGGTGAAAAATCGCCATTCCGACCAGCATCGCGAACGCGCCAAATGCCGTAATTAACGGCCACGGCGTGTTCGACGTGAAGACGCCGAGCCGTTCACCTTCGCCGTCGTGATTTGTTGCATCGCCGCGATCTCCTATCAAGCGCGCGCCGCGCTCGGCAAAGAACATGTAGCCGGCGGCGAACGTGAGTGCGCCGGCCATTAGACCAAGCAAGAAGGTGCCGTCGGGGTTGCGCGAGCTGAACCAATAGCTGATCGCAATCGCGAAGCCGAAGAGCGCCGACGAGACGAACAACGTTCTTCCGATCTTCACGATCGTTTCCTAGCGAGTTCGGGGTGCTTGGCGTCAAAGACCGGCCGTTCGGAGCGAATCGGCGGCAGCGAGGTGAAGTTGAACTCGGGAGGCGGCGAGGTGGTCCACCACTCGAGGGTGTAGCCGCCCCAGGGGTCATCGCCCGCGTAGCGACGCGAAAGAAACGTCGAGATTACATCCCACGCGAACAGCAACACGCCGAGCGCCATAATAGCCGCGCCAACGCTTGCGATCAGGTTGAGGGTTCCCCAGCCGGGCAGCGGCGCGTACGTATAGACGCGACGCGGCATTCCCATGTTCCCGAGAAAGTGCATCACAAAAAATGTCGTGTTGAAGCCGACGAACAGAAGTCCGAAAACCCACTTGCCGAGTCGCTCGCTCAGCAGTTTCCCAAAAACTTTCGGGAACCAGAAATAGATCGCCCCGAAGATTGCGAACAGGCTGCCGCCGCCGAGCACGTAGTGAAAGTGCGCGACCAGAAAGTAGCTGTCTTCGGCATTGAAGTCGATTGGCGGCGAGGCCACCATTACGCCGCTGATTCCGCCGATCAAAAAGTTCAGCATAAAACCGACCGCAAACAGCATCGGCGTGGTAAAGACGATTGAGCCCTTCCACATGGTGCCTATCCAGTTGAAGAACTTGATCCCGGTCGGCACCGCGATCAGAAACGACACGCCCGAGAAGAAGAGATTGGCAACCACGCCAGTGGTAAACATGTGATGCGCCCAAACGCCCATCGAAAGTCCGGCAATTGCGAACGCCGAGAGGACCAGGCCGGTGTAGCCGAAGACCGGCTTGCGCGAAAAGACCGGAATTATCTCGCTGATGACCCCGAAGTACGGCAGAATCATAATATAGACTTCGGGATGACCGAAGAACCAGAACAGATGCTGGTAGAGGATCGGGTTTCCGCCGGCGCCGGCTTGAAAAAACTGGCCGCCCAAATGTCGATCGATATAGAGCATCGCAAGAACGGCGGCAAGCGATGGAAACGCCATTAAGATCAGCAGCGAGGTTGCAATCATCTCCCAAGTAAAGATCGGCAGACGCCACATCGTCATTCCGGGCGCGCGATAGAGAAACGTGGTCGTCATGAAATTGACTGCGGTGAGAATTCCGGAGATGCTGGTCATGAGCAGCCCCACAATCCAGAGATCTTGCCCGCCGCCGGTTGCGATTTTGATGCCGGAGAGTGGTGCGAACGCCGTCCAACCTGCCGACGCCGCGCCGCCGTCGACTAACACGCCGCTGAAGATAGTAATTCCGCCGAAGAAAAAGAGCCAATATGAGACCGCATTAAGCCGTGGGAACGCCATATCCGGCGCACCGATCTGCAAGGGTATCAAATAGTTGCCCAGCCCGAGCGCGAAGGGAACCACGAACAGAAAGATCATTGCGGTTCCGTGCAGGGTGAAAACTTCGTTGTACTGATGCGGTCCGACGACGCTCATGTTCGGCTGCGAAAGCTGTGCGCGAATAATCATCGCGAGCACGCCTGCAACCAAGAAGTAGAAGACGCTGGTGACCATGTAAAGCGTCCCGATGTGCTTGTGATCGGTGGAGGTCAGCCATTCGATAATGCCGTGCTTTGCAAGGCTCCGCACCGGTGCAGTGGTGGTGTTCATCGGTTCGCCTCAATTGCGGGAAGGGCGGCGGAACCCCCGCTTCTTAGCCAGCGTTCGTAATCCGCACGACTGACAACGCGCACGGAAAAGGTCATGAGTGCATGATCTAAACCGCAGAACTCCGCGCATCGCCCAAGGTACCTGCCCAAATGGGTCGGCCGTAAGTCGAAGTAGTTATCGATTCCAGCGATCGCGTCGCGCTTAAAGAGAAACCCCGGAATCCAAAATGCGTGATTGACATCGCGCGAGGTTAAGTGGATCAGCGTGGTCTGGTCGATCGGGATCACCATCTGCGGCGCAGCCTGCGGCGTTCCGACCACCCGGACGTTTGAGCCGGGGTAGTCGAACTCCCAGGACCAGCGAAACGCGACCACGTTCACGGTGTTCTCCGGATGCGGCTTTAATTGCTCTACCGCTGCTTCCTCAAAGTACGTTACCCCAAAGAGCACGATGACCATGAGGACCGGAATCGCGGTCGAGGTAATCTCCCAGAAGTTGTTACGGCTGAACTGCGGTGGATAGGTATCGCTGCGCCGACGCCACGCGATCAACGGCATGACGATCAAGAACGAAACGACGATCGCCACGGCGATTCCGGCGTAAAAGAAGATCGTCCAATCTTGGTGCATCGCTCGCGCCTGCGTCGTTGCGCCGAGCGGTAGGCCATACGTTTGCCCGCAACCGGCGGCGCATAGCACGGCAAGCAGCGTAGCTAGACCCGCGCACCGCTTAATCATTCGTGCCGATCCAGCGCGTGACCAGCACGATCAGACCGAGGCCGAATACCCAAGCGGCCAAACCCTCAGCTACCGCGCCGACGTTCCCCATCGCAAGGCCGCCCGCTTGGCGAGGATGCGTTTGTAAGACGTTCACGTAGCGAACGATATCGTTGACTTGCCGGTCCGACAGCGTGCGCGTATCAAACATCGGCATGACCCCCGGGCCGATGCGAATCGCTTGCGCGACCTGGGTGATGGTTGCGCGATCCAGGTTCGGCGCGAGCCATCCGTATCCGACCGCTCCGCCCTTTGCGGTCGCACCGTGACAGGCCGAACAATTCGCGATAAACAGCGCACGGCCGCGCTGCATATTACCGGTATTGTCAACTCGAGCCATTGCGTTGCTTCCATGTGAATGGGACATTACGTAGTTAACGACGGCGTCGATCTGCTGCGGCGCGAACCGCGGAGTCTCGTGGACATTCTGAACCCCCGGAACGCTCGCCGGCATTCTTCCCGTCGTCAAGTAAAACTGGACCTCCATGCGGCTGACGTTGCGCAGGTTAGGCCCGTTTACCGAGCCTTCTAAGTTTACGCCGTGGCACGACGAACAACGCTGATCGAAGATGTTGCCCCCTACCGTGGCCGCCGTGCCACGAAGTGCCGTCATGGAGAAAATACTGCATGCAGCGAAAATCGCTAGGCAAATCAACCGCGTCACTTCACGGCCTGCAATTCGAACTGGGCATCGAGTCGATCGCCCGAACGCCGCTCGTAGCGCGCCCACATCGCTGCCACCAGCATGAAGACGGTAAACATCAGCAGGCCGCCGACGATCCACATAAGCGCCCCGCCGGATTGCTGATCAGCAAGCGCTCGCGCAACAGAACCTTGCGTGTGAACGTAGTGAGGATACAGCGCGTACTTGCTTTCATAGAGCGCGAGACCGAGAAATGCGTTCTGCGGCATCGCCGCAAAAAGGTAAACCATGCGAAGAGGAAAGTTCATTGGCCACGCGACCGGACCGATGTGAATGATCGCTTGCCAGAATAGCGTTGCCGATGTGAAGAAGATCGCATGTTCGAGCACGTGCACGGCCGGATTGGTGAGCGCGAGCTGATAGAGCGGCGAGAAGTGCGCTCCCCACAGGACAACCGTAAAGAGCAGCCACGTAAAGACCGGAAAGGTGAGAAAACGCCACAGTTTCGAGCCCAGAAATGAGGCGACCCCGCGTGCATGCGATACGGCAAGCGCTCCCAGCAGCAGCTTGATCGGGGCGCTCAAGAGAAAAAGCGGCGCCGCGATATAGATCAGCAGCATGTGCTGGCCCATGTGGTACAAGAACGAGTCGTCGGCAAGAGGTTCGAGCGGCGGTTCGAGCGCCGCATACACCGCGAGCAACATCGCCGCAAATGCCGCGAGATGCAGACGATTGAGCGGCTTGGCGCGGCGCGCATCGTACCTGCGGACGAGCCATAGATAACCGCCAGACGATACGACTAGCCCCGCGAGAAGCGCGAAATTCATCGCTTGGCGCTCGAAGACGACTCAGGCTCGTCGCGAAAGCCGCCCGTCTCGGTGCGCGAGATGCGAACGCGCGGATCCGGTGCGGGAATCCGATTGCGTCGCGCCCGCAGTTCGCGCGCGAATTGCCAGCCGAGCAGTCCGGCGATAATCGGCAGCAGTACCAACATCCAGCGATACATCAGCACGGTGTCCTGAACCGAGATCGAGAGTGCATTCGCCTGCACGTCGTCGCCGCCGGCCAGCGTGAGCACAATTGCGAAGGTCAAGACGCCGATGCCGATCCCCGTGCGAATCGGCGAGTCCGATGGATGGTCCAGGAGTTGGTGCGCGGCGCCGTCATGGGTTACCCAGCGCTCCAAGAACGGCCAGAGATAGAGCAGACCGAAGAAGAGTGCCGGCAGCAAGATACCCGCGAAGAATGGTGACGGTATGGTGTGATGCCAAAGATTAATCGTCCAGCTCGGTCCAAGCCGCAATGCGCCTTCAAGCCAACCGATGTACCAATCCGGCTGCGCGGGCGCGCTTACATCTGCCGGATTATATGGGCCGTAGAGCCAGATCGGATTGATTTGAAAGAATGCACCCAGACCCGCCAATACCGTCGCGACAGCGAGTCCCAACCCGATCGACTTCATCGCATAGTTCGGCCACAGAGGCGAGCCGACGACGTTACTCTCGGTGCGGCCGGGTCCGCGAAATTGCGTGTGCTTTTGACGCCAGATGATTGCTAAGTGCAGGAGCATCGCACCGGCGATCAATGCAGGCAGAATCATGATGTGCGCAAACAGCAGGCGACTGATCTGCTGCGCGGTTGGAAAATCTCCACCGAAGATGAGAAACGCGAGATAGCCGCCGACTACCGGCACCGAGATCAGGACCGAATAGGCGATCCGCAGACCCGTACCGGATAACAGATCGTCGGGCAGCGAGTAGCCGGTGAACCCAGCCGCCATTCCAAGCACCAGCAGCGTCATGCCAATGATCCAATTGAGTTCGCGCGGGCGCCGGAATGCTCCGGTAAAGAAAACACGCGACATGTGCAATGCAATCGCCGCGATAAATACAAGCGCTGCCCAATGATGGATCTGCCGCAGCAGCAAGCCCCCTCGCGTATCGAGCGAGAGGCGTAGCGCGGATGCGTATGCGGCCGACATCGGGGTATTGTGCAGCGCAATATCCGAGCCGTGATAGCTTGCCGGTGCGCTCGAGGCATCGAAGAAAAACCCAAGATAAACGCCGGTCGCAACCAAAACTACAAAACAGTAGAGCGCAATCTCGCCGAACATAAATGTCCAGTTATCGGGAAAAGCTTTGCGCAGCGCTTTCTGCAGGAGCGGCGCGATTCCCAATCGGTCATCTAGCGCCAGGACCAAACGGCGAACGCTCACGGCCTCTGCCAGAACCCGGGGCCGATCGGCTCGGTATAGTCACTCTGCGCCTGCAGATAGCCGTCGGTGCCAACTTGCAACGGAAGTTGCGGCAGCGCGCGCGCCGCCGGTCCGGAGATCGGTTTTGCTTGGGCTGCGACATCGAACACCGACTGATGGCATGGGCACAGCAACTGATGCTTCGAGGCAAGATACAGACCGACCGGACAGCCGGCGTGCGTGCAGACTTTCGAGAAGGCCGCATATCCCTGCGGAGTCCAGCTGCGGCGCTCGGGTGTTGCTTGAATGGTTCCGGGCGGCAGGCGCAGCAACAGCGTCTGCGAGGACGCATCTCCGATATGGTCCTCGGGGAAAACCGTCATGACCGAACCGACCGCGAGGTCGGCAAGTCGAATTGCCGCGCCGTCTTCTCGAACCAGCCGCGCGCCCTTGCGCCATTTCGTTTTATAGAGACCTTTTCCGAAGGCGGGGCCGAGCGAACGAAGCGGAAACAGCGCGGCAACTGCAAGCGCGCCAAACGCGCCGAGTACCATTTTTAGCAGGAAACCGTGCCGGTCAATCTCGGTAATGCCGCGCTCGAGTTCGGCGTTGGCCTTCGCGCGAGATTGCGCATCCGATGGATAGTCATCGCGCTGATCGACGACTTGTTCTTGCGGTATCGCGCCGAGCGACCAACTGATCACGCCAAACGCAAGTCCGCCGAGCGCGACAAACAGCCCGAGTCCTTCCAAGTGCGGACCACCGTGCAGCGCGTATGCGATCGCAAATCCGATGCTTCCCAGAATCGATAGTGCAAATGCGGCCGCGATTCCCATTAATCTCATGGTCATCTGATAAGGTAGATCGTTCCCCAGATTCCGAGCCAAACGATGAACACGAAATGCCAGTAGTAGATGATTGCCTCGGCGCCCGCGCGATTGTTTGCGCGCAGTGCGCTGCTGCGCAAGCCGAAGAAGAGCGCGCACAGCAAACCGACGCCGACCAAAACATGCAGAGCGTGAAATCCGGTCATGGTGTAAAACACCGAGCCGTAGGCGTGCGAGGCGACACCAAAGGTATTCTTACTCCACCCGTGCATCGCAATGGCGAGGAAGAGCACGCCGAGCACGGCCGCGACTCCGGTCCACGTTCTGGCCGCTTTTGTATCCTGCTTACTGAATGCTCGGCTAACCAGCAGCATCGCTCCGCTCGAGAGTGCCAGCAGCAGCGTGCCGATGCCGGATTCGAGCAGGTTGAGATGCACGTCGGCCGGCGGCCAATGGAGGGTCTGGCTGCGCAGATCGTAGTACGCCGCAAACAGGCCGGCAAAAAACATCAGCTCGGAAGCGAGAAAGATTACGACGCCAAAAACAAGCGGATGTGCTCGCAATGCCAGCGGTCGCAGGGAGCCGTTGCGCTGTAGCTCCTGCGCCGAGGTTTCCGAATTTCCCACACCCATTCTTACCATGTCAAATTACAAATCAAACGTGCGCGCGCCGTTGATTCGGCGACCACGGTGGATGGTTAGGCCGCGCAATCTGGGTAATAGTGAGGGCATGAACCTCATCACGAAAGCGCGGTACGGCGCACTGGCGGGCGCGGCCGGAACCGCCGCCCTCAACACGACCGCCTATATCGACATGGCTGTACGCGGTCGCCAGCCCAGCGAGTTGCCGGAGAAAGTCGTGCGTAAGCTCGCCGAAATGGCCGGACTTTCGATGCTGTCGAAGCCGCCCGAGCAGTTGAACGACCACGAGAAGCATCAGCGCGCAGGCGTCGCGGCGCTGATCGGCTATGTTGACGGCATTGGCGCCGGGATGTTCTTCGGACTGCTGCGGCCGTCGATGCGCGGGATCCCGCCCGTTCTGTGCGGGATCCTCCTGGGTGCGTTCACAATGGCGCTGAGCGAAGGCACTGCGGCCGCGCTCGGCCAGACCAATCCGGCAGAATGGCCGCCCGACGCCTGGGTGTCGGATATCGTGCCGCGCTGCATTTACGGATGGGTCGCCTGCGCCGCATTCGACGCAATGGTAAACGCCAACGACCGACGCTGAGCGCAAGCAAATAGTCAGCCAAACATTACAGATGTGAACCGATGCGCGGAGCGCCGTGTCCCCAGGTGTCGGGCGGGGAGATGTCGCGACGCATCGGGGGTGTCTGCATGCTGCGCTTCTGCGAGGTAAAAATATCGCTGCCTTGCGCGATGAGATAGTCGGCGGCGCGCGCGGCCAGCGCCATAATAGTCAGCCCGGGATTGGCCGAGCCTTGAGTCGGCATAACACTGCCGTCGCAGACGAATAGGTTCGCGATGTCGTGGGTGCGGCCAAACTTGTCCACCACCGATTTCTGCGGATCATCTCCCATTCGCGCGGCTCCGACCAAGTGCGCGTAGCGGGCCTCCTGCACGACTTCATCGGCTCCGGCGGCCCACATGACATCCATGGTTTTCTTTTTTCCGAACTCGATAAGTTTCTTGTCATTGTCATGCAGGTCGAAGGTGATCTTGGCAACTGGGAGGCCGAGTTGGTCCTTTTCATCGGCCAATTGAACCCGGTTCTCGGCGTGCGGGAGAATCTCGCCGAGCAATCCGAACCCGGCCCAATGATTGTAGTCCATCATCACGCGCCGCAGTCCCCAGCCCCACGCGCCCTTGGCGACCATCATCTGTTTGGAAAACGCAATCGGCAACGGCCCGACCGTTTGAATTGCGAAGCCTCGCGCGAAATCGCGTTTTGGATCGGTCTCGTAAAACGCTTCGGTCAACGCGTGCGCCGGCGGAGCCTTGTACATGCGAACCGGCTCCTCAAATCTGCCGAGCACGACGTTTCCGGCTTGCGCCATCAAGTAACGCCCGACGCAATCAGTGGAATTAGCAAGTCCGTTCTCGAAGCCCGCGCAGGCCGAATTGAGCAACAGGCGCGGAGTCTCAATCGAATAGCCGGCTACGACGACCGCCTTGGCTTTTTGAAACCGCTCACGTCCCTCAGGATCGAAGTAGGTAATTCCGGATACGCGCTGGTTTGCTCCCATGTTTATGCGCGAAACCATGCAGTTGGAACGGATCTCCGCGCCGTTTGCAATCGCGTCCGGAACGTGGGTAATGAGCGTGCTGGCTTTGGCTCCGACCTTGCACCCTTGAATGCAGAACCCGCGATAGATGCAATGCGGGCGGTCGACCCGCGACCCTTCCAAGATTGCGACCGGGCCGCCGGCCGATACGCCGATGCCCAGACTTGTGCAGCCGCGAATCAACGCGTCGCCCACGCCGCCCATGGGATGCGGACCATAGGCATAGCCGTGCGGATCGCCCCACGGGAAATACGCGGGACCGGAGACCGGCAGCTCCAACTCCATCAATTCGTAATACGGCTTTAATTCTGAGTACGACAACGGCCAGTCGTCTCCGACGCCGTCGGTCGTGTGCGTGCAGAAATCAGAGGGATGCAGACGCGGACAAAATGACGCCCAATGCACCGTGCCTCCGCCGACTCCCTGCCCGCTATTATTCGCGCCGAATGCAAGCGGGGACGAGCCGCCGGTGACCCGCTTTTCGGTCCAGTAGAGTTTGTGTGACCCCTTTTCGTCGCTGACCCAATCGCGCTCGGTATCCCAAAATGGTCCGGCATCGAAACCAATCACGCGAAACCCGGCGCGCGCGAGCCGCTGCAGCAGCACACCACCGCCCGCGCCGACGCCGACGATGACGTAGTCGACCTCTTCGCCTTGCGCGAAGTGATGCATCGGCGTGTCCAACTTCTGAATTGCGCCGAGCATATGCGGCTGACTGCTCAATGGGTGCCTCCTTGACCGGGTGAGCCGAGGTGTTCTTCGTTTCCGGCGACGACTTCATACTCGCCCGACAATGACGCAGCGGGAGCAATCCACTCATAGCGGCGTTCCCGCACTTCCCACGGTTCCGGCTCCCCATGTTCGAGCCGCATGTACGCACGCGGATAAGCCGGACCGCCGAAGCCGATTTCATCCCAAGCCCACGGATGCGCATAGTAAGCGTCG
>JALYVT010000109.1 GCA_030853105.1 Vulcanimicrobiota bacterium
TCATACGCGGCAGATGCATTAGCAACGTCATGTTTCTTGGCGTAGACGTCGCCCTTAAAGACGAGGGCTTGGATGTTCTTGGGATCGACGGCGATCGCGCGATCGATCATTGTGAGTGCGTTCGGAATGCTGTTTTGGACAACGTAGGTTTGCGCCGCTTGCAGGAGTGGCGTCGGGTCTTTCGGCGAGAGCTTGAACGCTTCTTCAAACTGTGCGCGTGCATCATCGAACTTCTTCTCGGTGGCGTAGACTAAGCCAAGATTGGTATACGCCCGCGCGTCGTCTTTGTTAAACGTAACGGCGCGTTTTGCAATGCGCTCGGCATCAGGATTGCGATTAGTGCGCAGGTACGCCGACGTTAGCGCTCCTAAAACTCCGATGTTGGTCGGGTCGATATTGCTGGCTTGTTCGTAATCCGCAATTGCGGCGGCGGTCTTACCGAGTGTTTCGTTGGCGCTACCGTCGAAATAGTAGACTTGCGCGGTCTTGTCGCCGAGCTGTAGCAAATGCTGCGTGAGCGGCAGCGAGAGATCGGGGCGACTCAAGCCAAGATACTGAAGCGCCAAATCGGTCAGCGCTTGCTGATCGTTCGGATTCGCTTTGATCCTTGCAATCAAGCGCGGAATCGCAATGCTCGGCGGCTCCGGGCTCGCGGTTGGAACCGCTACCGGTGCCGATGGCGAAGGCGACGGAGCGGGAGCGCGGCCGCGTGCCTGGGCACCCGTTCCGCCGAACCCGATCAAACCGGCGATCGCCGCAATAAATAAACCAACTAGTACTGAACGCTTCAAAACACTCTTTCCTTACAACTCGTACGTTTGCTCATGGCAATTAACGCCCCAAAGGCGCCAATCGTCACGCGTGAGCGGCCTTTGCCGCTTGGACCAGCTTGGTCAGCTCGGGAATAATGGCGAACAGATCGCCGACGACCAGTAGATCGGCGAACTCGCCGATTGGGACGCCGCCATCTTTATTGATGGCAACAATTGTGCCGGCGCTGCGCATGCCGACTTTGTGCTGAATGGCGCCGGAGATCCCGGCCGCCAGATAGAGCTGCGGCGAAACCGTCTTTCCGGTTTGGCCGATCTGCAAACTGTAGGGAACCCATCCCGCATCCGCAGCCGCCCGGGTTGCGCCGACTGCGCCGCCAAGTGCATCGGCGAGCGGTTTAAGCAGCGTCGTGAACGGATCCGGTCCGCCGAGTCCGCGACCGCCGCTGATGACGACCGGCGCCTCCTCGATTCCCAGTTCGCCCGACCCTTCTTCAATATCGCTCTCGATGCTGACCGCATAGGTTTTACCCGCCGGCTGCTCGAGCTGACTCACGACGGAACCCCCCGCATTTTGCGCGGCGGCGAACGAGTTGGGGCGAATCGTTATTACGCCGTACTCCGCATCCTTAAACGTGCATGTGGTAATCACCGCGCCTCCAAGTTTTGGTGAGACGCAGGCGACTTTACCGCCTTCTACGCTGATCTCAGTGACGTCTGAGGTCATGCCGGCGCCGAGTCGCGCCGCAATACTGCCGCCCAAGTCTTTTCCGAGCATCGTGTTTGGAAGTAGAATCATGCAAGGGCCGATTGCCTTTGCGGCCGCTTCGAGATAATCAACGCTCGGTGCGAGCAAAAACTTTTCAACCTGCGAATCTTCGCTGACATGAATCTCATCGAGCGGGTAGGCTTTCAACTGCTCGACTATCGCTGCACTGCCCGGTCCAAGAACGATCGCGTGCGCTTTCCCGCCAAGTGAATCGGCCAAACGGCGGGCTTCAGTTGCCAGTTCGAAGGTGACTTTGCGGGTCGATCCGGCGCGATGCTCGACGAAGATGAGAACATGCTGCATTAGATGAGTTTCTTCTCTTTAAGAAAGTCGAAGATGAGCTTGGCGCCGCTCGCGCCGTCTTCTGCGGTAACGATTTTGCCTTTGGCGCGTGACGGCGGCGCTGCGATAGCGAGCACTTCGGTTTTCGCGCCGGCCTCACCGATCGGCTTATCCAGCCCAAGATCGGCCAGTGTCAGAGCGGTAATCGTCTTTTTCTTGGCGCCCATGATGCCCTTGAGCGAAGGGTAGCGTGGCTCACCGACTGCCATCGTCACACTGACGACCGCGGGAAGTGGGCCGTGAACGATCTGATGTCCAGAGTCAGTCTCGCGCTGGATGTTGAGTTTGCCATCGGCAATATCAATCTTCGCAGCGTTGGTCAGCGCGGGTACACCGAGGTGTTCCGCTAGTGCGCACGGCACGCCGCCGGTGTTACCGTCTTCGGCCAGGCCACCGGTGAGCACCAGGTCGAAGCCGATCTTTTTCAGCGCCTGGGCGATCGTATAGGCTGTCCCCCACACATCGGTGCCGGCGATACCGGGATCGCTCAACATGGTGGCGTCATCGGCGCCCATTGCCAGCGCCTTGCGGACGGTCTCCTTGCCGCTCTCCGGCACCATGCTGAAAATGGTTACGGTCGTGTCCCCGCCGACCTTATCTTTAAGCTGCAGCGCAGCTTCGATCGCGTACTCATCGAACGGGTTCATGACGGTCTCCGGCGGCCGGACTAACCGCTTGGTCGATGGGTCGATCGCCTTCTGGGCATTTGCATCGGGCACCAGCTTGACGGTAACGACGATTTTCACTCTGAGGAAAGGCCTCCTAGACGCGCGAAACCCGGCTTGCCGCCGGGATTAACCCGGTTCCATTTGGGGCGAGCGGCCCTTAGACCTGCCCGGAGCCTGAAATCGTATTCGCGGGCTTTCGCAGATTTAGCGGAGCTGAATGCCCAAACCGATCCCGAGATAATTAAACTTCTTGGTCAAATCAGGCGTGATCGATGCGCCGAGCTCGGCATCGAGTTCAAAGCGTTTCCCGAGCAATTTTTGAACGCCATAATCAACAAACGCCCGACCGTCGCGGTCCGGCGCTAGCTTACTTGCGTAGACGTATTCGGCATAAAGCTGATATGCATGAGGGAGCTGCAGCGTCGTCACAATGCTCGGTAGGAAAACGCGATATCGCGCTATACTTCCGTCTGCACGAGAACCGCTGGTCGAACTTGCTGAAATGGTGGTTCCAATTCCAAATGTTGGTGTGACTGCATAAGCGAGATCGACATCCGCGGTCTCGGTTGATCCACCTGCACTGAATCCGGCCGAGCCGGTAGGCGCCGTATACAGTCCGTCAATCGCGATGGTATAGCGACCCTTCGGAGCAAATTCAAACTTGAATCCAACCCCGGAATCCTGATACCCATGCGTGCGAACGAAACCGCCGCGGCCATCGGGTGTTGCGAGCGTATTATACGCGGGTCCGATCGCGTCGAGTTCGAAGCGAGGCGCAATCCCAAAACGCGTAAAACTCTGCGGGTATTGAATGTTCGTCGCCGAGAGAGCGTCGCCCGACCCGTTGATTTGATTTTGATAGCCTTCTTCAAGAACAATTGTACCGGGTGCAATCGCACACGCACTGAAGCCGACGGTGGGTCGATTCAAACTCGCAAGTAACCGCGTATCGCCGCCGCACGGGTCGGGAGAAGGTGACGCGCTGGGCGACGGAGATGGCGACGGCAACGCCGCGGACGCCGACGCCGTTAGCAACTGTGCGCTCAAAACGAGCGTCGCGATCGCAAGTATAGCCCCGCGTATCGGCCGATGACCAGAGGTTGTCACCTATCTTGCGTGTGGCGACATAATCTTAATCAGCATATCGGGTTTTGATTTGATCCGGACAAGGTGCGGATATTTCAGCCCACCGTGATAATCGATGCGATAGGTGCCGAAGTAGCCGCTGTGATTGACCAGTAATTCGGTCGGCGCTTTTGAATGCTGGGCTTCTTTCATCGCGTATTCCAGCGCGTCCCCGGACCATTCTTGTTGGTCGACCGCAACCACCATCATTCCGGGAGCTAGGCCGGCATTCCAAGCGGGCGAGTTTTTACGCACATCGACGACGGCGCCCTTTCCGCTGAAATTGACTCCAAGCGAGTACCAATCGATGACGCTGTGTCGAGTAGCGCTCGCTGCTGTGATGAATGTGTTGGGTTTGCTGGTGTAGACCAGCGCATAGCCTGAGCGCGCAAGCATATCGGTCGGAGGATGCGCCGAGACTTGATAGACGTAGCGCTCGAAGAACCCGTTCCAATCGTAGGGGTAGACTTCACCTAAGAGATGTTCGACTTGTGCGCGCGTGTACGTCACGGTGATCGGTCCGCTCACTCCGCCTGCAAAGAGGTGTTCGAAATCGTCGAGCGATTTCTTGCCGCCGGTTCCTTCGCGAATGATCGTATCGGCATCGAGCCAAATCAATTCGCCTTCAGTATAAAAATCGCCGGCGGTGCGGCGCAGCGACGAGTATTGGCCGCCGGCTTGATAGAGATATGGAGCGCTTGTTGTAAGGTCGATAATCGGCGTTGTAGCGCGACCCGGTTCGGTATCCATCTCGGCATAGATATTCGCCAAGTACTCCGGATAGAGTTTTGGCGCACGCACACCGATGCGGAATGAAAGCAGATCGCCTAAGTACTGGTTCATGCCTTCATACACCCACAGCAGATCGGTCTGCTCGGGGATTTGAAAGTTCGGCGTCGTGAGGTCGTCGGGGCGCCGATACTTTCCATTCCATGAATGCGAATACTCATGCGTAACCAAGTCGCCGCCGCGCAACGCTTGCGCCGGATTGGTTAAGAAGTCGTCCGGCGAGCGATCGTCGCTGCTTTGATGGTGTTCGATCCCTTGAAAGCCAATCGCATCGCTGAGTGTGAGTAGCGAATGGTAGACATCCCAATGCCGCCCGCCGTAAAGAGCGAACGCCTCAGCGGGCATCCGTTTGTACTCGGCGATCGTTTTTGCGTCGATGTCCAGGTCCTGAGGTTTGTCGGCGAAGATATCGAGCATCTGCACCGCGCTGCCCTGTTGCCAGAGTTTGTAGTGTTTGTAGAAGCGCCCCATATCGAGCGGCGAGTCGATCAGCATGTTCAGTGCAACCTCGCCGAAGTCGATACGGTCGCCGGATTGTCTAGGGTCGGGGAGCGCGGTGCCGTAGCTCCAGCCGTGGGGCAAGATCACGCTCGGCTTGACGAACACTTGATGCGAATTGGTGTCGGCTTGATAGAGCACATCGCGATTCCAATTGACGATCGCGATATTCTTGGTCGCCATAACGTCGCCCGCACCGTTGAGCGCGACGTCAAAATCGACGGCCAAGCTCGAGGCACCTGGCGGCACATCGACATGAAACGCATAAAAGTTGATCTTGTCGCGATGCCAAGCGATGGCATGGCCGTCGGCCGACATCCGAATCGCCACCAGATCGCTCAGCGGACCGGTCGGCCCGTGCTCCCCGGGAATCCATTTCGGGTAGACAATCGTTGCCGGTCCCGACTTCACCGGAATGGTGAGATGCGAGACCATCAACCCGCGCGGCGCCAACCGCGCATCCAGCACAACGGTCATCGGATTAGCCTGCGTGGCCGCCGACGTAGCGGATGCGCCGCTCTCAGTCGCGGCCAAAGCGGGCGCGAACAACAAGCCGGCAACACCGACCATCAAACACAGCGAAAAGATTAGGCGGCTCATTCATACCTCGAGAAAGAGTTAAGCTGGCGCATTCGACCACGCCAGGCGATATTTCGCTTCTTCGACTAAGCGAGCGCCGTTAGCCTCCAGGCCCTCTAGGTTAGGACGACCGAATCGCGAAAGGTATCGCCTCCTCATGTTCTTACGCTCCCGGACGATTCAGAATGGCGGCCAGCCAAAACACCCCGTGAGATCACTGGTTCTGGTGATCGCTATCGCCTTGCTCGGCGCAACCTGCCCTCACCACATACCGACTGGCACATGGACATATCCGCAGACCGGTGTTCATCGCGTTATCTCGTCGGTGATGAAAGGCAATATTGTTTTGGTCGACGAGAACCTCGGCGATCGGATGTTCACATCCACGCTCACCGCCTACGATCTCCAAAATCAACTGCACCTTCGCAGCGTGAAACAGAGTCAAAGTTGCTGCGGAATGTCGAGGAGTGTCACCGTAAACACGAACGTCGACTCAACCTACAATGTTCAGACGCAGTACTTTTTCAATACGGGAACAGCGGATCGCGCCACCGCAACGGGCCGCCCGCATCTGGCCTACCGAGGTGACGGGCCGCTTTTGGTTGGATCGATTGCGCCTATTCCGTGGCTTTTTGTTGTAAAGCATTCGGTAGCGTTTTCTTTGTTGACGTTTTTCCCAGTAGCCATCACCCAATACCGCATTGAGTACGCGGCATCACGCCCTTCGCTCGATGGATTACCTGACTCAGATCAGGGAATAACAATACGAACCTCGACAAATCGAGATAGCACGACGCTCTGGTTCAATCCATGCACATATGTTATCGATGCATATCAAAGCGGCGACGGTGGCGTGCTCGTGCGAGAGGCGCATGACGTACGCAAAAAGTGAACGAGCGAACTAGTCACCGTTTGCAACGCGGCTTGCTACGAAGGCAGGGGCACCTCAGCCGCAAAAACGAAACAAAACGGAACTATTACCGCGGAGACATTTTGCATGGCCAAACTTTCGATCGACCAGGGCGTGCTTACAATCGACCTATCGCCCTGGGACAAGTTCCTCGCCGTTCACGGCTCGCTTCATATTCCGCTCCAACATGTGCGCGCGGTTCGCATTGCCGACCAAGGCGCCTGGGCGCATGTCTGGACTAAAGTAATCGGCACAAGCATTCCGGGCGTGAAGAAAGCCGGCACGTTTTTCTCGGGGGATGGCCTGGTGTTCTGCGATTACTCGACCGGAGATTCGTGCTTGGAAATCGAGCTCGCGAACGAAACTTATCGCAAAATCATCGTCCAGCTCGATGCCGATGAAAACCCCGCTGCAGTAGCAGCGGAAATCAGCGCCGCCATCACCCCGATCGCGCCACAGGCACCTTAGGGTCGACGTATTGATGCAAGATCATCGCCGCGCGATTATGGTCTGGCTCGCCCTAGGAGCCGCAAACGCCTTTCTATTTGCGATTCAGCTACTACAACACCGTAGCCTTTGGCTTAGTCCCGCCCCCTTGCTCGGCGTGGTTGTCTGCGCGCTGGGAGCTTACGACCGACTAAAACAACAATAGAATTGCAGCCGAGCGACTCCGGCATTTCGACTCCGTCGTGCACAGATAACGCTTCGAGCGCCAGGTTACGAGTGTGAGCGTTTGAGCGACTCAAGGTCTTCTAGGGTGCGAGGCCATTCGGATCCAAGGAGTCGCGAAAGAGCACGGTCCGCTAGCAGCTTGCCGCCGGTCTGACACGCTGCGCAGTAATTGGTCTCGTTCGACGCGTAGCGGATCCGTTGCACTTTCGCTCCGCAATCGGGG
>JALYVT010000110.1 GCA_030853105.1 Vulcanimicrobiota bacterium
GCAAACGTTCGTCATTATCACCGCCGGCATCGATCTCTCGGTCGGTTCGCTGATCTCGCTGACCGGCGTCGTCATGGCGATCGTCGCTAACGCAACCCACTTAACCGGTTTTCCGCTCATTGCGGTTACGCTGCTTGCAGGACTTGCGGTGGGAGCGCTCGCAGGTTATATTAACGCGCTCCCGGTCGTAAAACTCAACCTGCCGCCGTTTATCACGACCCTTGCAATGATGCTGATGGCGCAAGGTTTGTCATTCAAAATATCGCACGGTCGACCGATTCCGCTTAACTCGGATGCGTTTCAACATATTGGTTTCGGCTCGTTCCTGGGCGGTATTACGGACAAGCTGCATCTGCCGGGGGTTCCGATTCCGGTCGTCTGGATGATCGTCATCGCGGTGATCTGTTCGGTCTTGCTGATGCGCACGCGGTTTGGCCGCTACGTGTTCGCGATCGGCGGAAATGAAGAAGCCGCGCGACTCGCCGGCATCAACGTACATCGCGTCAAAACGCTGGTTTATGTTATCAGCGGCATGGCTGCGGGGGTCGCCGGGTTCTTGCTGATGGCAAACTTTTCGTCGGGTTCGCCGCAGACCGGAACCGGCGATGAGTTGCTGCAGTCGATCGCTGCCGTAGTCGTCGGCGGAACCAGTCTGATGGGTGGCCGCGGCACAATCATCGGCACGTTCTTCGGCGCGTTATTGATCGGTGTACTCAACAATGTGATGAACCTGCTCAACATTGAATCTTACACCCAAAACATCGTTCTGGGCGCCGTCATCGTCGTCGCCGTCGTGCTCGACGAACTCCGCCGCCGCTACATCGTTAGGGCATAGCCCGCGCTAGAACGGGAAGTCGTTGGCGGTTAGGCCGACGTTTGTTTTGAGATCGGTCCAGGTTTCGTCGGTGAGCAGCTTGTCGCCGTCGTAGCGAATTTGGCGCACCGGCATGTGGGTTGATTTTGAAAGGTACATGATCATGCGGGTCGCCCCCCCGGCGGTGCTCGGGTTAGCCGGACGCAGATCGATCTCGCTGGTTGCTTGACCGCCGATCGTCGGGCCGCCCTTTTCCGTCAGTGTGCCGGGAATGTGGGTGTACTGCGCGACAAGATTTTGAAACAAACCATCCGGAATGGTGTAACCGCGAATCGAGACCGCGCGATGATCGTGCAGGTCCACTTTAAGATGGAAGCGCGAGAGGAAGCCGCCCTGATGCCCGCTTACTTGATCGCCGCCGTTCCAAACGCCGCCGCTGCCGTTGCCGTCGCCGCTGACGATGAGCGTTTTGGCCTGATGCGGTTTCTTAAACCAGTAGCTGTAGACGCGGTCCTGACTTTGATTTCCTAGCACTTCATGGGCATGCAGCGTGACCGTGTAATCGCTGATCTTCCCGAACGCGGAATCGAACGCCGCAATGGCGGCCGGGGTTGCAGCCGCGGCGGGTAATCCACCCAACAATGCAACGAAAATCGACAGAATGACGGGAATAAAAAGACGGCGTAAGAGCACAGAAACCTCCAACAAGATGTAGTAGTCCGCTGCACACAGCCCACGGCTGATGCGCACTTATCTAGCTATTCGCAGGGTCGTCGCCGGTTCCGCTTGCCTCGGTCGGATCGACCAGCAGGGTTCCGTGCTTGCCTTCGACCCCGATCAGCACATCGCACTTCGCATTGGCCGCGATCGTCTCGACCGCGCGGCCGAGCGGCGCCCCACTGTATTTCCCCTCGCGATACGAGCCGAGCACCAGCAGATGAGCCTGTTCGCGTTTGGCCATCTCAAGCACGGCGTGACTCGTCGTGCGCGCGTGGATGATCTCGGTTTGGCACTGCACGCCGAACTTCTGCGCAATCGCTTCGGCTGCGGCCAGTTGCTCGATTCCCACGCGGTCCTCGACCGGCATATCCGCGCTCGGCGGCAATGTGAATGGAACCTCGATTACATAGGCTGCCTTCAGGTCGGCCTTTTGACCTCGGGCGACTCGCGCAGCAAGGGCCATCATGTGCCCCGATTCGATCTCCGGTGCAAAGATCACGATGATGCTGCCGACCATTCGCGACAGTTCGTGCTGCGCCGCGACCGCGATCTCGTCCACGCGTGATTTCGGTGGATGCAGCATCCAATACATCGTCGCAATCACCGACACAACGATAAGACACGCGATGATCGTCCCGAGGACCGTCATGTGAAACGGGCTCATAACATCCCGCGCATCTGGATAAAAGTGCGAATCCGAACGACGCCAAGCCCGATCAGCGCTACGCCTAGAATCAAACCGGGCAGGATCGAGAATGAGATTCCAAACCAAAAAATCCGCACGATTAAGACGACGCCCATGACAACGAACGCCGCGCTCATCAGCAGCTTAAAGTATCCGTAGCCGGGGCTGCCGACCATGCGTTTCATGCGGTCGGTCCGCCGGCGATGCGCTGGTCGCGCGCTTTCAGCTTCGCAATGTACTCATCCATCGATTCCAGCTCGCCGGCATCGCGCAGAATATCGATCTGTGCCTTTTCAAACTCATGATTCTGCGAGCGGAAGACCGGCAGCTTCTTGCGGTAACGATAGATCAAGTAAAAGACAAAGCCGACAATCAGCCAGGATGGGCCGACGACGCGGCCGATGATATGGGTTTTCAGCGTGAAGATCAAAATCGAAAAGATTCCGATAAATCCGATCACGCCGAGAATCGGAAACTCCACGCGCTGACCCCGATACATGAACGGGATATTGAGCGGAATCTTAAACTTGCGCGGGGTCATCGGGTCGTGCAGTCTCAGCCAAATGAGCGCGATGAACACAAACGTGTAGCTAACCGCCGCGCCGAATGCGTACAGGTCGCCTAGAAACGTCACGCCGTCTTCACCGGCGAAGTGCTTCAGATAAAATGCGGATCCGGATTGCGACAGACTCGGAATTGCGGCAAAGATCATCACCACAATCGCGAGGCCCGTAAACGTAAAGATCGAGACGGCCGGCGTGCGAAAGACCCGATGAACCCGCCGAAAGAGCGAGGGCAACAGTTGGTTCTGCGACATCGCATACGCAATCCGCGAGCTGCCGTACACGCCCGAGTTGCTCGAAACCAAGACGAGGATCGACCCAAGAATCGGCACATAGAAATAGGCAAGCGCTCCAAAGTATGGCACGTTGGCGGAGAGCAGCGCTATCGCTCGCCCGGTATTGTCGCCGGTTCCCAAGTAATGCCAGAACTGTTGTGCATGCCCGTGCGCATCGGGCGGAATCGGGTGCCACGGCACCATTCCGAGCGCCAAGTTCGAATAGGCGAGCGCGTAGATGAGAATGGTGAGAATGAGAGCGATAGAAGTGCGCGGCATCACCGATGCAGGCCGTTGCGTCTCTTGGGCGGCTTGCGAGATCGATTCCAAACCGACGAACGACACGATCGCAAGCGAGATTCCCTCAAGCAGATGATTGGTAGACGGCCACGCAACCTGCATGGTATGAATCAGCAGCTCGGGTCGAAACGCAAACAGGAATCCGAAGAACAGAATCGAGGTTTCGCTCACGATGTCCAAGCCCGCAACGACTTCATTGAATGCGCTGCTTTCGCGTACCCCGATCACATTGAGGACCCCAAGGCCCGCGATGATCCCAAAGACCAGCACGACGTGCGTCCACGGGTGCGCACTGGTTGCAAGCGGCGGAATGAGAACGCTGATGTAGTCGGTGCAGCTCCAGGCAAACAGCGCGATGTCGATTGTGAAATCGAGCAAGACTGCCCAACCGGCGATGAACCCGAAGATGTCGCCTAAACCGCGCATCACGAAGTACTGACCGCCGCCCGATACCGGGTAGGCGGCGGCGAGCTCCGTATAGGCTAACCCGATGAACACATACACGAGGCCTGCGAACAGAAACGCGACGTTTGAAGCGCCGGCGGCAGCTCCGAGCACGAGTCCCAAACCGACAAAAATGTCGGCTCCGACGTCGGAGTAGCCCCACGAAAACGAGCCCCACGGCGTCACCGAACGACGTAGACCGGGAGATTTTTTTTCAGGCATCGTGTGCGAGGTTACAATCCGATGGCGGTGCGTTCTAGCGCATTGAGAAGATACTCGGTTTCGCCCAACTGGTCGGCGAGCTGGTACTCGCTGAATACCTCAGTAGCTTCGTGCAGTCGCCGCAAGCCGTCGCGCAGTTCGTCGCGATCGCGCGTTCCATCGGTGGCTTTTTGGAGAATCATGGTGCCGTATTTAATTGCGGTCTTGGCGTATTCAAGCCGATTGTTCACCGCGCTGAGTTCGTGGAGCGCGCAGAGAAAATTGTCCTTTGCCTCGTCGTACTTACGCCGCCTGGTCGCGAGCATCCCGGTGAGGACGTTCTCCATCGCATCGTTGCGGTTACGAGAGGGCGCGAGCGCTTTGTCGAGCGCCTGGCGCAGGTCCGGATCGGTGATCGACTTTGGCTTTTCACCGATACTGCGCGGCGTCTTCGGATCGGAAGCGTTTGCCGGAATCAGCGGCGCGATCAAGTTGCGCAAGTCGTCGATAAACTCGCGCGCGCTTTGGTAGCGCTTCCCCGGCTCCTTTTCAATCGCTTTGAGGATTACTCGCTCTAAGTGCGGCGGAATATTACGGTTTATTTCGTGCGGTGGAATCGGCGTATCGTGAACGTGAGAGAAGATCGTCGCGACCAGATCGTCACGGTCGTTGCGGAAAGGCACGGTACCGGTGAATATTTCATACATCACGACGCCGACCGAATAGAGATCGCTGCGCACATCGGCCGGTTTGCTCAAGAACCGTTCGGGTGAGAGGTAGGCGATCGTACCCACTATCTGACCCGTGCGAGTAGTCTGCGTCATCTCGCTCGTACGTCGCGAAAGGCCAAAGTCCATAAGCTTGACATGCAGGCCGTCCTCGACGGTCATAATGTTCGACGGCTTCACGTCGCGATGGATGATCCCTTGATCGTGGGCGTAATCCAGCGCTTCGAGCGTTTCGATTAAATAGGTGAGCGCCAACTTATACGAGAGCGAACCGCCCTGCAGATCGCGCAGCGTCTTTCCCTTTAGCAATTCCATGACGATATACGAAACGGCGTGTTCTTCACCGACATCGTAGACTGCCACAATACATTGATGGTTGAGCCGCGCCATCGACTGCGCTTCGCGCATGAAGCCGCGCCGCACGTCGTCGGAGCGATCGATCAGCACCTTCACCGCGATCTCGCGATTGAGGACTTTATCCAAAGCGCGGTATGTATCGGCCGTTCCGCCGCGCCCGATCAATTCGGAGATGGCGTAGCGGCTCGCGAGCGTACGATCGATCAATGTGTCCAAACGGGCTGTTCCACTAAAAGGCATTCCGATGCAGGGTCATGCGTTCTCCATCCATGGCGACCACGTCGAATCGGACGGTGGCCCGGGGTGCGACAATTTGCGCGTAATCGGCGGCGAGCCTGCGTAAACGGGCGCGCTTGCGTGCGTCGACTGCGGTGAGCGCGCGCCCGAAAGAGCTGCCGCTACGGGTTTTAACCTCGACGAAGACTAGGGTGCGGCCGTCGCGGCAGAGCAAATCGATCTCGCCTTCGGGGAGGCGAATATTGCGCTGGAGCACGCGATACCCGGCCGATTCGAGTAAACGCGCTGCCAGGTCTTCGCCGACCCGGCCCTTGTTAGTCGTGTCCACTGAGCAACTCGAGTTGAGCTTGACGGACCCGCCAGAATCCCGAGCGGTGATGGACCGTTGGTCCGAAGGTCTTTAGGGCGGCGAGGTGCTGCGGGGTTGCGTAGCCTTTGTGCTCGGCAAACCCGTATCGACCGTCCTGCGAGTCGAGTTCGACCAGCAGCCCGTCTCGGTACACCTTGGCAATGATTGAGGCGGCCGCGACTGTCGCGCACTTTGCATCGCCTTTAATGACCGGCTCCTGTGGGGCGGTAAACGAGCGAATGCGGACGGCATCAGTCAGTAAGTAGTCGAGCTTGCAAGATAGATTCGCGATCGCCCGCTCCATCGCTAGGATGCTCGCCCAATAGATATTGAGCCTGTCGATCTCAGCGACCGTGGCGAGGCCAATCGCCCAGCCCTCGCAGCAAGCCTTGATCTGCTCGGCCAACTCGATGCGCAGTTCGGCGCGAACTTGCTTAGAGTCATTGAGGCCGCGAAGCATGAGCGCGGTTCGCGCCACAACGCACGCGGCGACGACGGGGCCTGCCAGCGGACCGCGGCCAACTTCGTCGATCCCCCCGATTAAGGTGTGCCCGCTCCGGCGCGCCAAATCTTCATACCGATGCAGGCGCGTGAGGCGGCGGTGCTCGCGCTCGCGAGCATTGCGGGCTTTACGCTGCGCCGGACTCATCGGGGACCGATTCGAAGGTAAAGCGGCCGAACTTGCCGTCGTTGAAATCTTTGATGTACGACCGCGCCGCGTTGTGCATGTCAGCCTCGCCGGCGCGGCGCAGAAAGCCGCGCGCCGCCGCAAAGGCCTCCAAGCTCGGAACCCGACCGCCGGCTTTGCCGCGTTTGCTAACCCAGTCATAAAACCGTCCGGCGACATCCTCCGGATCGTAATGATCGCGCGGAACAGCGCCCGTAATCGCTAGCATCCATTGCGCTTGGGCCGTCTCAATTTTCGGCACGAGGATTCCGGGGGTGTCCATCAATTCCAGCATCGGCTGCACTCGAAACCACTGCGTAGCCCGGGTGACGCCTGCGCGGTCCTCGGTCTTTGCGGCTGCCCGGCGCAGCAGGCCGTTAATGACCGATGATTTACCCGAGTTCGGAAGCCCGAGGACGATCGCGCGTTGACTGCTGCGGTTTTGGCCGCCGGAGAGCTGACCCAGATGAAAATAGGCTTTGGCAACACTGCTCTGCTCCTTGGCGTTGGTCGCAATCGCGCGGCGCATTATTTTCTTGTAGTGCCCTAACCATTTCACGGTTTCGAGCGGATCCGCTAGGTCTTCGCGGTTCATAATGATCATACGTTTTCGCCGCCCGATGAGACTGTCAAGCATCGGATTGACGCCGCTGGCGGGAACGCGGGCGTCGACGACTTCGATGACGACATCGATGAGTCGCATGTGCTCTTCGATCTTGCGCATCGCGGTGACCATGTGCCCGGGATACCATTGGATTATCTGCTCGAAATCAACGCTCATAGGGCCCCGATGCGACGCAGCGGCCAGATTCCTGCCAACGCCTGACCGATAAGCTGACTGCTGGGAACGAAGCCCCAAAAGCGGGAGTCGTCGCTATTTGCGCGGTTATCGCCAAGCACATAGAGAGAATCGCTCGGCACGGTCACCGCGCCGAAGCTGCGGGTGTCGCGGAACCGGACGTACGG
>JALYVT010000012.1 GCA_030853105.1 Vulcanimicrobiota bacterium
CGGCTCGCCTTCAATTAGCATTTCCATTCGATAGATTCCGGCTTCTTTGACGGGTTCGCTTCCGGAAGCCATCTGGTTTACCTGCTGTGTGTAATTCACGCGCTTGATCTGCGTTGTGAATGGAAAGTCCACCCCACGATGCTCTGCAATTGTGTCCCCCGAGGGATCCGGAAAACGCAGATGGGCGTATAGACTCGTCCGGGTTGGCCGCCGACCAATATCGTAACGAAAAAAAACGGCGGAAGCTCTCAGATAGGCTTCAGTCGATGCCATATTGCGTCTTCAATTCTGATGAACAGGTGCGACCTCCCGCCCCGCGCGTCCGAAGTGACTACGACGGGTAGTGGAATTTACCGGCTTGTCACGGGTCACGCGACGTGATAATACTTTGTGATGAAGGCCGACACAATGCTCGCCTTCAAGACCCTTCCTCCCGGCGCAGAATTCAAGCAGTTGGGCGGGCGTTTGCGGGGGACGTACCAATTGCGTGTCGGTGGCCCGTACCGAATCCGATTTCAATGGAAACCCGGAATCGGTGCGGTTGCAATCCAGGTCGCAAACTTCCATTAAATGAGATAACGGAGAAGCACTTGAGCGAAATATTGGTTCCCAGCCACCGCCGCCCCACAACGCCGGGAGCGATGATTCGAGAAATGTATCTAGGCGACGACGGACTTGGCATCACGCAAAGCGTCCTGGCTAGTCGACTGGGCATCACGCGTCAGCGACTCAACGAGATTCTTAACGACCGGCGCGCGCTTACGGTCGATACGGCGCTCCGGTTGGAGCGCGTACTGGGGCCAAGCGTCGGATTTTGGATGAATTTGCAAATGAGCGTTGAGATATACGATGCGATGCACGGTGCGGCAGCCAAACGTATCGCTAAGCTAAAGCCGTTACGCGCAGCATAACCGTAGAAAATTGCGGGCGAGTTTGGCGCCGTGTTCGCTGAGGATCGATTCGGGATGAAATTGTACGCCGTGAATCGGCAGATCAGTGTGTGCGATGGCTTGGATCACGCCATCTTCGCTTCGAGCAGTTACGCGAAGTTCCGGCGGCAACGATTGTGGTTCGATACACAGCGAATGGTATCGCGTCGCGATGAAATTGGGTGGAATGCCTTCGAAGATGCCGCTGCCGTCATGCTCGATCTGCGAGGTTTTCCCGTGCATCAGCTGCGGCGCGTGGCCGATCGTTGCGCCGAAGACCTCACCGATGGCCTGCAATCCCAAGCACAGACCGAAGACCGGCTTGCGCGTCGCCGCGGCAGCGCTGATGAGTGATAAGGCTCTCGGGGCGGCGGTCGGGCGTCCTGGTCCCGGGCCAACCAGCAACCCGTCGTAGTCGGTGAGAATTGCCGGCGTCAAGCGTGCGTCGTTGTTAAGCATCACATCGATCGCGGCGCCCGCAGATGCGAACAAGTGCACCACGTTATAGGTGAACGAATCGAAGTTGTCGACGAACAGCAGGCGCATGGGGCTCACGCTGTTACTCCGAGAACATCGCGAATGATCCGGGTTTTGTGCAGAATCTCATCGTATTCCGATTGCGCATTGCTGTCGGCGACGATACCGGCCGAGGCTTGCCAGCACGCTCGACCGGCGTTGACATGGACGCTTCGCAGCGTAATGCAGGAGTCGAACGTGCCGTCAAAATCAAGGCGTCCAACGCTGCCGGCATAAAATCCGCGCGCGACCGGTTCAAACTCGTCGATCAGCTGCATCGCTCGAATCTTCGGCGTTCCGGTGACGGTTCCGGCCGGAAACCCGGCTGCAAACAGGTCGAGACCGTCGCGCTGGTCTTCAAGCTCACCGGTAATATCGGAGACGATATGCATGACGTGACTGTAGCGTTCGATCGCCATCAATTCACCGATCTGAACGCTTCCGACCTTACACACTGCGCCCAAGTCGTTGCGACCCAGGTCGACCAGCATCACATGCTCGGCTCGCTCTTTTGCATCGCTCAGCAATTCGGTCGCGATGGCGGCATCTTCGCTCGCGTCAGCGCCGCGAGCACGTGTGCCGGCCAGCGGACGAATCCGCGCCTTCCGACCCTCCAGCCGAACGAGAAACTCAGGCGACGCCCCGAGTATTTGGCCGAACGGCGTATCAACGTAGAACATGTATGGCGAGGGGTTGCGGCTTCTCAAAGCGCGATAGATATCGAACGGTGCTCCGCGAAGCTCTGCATCAAAGCGGATTCCAAGCTGCAGTTGATACACATCACCATCGAAAATTTTGCGTTTCACTTCTTCAAGCAACCCGAGATAGGTCGCGTGATCGATAGATTGGCGAACCGCCTCCGCCTTGACCTGGCCTGGAAACGTCGTTCGCACCTCAAGCAGACGCTCCGTATACTGTTGCAGCTTGCGCTCAACTTGTCCGAGATCGTCTCCCATACTCCAGAAGGTCAGCCGATCGGTGTAGTGATCGAAGATCAGCCAAGTTGCCGGCACGGCTACATACGCGGCGGGCATCTCAGGCCGCGCGCGCTCCCGCTCCGGCAATCCCGCAAATGATCGGGCCGCATCATACGCAAATGCGACGAGAGCCCCGCCGGAAAACCCCGCGGAGCGTGACTGCGACGGCGCGAATTGTGCGACGAATGCGCGCACATTATCCAGAAGCGCGCCATCGTCGTCGTACTGCGCGGTTTCAATATAGTCGATTCCTATGAACGAATAGCGCGAGATTCGCCCCCCGCTTTCGACGCTCTCGAGTAGACACGATGCTCCCGGCTGGGCGAGCGCCAAATACGCCGAGATCGGTGTCAATGCATCTGCACTCAGTTCTAGTGTCGCGATTTGCATCTATGTGCGCTCCCTGATGGGCTGGGGCTGGTCCTTCAAATCGATCCTCTCGGTAAACAAAAAAAGCCGCTCGGTAAACCGGCGGCTCGACTATGCCCGCAAACGCGCGCCTAACTCACCGGTGCATTGCTATCGGTTGAGTGCCACCACGAACTGCGCGAATTAAAACTACTCATTTGACTGACGAAACGCTATCACGCGAGAATTCTCTTGTCAAGCTCAAGATGCGCTTAGCGACGCAACTCAGGATGTTCTTGGGTAAGCTGGGCAGCAAATGCGGGCGGCAAGTTGTTGAGGATCTGACCAACCGAGTCGGCGGGCATCACGGCGAATACGCGAGCGACATACGAGATCGGTAATCGCTGCACCACCTTGGCGGCGTTTTCAGCGTCCATCGATTCCCACTCACTTGCCGTGCGGCGCAGGTCCGGGGTGGCTGCGGAACTCAAGTCGCTGCCCGCGGCGGCTTGAGCGCCCAATCCCGAGGTGCTACGCTGTGGGGCCGGCGCTTTGGAGCCGACTTTGGCGCGGTCGAGGGCCTGCTGCTGCTGGGTTTGATTGAGCGAGGTCCGGCTTTGGCTGAGTTGTTTATTGAGCGCGTCGGCCTCCGCGCGATCAGCGGCTATCTGCTGCTGCAATTTTTGAATCTGCCGATCCCTTTCGGCGATGGCAGAGTTTTGCTGCGCAAAATGGTACGGCGCGGCGGCTCGATTATAGGTGCTTCCGAGTGCATTCCACATCGGCGCAAGCGGCCCGTTAAAGATCGCATTGTGCGATGGCGTCCAGATGAACGCAAAGACGATGATCGCAACGATAAGAATCGGCAGCAGATATTTTTGCAGCTTGAACGGCTTGCGCCGTTTGCGGGTAACGATCACAGCGAACTCCCGTGCTCTAATTGAGCTCGCCCAAAACGGCGAGCATTTCCGTCGTCAAGTTCGCGCTGTTCGAGCGCGTTCTCCTCGGCCACGTGGCTCGCATGTCGCTTTTCCTTAAGCTTCTCGATCGCTTTGCGCTCTTTGGACGCCGCAAGCAGTTCGTCACGTGCTCGGTCGAATGCGTGCTGCGCGGTTGCCGCCGTTTCTTCGGCTGCGGCGATGGCTCGATCCAGAAACTCGAGATGTGCATAGTAGAGACGCAACTCTTCGGTCGTGAACGAGCGGTGCTTATCCCGCAACGCCCCGGAGTATTCGCGGAACTCATTATGCAGGGCAGCGAGACTGGCTTTGGCGTCGTTTAGGACACGTTGCCGCTGCGCCAGCACGCGCTGCTTTTCGGCTTCTGCCCGCTCGCGCTGCGCCAAGACAGGCTGGAGTGCAAAAACAAATCGACGGCTCACGCGATGCTCATAAGCGCGCTGACCGTTTGCTCGTACGAAGCGGTCTCGTAAACGCCCTGTTTGAGGAAGTGTCGAATCGCCTCTATCTTTGAGAGCGAAAGGTCGACCCGAGGATTTGACCCGGGCACGTATGCGCCGATGTTAATGAGGTCTTCGGCGTCTCGATAGGTCGCCAGTAGATCGCGGATCGCCGAGGCTGCGCAGAGCTGGTTGCTGTCGGCGACATCGCTCATCACCCGGCTAACACTGGCCAAAACATCGATTGCGGGGTAATGATTGGCCGAGGCGAGCTTGCGTGAGAGTACAATGTGACCGTCCAAGATCGATCGCACCGCATCGGCGACCGGCTCGTTCATATCGTCGCCGTCAACCAAAACCGCGTACAGGCCGGTGATGGTGCCGGTATGCGAGGTTCCCGCTCGCTCTAGCAGCTTCGGCAGCAGCGCGAACACCGAGGGCGTATACCCGCGGGTGGTTGTCGGCTCACCGATCGCGAGCCCGACCTCGCGCTGCGCCATTGCAAATCGTGTGACACTGTCCATCATGAAGAGCACATCGAGGCCCTGATCGCGAAAATACTCAGCGATCGTCATCGCCACCGAAGCCGCCTTGATACGAACCAGTGCCGGCTGATCGCTCGTCGATACAACGACGACGCTGCGCCGCAGCCCTTCTTCGCCCAGATCACGTTCGATGAAGTCGCGGACCTCTTTCCCACGTTCGCCGACCAAAGCAATCACATTCACATCGGCCGAAGTATTTCGCGCGATCATGCCGAGCACGGTGGATTTGCCGACGCCGCTACCGGCGAAGATTCCAGTGCGTTGGCCTTTGCCGCACGTTAGCAATCCGTCGATCGCGCGAATGCCCAGGGTTAGCGGCTCCGTAACGCGGCTGCGTGTGAGTGGATCCGGCGGCCTTGAATAGACTTGCGCGCGACGGTCGCCGACGATTCGACCCTTGCCATCCATCGGACGGCCGAGTCCATCAAGCACACGCCCCAGCAACTGATCGGTTACACCGATTTCAAGCGGCTTCCCCAAGCTGATCACATCCGAGCCCGCGCCGATTCCGGCCAAGTCGCCGAGCGGCATTATCAAAACTTTGTTGTCGCGAAATCCGACGACTTCGGCCAACACCGGTTCGGCGGTGCGCCTATACAAAATGTGACAGGTCTCACCGATCGCCATATTTGGGCCTAAGCTCTCGATCACCACACCGATGACTTGGCGAACTTTCCCGTTCTCCCGAACCAAATCGACCGATTCTAGGATTCCTAAATAGCGCTCTGCCGAAAATGTCAGCTCTGCGAACTCGGTGTTCGCCTGGGCGAACTCGGTTGACATTGCTTCAGCCGGCCTTGGCGGGGCGCATGAAGAGCGCCGGCTCACTCGGCGGACTCATGGAGATCGCATCTTCAACCTGCAAGACGCGCTTTGCTTCACGCAGCTGCGTCGCGACTTTCGCATCGATCGTGCCGGACTGTGTTTCGACCAGCACTCCGCCGCGGTCCACGCGCTGATCCTCGATGATCCGCATGTGTTCGATGTCACCGGCGCCCAAAATCTGCTCTTTATGTTCACGAACCGTCTCAATGTCGGCCGGGTTTATGCGAACGGTAACGGTCTCGCGAGTAAGCAGACGCGAGATCGCGGCTTTGGTCATATCGACGACGACCATCGGGTCTAAAGCGATCTGTTTATGCAGAACTCGCTCGGCGATCAGCGTAGCAAGCCGCACGATCTCGGGCTCCGCCGAAAGAATGATCTTGTGGCGTTCCACCCGCGCCATCTCTACCAGACCGCGCATGGTTGAGAGCATCTCTTCCATCTCCGTGTTCGCGCTATCAAGACCGGCCTGTTTACCTTGCTCAAGACCCGCCGCGCGCGCATCCAACTCGATTTGGCTCGATCGCGCGTTGGCCTCGGCGATGATTGCGCTGCTGCGCGCCTGCGCATCATTGAGAAGTGATTGCGCATCGCGCGAGGCATTATCGGTGATCTCTTGCGCTTGCGCATGAAGAGCATCCCAGTCGATTGAAGGCGCCTGCGGTTCTGGGTTCTCTACCGGGATATCGCCGGTTTCGACCATAGTAAAATCGACCGCCGGCTCCGGCGCGAGCTCGGGATGACGAATGATCGGGACGCTCAATAAATAGTTGCTGCTGCCGAGAGTCGCACCCTTGACGATTTTGCCCATCTGTTAACGTCCCAACATCACACGAGGCGTTCATCTTTGGAGCCGCGGGCGATGACGATCTGGCCATTCTCTTCGAGGGTGCGTATCACGTCAACAATCGCTTGCTGAGCCTTTCCGACTTCGCGCATTCGAGTGGGTCCGAGTATCTCGATCTCCTCGCGCAGTGTCTGACCGGCGCGCGACGACATATTTTTGTAGATGCGCGCCAGCAAATCGTCGTTTCCAACCTTGAGCGCGAGCGCCAGGTCTTTTCCGTCAACCTCCTTGAGAATCCGCTGAATCGAACGGTCGTCGAGATTGATGATGTCTTCAAAGACGAAGAGCAGGTTCTTGACTTCGGTCGCGATCTCGGGATCGCGTTTGGAAAGACCGTCCAAAATGTTTTTCTCGGTTTCGCGATCGACAAAGCCCATCACATTCGCCAGCGATTGAACGCCGCCGGCCTTCGAGAAGTCGGCGCCGCTTACCAGTAGGCGACGTCCAAGCAGTTCGTCGAGTTGTTCGAGCACTTCCGGTGCGGTCTTTTGGAGGATTGCAATTCGCATCGCCACCTCCGACTGCAGTTCGGCCGGCAGCGCGGAGAGCACCGCACCGGCCTGATCGGGCGCCATATACACCAAAATCAAGGCGATCGTCTGCGGGTGCTCATCCTGAATGAACTGCAGCAGCTGGGCGGGCTCGGTCTTCTTGATCAACTCGAGCGGATTGCCGTGCTTAAGCGCCGCAAATAGCCGATTGGTCATATCATCGGCCTGACCTGAGCCGAACGAGCGCTCTAATATCTCCTTGGCATACTCGATGCCGCCTTCGTTGATGTATTTGAGCGCGATTGCGCGCTGGTAGGCCTCGGTGATGACGCCGTCGCGCTTCTCAATTGGAACCGTCGAGATCTTTGCAATTTCAAGAACGATCCGCTCGACTTCATCCTGACGCAAGAACTTGAAGATCGTCGACGACAGCTCAAGTCCAAGCGTGATGATGAGGATCGCCGCCTTTTCGGGTCCCGAAACATCAAGCGTTGCAAGTTCCGGGTAGGATGGAGGCTCCAGCATCTCGGCACCGCTTAGGTTAACAATCGGTGAGTCTAACATCGCCTATTCTGCCAGCCATAGCTTGACGAGTTTCGCAATCGAGTCGGGGTTTTCTTGCGCAACCGTTGTGACGTATTCGATCATCTGCTCCCGCGTCAGGTCGGCGGCCGAACGAATCGGAGCGGCAAGTCCGGGAGCGCCGTCGAGCATCGGATGCTCCTCGAATGGCGGCAACTCCTCGGCGAGTGTTGAGTCGAACGACGGCATATCCATCGACGGCGCGAACCCGCGGCGACGGATTCGCGCCGCCAGCAGCCCCAGCAGTGCGAGAACGCCGACTCCGCCGAGCGCAAGCAAGACCCACAGCGGAACACCGAGTACGGTTGTCGCAGTTTGCGTCGATGAGTTCGCGCCGTTGATCGCCGGGTTGAACGGAATAGCTTCAACCGAGACCTGATCGCCGCCGGCCAGACTCAAATCGGCGGCCGCAATAACGGTGTTGCGAATCTGAGCAACGTTCCCCGGAGTAAGCGCGTAGACTTGGTTTTGAGCCTGTGTAGGCGAAGTTGAACTCGCGTTTACGAGCACCGCAACGCTTGTCTGCAAAACCTTTCCCGGTGCATCGATATGCTTGCTGTTCTGTTCGGTGATGTCGTAATTCGTGGTCGATTCGGATTTGTTGTATTTACCTTGGCTCGGCGCGTTTTGAACGGCCTGATAGGTGCCGATATTGCTGGTCGTTCCTGGGATTCCGGCGGCCGCGGCTCTCGCCGGTTGGGTGCCGTTGTAGGACTCGTGTTTGCTTTGCTGCGATAGCACCGTGCCCTGGGGCGCATAGGTTTTGGTCTCGGAACTGTTCGCATCGAAGTTCATCTTCGTCGAAACGCGAGCCACGGCCCGATGTGCGCCCAACGTCTGATCGAGCATCGATTGAATGTTCTCTTGCAGGTTCGATTCGTAGTGCTGCTTGGCAACCAGCTGCTCTTGGGTCATCTTCAGCGCGTCGCTCGTGCTTGCGTCGCCGGAGGCAACGCTGCCCGCGGCCGGTAAGAGTACATTGCCGTCCTGATTGATAATCGTTACATCGTCAGGCTTTAGTCCCTCAACCGCGTTAGCAACTAAGAGCGTGATGCCTTTGACCTCTTGCGGAGTCAGGCTCATACCGGCCTTCGTCTTGATCGCTACCGAAGCGGTGGTCGGCTGTTGCGTGCTGGAGTAGAGAGTTGCATCGGGGGTCGCTAAATGAACTCGCGAGGTATCGACTTCGGTCAGTCCGTCGATTGTTCGCTCCAACTCGCCCGAGATCGCGCGCGTCTTTCCGAGCTTCTCCTGAAACTCGGTCATGCCGAAGTTCATCTTGTCGAACAGTTCGTACCCAGTCCCGCCGCCCTTCACGACGCCGGCACCGGCAATCGCTACGCGCTCATCCGAAAGGTATTGCGATGGCACATAGACGCTCTTGCCGTCGGACGAGAGCGTATAGGGAACCTTGTCATCCTTTAGGCGCGCGGTAACCGCGACCGCATCATCAGCCGCCAAATTGGAGAACAGCACTTGATATGTGGGCTTGTGGTTGGCGAAGAAAAACCCCAGCGAGCCTAATCCGACAACGACTATTGCGAGGCCGGCGACCATCAACGCGCGGGATTGGCGACCCTGTCTTTCCCAAAGGGAAGAGAGCCGGCCGGCAAGATCGGTCCACATCAAGGAGATGCGATCCACTATTCACCTAAATATCACGGGCGGCCGACCGTGGCCCGGTACGCCCGGCTTCCTTGCCGGACGGACAACTGCTCAACCGGAGAACGATTGAGGAGCTTTAGAAATATATCGGCCGCTTATACACAGTGCTTTACGAAAAGCTCCGCGCAAACTTAAACTTTACGCCTGCGGCATTAAACGGCTAGCTGCGAGCGCTCGGGACCGAGCGAAACCTGTTCGAACGGTACGTCGAGGTAGCTTTGCAAAGCGTTAACATAACGCACAGCGGCTTCCGGCAAGTCGCGGATACGACGAACGCCGCTGATATCTTCGGTCCAGCCCTCGAAGTATTCGATCGTGGTCTGCAGTCCCGGGTGTGCAGCGCCTTCAAAACCAACCGCTTTGCCTGCGCGTTCATAGCCGGTCACAACCCCGATGCGCTCGAATCCCGTTAGCACATCCAGCTTGGTGAGCACCGCTGCAGTGAGACCGTTGACGCGAACTGCGTATTTTGCGGCCACGGCATCAAACCAGCCGCAGCGTCGCGGGCGACCGGTTACCGTTCCGAACTCGGCGCCGTTCTTGCGCAACCGTTCGCCGAACTCGTCGTCCAGTTCCGAGGGGAACGGACCCGAACCGACCCGCGTGCAGTAAGCTTTTACAACGCCGATCACTCGCCCGATGGTCGTTGGCCCGATGGCCAGGCCGACGCAAGCTCCGCCCGCTAAAGTCGAAGAGCTAGTGACAAACGGATAGGTTCCATACCCAACATCAAGCAGCGTCCCTTGGGCGCCCTCAATTAAGAGTCGCCGACCGTTCTCTAATGCATCGTGAATGTAAGCAACACCATCAACGACATGCGGCAAGACCGCTTCTGCGGCCTCAAGCGTCTGCGCGATTGTGTCTTCTTCTGAAAGCAGATCCCGCAGCCCGGTCATCGTCGCGCTGCGGGCGTTCAGGTTAATCCGAATCTTGTCTGCTAGAGACTCCTTATTTTGCAGGTCGCCGAATGTAATCCCAGCGCGCGCAACCCGATCGCTGTACGCCGGGCCGATTCCGCGGCCGGTCGTACCGAGCGCTGCCGCGCCGCGAGCCAATTCATTTGCCCGATCGGCGGCGGCATGGTACGGAAAGACGATATGCGCGCGGTCGGATATTTTGATTCGGCTAACATCGATTCCAAGCCGCCGAAGCGAGTCGATCTCGCCCAAGAATCCACTTAGGCTGACAACCGTGCCGCCGCCGATGAAAAGTTCAACCTGCGAGTGCATAACGCCCGACGGGACGATTCGCAGGGCTAAGTGCTGATCGCCGACGACAATCGAGTGTCCGGCATTGTCTCCGCCGCCGAAGCGCGCGACGATATCATAATTGCTCGCGTAATAATCGACGACGCGGCCTTTACCCTCATCGCCCCACTGAATACCGACGACAATATCGGCTTTGACGCAGCGGTCACTCACTTCGGAACTCCAAATCGCTGGTGTCGCCCATCGGAATGTTATTTACACCGTCGAACGAGGTCATGATAAACTCGCTGAAGAGCGCGTTCGGCCAGCCGAAATTTTGACGAGTGAACGACTTTGGATTATTCGGATCAAACGACTCGTGCAGAAGATGATCACCGGGGTCGCTCGCGAGCAGTTCGCTCAAGACATCGCGCTTCTCGCTCTGCCCGGTAGCCGTCATCCCCTCAATGATGAGCGCCATCGGCCAAATCCAATGATCGGGCGTGTGATAGCTGCCGATACCGTGCGCTAGGCTTCCCGTATAGTACGACGGGTTGTCTTGCGAGAGCAAGAAGTTGCGGGTATTCAGATAGTAGCGGTCGTTGATCGTCGTATACCCGATGTACGGCGCCGAGAGCAGGCTTGGAATGTTGGCATCATCTGTCAAAATCGCATGGCCGAGGCCGTCAACTTCGTATGCGTAGATGTAGCCGTATTTTGGTACGAAGACCAGACCGAAGGTCTGAATCCCACGCTGCACCTCATTGCGCAGAGAGTCTGCTTCGTGTGCCTTGATTATGTTGTGATAGACGTTTTTTTGGATATCTGCCATGTCGCCGAGCGCGACCACCGCCATCATTTCCGATGGGATGAGAAAATTGTAGTAGCAGGCGTCGTCGGATGGGCGAAAGCCGGTCCAAATCATTCCGGTGTACCCAACCGCTCGACCCTTTCCATCTTGCGCCATCTCTTTGTGGGTGTAGCGGGAGTTCTTTGGATGATCTTGTTCGCGCTGCATCGTTTGCAGAGCCTTATCCAATGCGCCCGACTGATCGGCGGTGAAAATCGAAGTATCGCCGGTCGCCTTCCAATAGCTCCACGCTAAAATTACCGGATACGCAAGCGAGTCAAGTTCAAACTTTTGCTCCCAGACGCGATAATCGACGGTAAACGCATTTGCATACGGATCGATCTGGAGATACTTGGCTTCGCGCTGAATAATTGCAGCCAGCAGCTTGCGAACGGCGGGATCGCTCTTAGCAAAATACAGATATGGCCGCACCTGCGCACTGGCGTCACGCAGCCATTCCGCCGGGATGTCGCCGGTCTTCACATACGCGGTGCCGTCCGGCGCGAATTGCGCGAGCTGCCCGGTATCGAGCAGCGCGGCTCGGTACATCTCTTGGAGTTTCGCATTCGGGCTGCGATACTGCGCCGCGGCTTGCGCGACCGCGTTCAACTCGAGCGCCGAAGCCACGCGGGGGATTGCCGGCATCGCGAGCGCCAGCAGAGCGAACAAAAGAATCCGTTTCAAGTCGTACCGACTCCCAAAGGCCAGCTCCCGTGAGCGTACAACGCCGGCAGTTCGCGAAACAATCCGTGGTAATCCAATCCGTATCCAACCAGGAACGAATTCGGAACATCAAAACCGCTGTAGGCTACATCGATCGCGGCTAGCCGTCGCTTGGGTCGGGTCAGCAGCGTACAGACGGCGACCGACGCCGGATTTCGAGCGCTTAGTGTTTTGATGACGTACTCAAGCGTCAGCCCGGTGTCGATCATATCGTCGATCAAAAGTACGTGACGCCCTTCGACTGAAGCGCTGGTATCTTTTTCGAAGCGAACGCTGCGATTTTCGGCCAGGCGCGACACGGCGATGAAATCGAACTCACAAGGAATCGAAATAGCGCGAGTCAAGTCGGCAAGGAAGGTTACGCAAGCATTCAGGACACCGATGATAATCGGAGACTTCCCAGCGTACTCTTGCGATATTTGATGACCCAATGCCCGAACACGATCGGCTATTGCGGTTTCGTCGACTACGGGTAGCGCCACGGACCCTGAACTACGACATTGCGCTCGCCATCTCCGCCCGTTTCGGCAGCTCAATTTGAAATCGCGCGCCGCCGAGTGAGGATTGCTCGATGCCGACGCTTCCCCCGGCGCGTTCAACGATCATTCGAACGATCGCTAAACCAATGCCGTTGCCCGGACGATCCGCACGCGAACCTCGAACGCGGTGATCGAAGACCGCCGCTCGATCCCTCCGACACACGCCGGGGCCGTCGTCATCGACGGTAATCGTCACCCAGCCTGCCTCCTCTCGACTTGATATCCGTACCGTTCCGCCGATTCGTCCGAACTTACCGGCATTTTCCAGCAGGTTGATGAGCGCTTGAATACAGGCGTCAGCGTGCAATCCGACGGTGGTATCGGCAAGCTGACCGACTTGAATGGTAATCTTCCGCCCCGCCGCCAGCGGTCTGACGGCTTCGACCGCCGACGTAATGCATGCACCCAGTTCGCTGCGCGAGCCAAGCAGTTGATCCGACGACAGATCGAGCAGCGAAAACTCGAACATCCCTTCGATCAGCCGGCTCAAACGCAGAGCCTCGCGGCGCGTTATCTCCAGAAAGCGGCGTGTCGTTTGCGAGTCAACCTGCTCGTCTAAGATCGTCTCCAAGTACCCGCAGATTGAGCTGAGCGGCGTGCGCAATTCGTGCCCGACGCTCGCGAAAAACTCAAACCGTTCGCGCTCGCGTGCTCCACGCTCGAGCGCTGCGACCACCTCATCATGCAAACTCGTGGTGGGCTCGGTCTTGCGCAAAATCGACCAGCCGGTCTGCGCGGTCAATCCGGTTGCCGTCAAAACTGCCGTAGCGAGTCGTTCAACGCTCGCGCGGCAATCTAGCGCGCAAGCGTTACGATCTTGGCGAGAGGGCGTGAACATCAGCGCCATAAACACATCGCTTCCGATTTCGTGTCCCAACTGGTCATCCTGACGCAGCAGCTTTTGAGCCGCGCCGCAAAACGCTCGCGTAACCCGCCTCTCCAGGCTACGCGCAGCGGGCAGCCCCTGCCGCCACGCGATGCGTTCGAACTCTGGAATACGCAGTACGATCAACGGCACTGCGTCGTGCGCCGAGGCTAAGAGCGGCTCGAAGTCGGCTGGCGAGTGCAAGCGATTACGATCGCGCAAACTTATACCCGAAACCGTGGATCGTCTGCAGCAGCGGCGGCAGCTGCGGCATCTCTTCGATCTTCAGACGAACGCGCCGCACATGAACATCAACGGTCCGCTCATCTCCAACGTAGTCGAATCCCCAGACTTGTTCGAGCAGCGTGCGCCGCGAAAATGCCACCCCGGGGTTGCGAGCTAACGCGAGAAGCAACCCGAATTCGCGCGGCTTAAGCCGTGCATCGACACCATCAATGCGAACCTCTCGCGCAGCTTCGTCAATCTCCAGCCGGCCGAACTGCAGGATTGCCGGAGATCGGTTCTCGCCATGACCCACACGTCTGGCGAGCGCCTTTACACGCGCTACCACCTCGCGCGGGGAGAACGGTTTGCAAATATAGTCGTCGGCGCCAAGTTCAAAGCCGACGATTCGATCGATCTCATCGGTGCGGGCGGTGAGAATCACAATCGGAAGATCGTGCTTTTCACGCCGTAGCTCGCGCGCAACATCAAACCCGTCGATTCCGGGCAGTCCGACGTCTAGGATTAGCAGATCCGCTAGCGTACGGCCGAAGCGTAATGCGGCGGCACCGTCACTTACGGGAATCACTTCAAAGCCTTCGCGCTTGAGATGATGAGCGAGCAATTCCCGAATCGCGCCGTCGTCCTCGGCTACCACAATTTTAAGAGCGGCCACATTGGTATAAGTGCCCCCTTACACCGTCGGAAAGGACACGGGCCGAAGCGCTTACATCGTTAGTCCAGGTCGAAGACCCCGGCGAGCGGACCAAACTTTGCGGCGTGCTCCCGCAGTTGCCGGTAGATCGACGAAGCCGGGAATCCCAACCGTTCGAGCGCCCGCGCGGCAGATGGGTAGCTCAACTCCGGCTTCGTGCGAAAGAGCTTCTCAAGGGCTCGTCCCAGCCGATCGGACTCATCGCTCTGCGCCGATTGCGCGGCGAGCGCGGCCGAATCACGATCGATTCCCTTGCGAACCAGTTCACCGATTAAACGCATATTACCGACGAGCTTGGTTTTCTGCTCGACATAGAGCTGCGCAAAGAGCCGATCGTCTATGTATCCGTCGCGCTTGCACGACCCGACGGCCGCGCGTACATCTTCTTCGGGAAATCCGCGCCGCTCGAGTTTACTCCACAGTTGCGCTTCGGTCAGACGGCGCTGCGCCAACAGGCGCAGCGCGCTCACGCGAGCCGATGCCATCGCGAGAGTTTACTCGGTCCCGGTTATTGCGATCTCAGCCGCACCGTTCTTCGATGCGGCGCCGACGATCGCGTCGCGCAGCCGGGTGTTGATCTCATCGGCAAGATCGCTGTGCTCTTCGAGGTAGGCCTTGGCATTTTCGCGGCCCTGACCGATTCGGGTCTCGCCGTAGGTGTACCACGAGCCGCTCTTACCGACAATGTTACGTTCAAGCGCGACATCCAAAATCGAGCCCATTTTTGAGATTCCGCGGCCGTAGGTGATATCAAACTCGGCTTGACGAAACGGCGGGGCGACTTTGTTTTTCACGACCTTCACGCGCGTACGCGTTCCGACCACATCGGTGCCGATCTTGATCTGCTCCAGCTTACGAATGTCGAGCCGAACCGATGCGTAGAACTTGAGCGCACGGCCGCCCGAGGTCGTCTCTGGGCTTCCGAACATCACCCCGATCTTTTCGCGCAGCTGATTGATGAAAATCATGACGGCTTTGCTGCGGGAGATCGCGGCGGTAAGTTTACGCAATGCCTGCGACATCAGGCGAGCCTGAAGACCGACATGCGTATCACCCATGTCGCCTTCAAGCTCAGCCTTGGTCACCAGCGCCGCAACCGAGTCGACAACAACCACGTCGACTGCATTGCTGCGCACCAGCATCTCCGCGATATCCAAGGCTTGTTCGCCGGTATCGGGTTGAGAGACAAGCAGATTATCTAAATCGACACCCAGAGCCGCGGCATAGGTGGGGTCCAAAGCGTGTTCAACGTCGATGAACGCCGCGGTGCCCCCGTTTTTTTGCGCCTCAGCGATTGCATGTAAGGCAAGAGTCGTTTTACCGCTGGATTCCGGGCCGTAGATCTCGACGATTCGACCGCGTGGGAAGCCTCCGACCCCGAGGGCCAAATCGAGCGCAATCGAACCGCTCGAAATTACCTCGAATCCCATCCGCTCTTGAAAATCGCCCATCTTCATAATCGAACCTTTGCCGAATTGGCGTTCGATCTGGGCGAGGGCGTTTGAAAGGGCTATCTGTTTGTCATCTTGGGCTGACATCATACTCTCCGTTTTCAGCAAGGTGCTCGTTTACTGTCTTTCACGCTAGACTTGTCGAGTGCCAAGTGTATGGCACGATGTTTTTTAGTGTTCGAATAATGCTTGGAGAAACTCTGAGGGTTTGAACGGGCGCAGATCATGCGCCGACTCACCCAAACCGATGAACTTAATCGGCACCTCGAGCGTGTCGACAATCGCCACCAGCACCCCGCCCTTGGCGCTTGAATCGAGTTTGGTCACGATCACGCCGCTCAATTTGGCGGCTTCATTAAATAACTTGGCTTGCGAGATTGCATTCTGGCCGGAAGTTCCGTCAACCACCAGCAAGGTCTCGGCGGGCGCAGCGCCGGTCTCGCGCTCGATGATGCGATGCATCTTCTTCAGCTCTTCCATGAGGTTTGTCTTGGTCTGAAGCCGGCCGGCCGTATCGACTAGAATGACCTGCGCCCCTCGCGCTTTTCCGGCTTGCATTCCATCGAAGACCACCGAGGCCGGATCGGCACCCTCACGACCGCGAATGAAATCCGAGCCGCTGCGCTCTGCCCAGATGGCCAGCTGCTCCGCCGCGGCGGCCCGAAAGGTATCGGCGGCAACCATTAAGACTCGCTTTCCCGAAGCTCGCAGGGAGGTCGCCAATTTCCCGATGGTCGTGGTTTTACCACTACCATTGACCCCAACAATCAAGATGACCGCGGGAGCGCTCGAAAGATTTAGATCGCTATCGGGCAGCGTGAGAAAGCGCTCGACATCTTTGCGAAAACGCGCGACAACTTGATCGCTTGTGCTCCAAAGCTCTTGGCGAGCGACGGTCTTCAGACCGCCAATGATCTTCTCGGCAGTCGGCACCCCAAAATCAGCGAGCAGAAGCAGTTCCTCGAGTTCTTCCCACATCGCCGCATCGACGGGTTTGCGCTCCAGACCAAGATTCTGAACCGCAGAGAAGCTCTCGCGCGATTTGCCGAAGGCGGATCGAATCTTGGTTAACCAGCTCACAGAAGGGTCGGTTCGCCCGCCGCTATCGAACTCCTGTTCGATCTGCGTCCAGGCGAAAGACGTAGGCCAAGACCTCCGCAACCACCGCGTAGAGCTCGCGCGGAATGACCTCGGCGAGGTCCAGGCGGCTGAGCGCTTCGACCAACTCGGCGTCCTCGTGGAGCGGCACACCGTGCGCTTGCGCAACGCGTACAATCTCTTCGGCCATTAGTCCGCGGCCGGTCGCCAACACTTCGGGCGGCTCGCTGCCAACCGGATCATAGCGCAAGGCGGCAGCTGTTGGGCGCGCACCGACGCGCTTGCGAAAATCATAGTACCGATCGGTCATGCTTGGATATCCAACTGACCCTCGCGCGGCGGCGCCGGTTCTATCTCATTCGCAGAAGCCGGTTGAACGGCGACTCGCGCGCCTATCGACGAAACGCTATACCGAAGCTGCTCGAGGCGCCCTTGCAAATCTCCGAGCGAATGTTCGAAGCGTTCGGCGGCCGCCGAATGTTCGGCGTTTACCTGAACTTTCACCGCGCGCCCAACCGTCTCCAAATCGATGGCAACCGTACCCAGCGATTTTGTATCGAGCACAAACGCAACATGAAAATTATCCGCGTCAAGTTTAACGCCGTTCTTTTTTGGCGCGTTGCGAGAGATGTGAACCTGCGCGGGCTGTCCGCCATCCTGAAAGACGATCGGAAAATGCAACGTCATGATCGTCGGGTCCGAGATCGACGCTGCAAGCGTCGTAAACTGCGCGCCCGTCAGCGCGGTTAGCGTATCGTTCAATGCCTGCGAAAGCACCGGCGTTGACTGTGCGGGCGGCGTCCGCAGTATCGAAAGAACCAGCGTCTTTAGATCGTGGTCTATCGCAACGGTTCGTTCCGCTGCTTTCGCCTGAGCAGTCAACGTCGTCAGCGGGGCGTTACCTGCGTCACGGTGGTCCTGCGCGGATATCTCTACCGCCGGTTGCTTAACGAGGGTTGGTGCAGCCTGTTCATGTGAAGTTGGAGCGGGTGCTTGTTCGACGCTCGCAGAGTGCGCTCGTAACAGCGATGCGAGTTTGGCTTCGGCACCCGCCAACACGTTGTTTACGAACGATGAAAGCTGTTCGGGGAGCACACGTGCATTTCCCGGATCGAGTCGGGTAAGGAAACCAACCAGCGTTCGCAGCGTCGCGATCCGCGCGTCGTTAGAGTTGTGCGGAAGCGCCGATTGCAGCCGACTCAGCACCGCCGGAAAACGTGCAATTGCCGAGGTCGCCGTGCGTGCGGCCTCAAGCGTTAACGGTGTTTGTGGAATCCGCAGACTCCGTAACAAGGTTAGGACGGGCGAAGCCGCCTGCACGTGCGTTCGCGGACTGCTCGCACGGACGGGTACTTGGGCAGTGGCGCGGATCGTCGGTAAAATAACCTTTGACCGAGCAGCTGGTACACCTGAATCCGGCGCTGCAGCCTCGGGTAGCGGCAGATCGCCGGCAGAGAGTACGCGCGCAGCGGCAATCCGCGCTTCAACCGTGCTTACCGGCGCATCCGCGTCGTCCGGGTTGCTCACGACGGGTGCGGGCGGCGACGGCGGTGCGGCGGCCTGCGGGCCGAGCGGTTGGGGTAGAACTGAAGCGGCGACGAAGACTTCTCGCGGCGGTGCAATCGGCGGCGTGTTCACAGCAACTTGCACGGACGGCGTTGCTGGAGGAAGCGTTGGCCCAGAGGCAGGCGGCTGAACCTTAGCCGCCGGGCCGCTGCTCAAAATCGCCGTCAGCCTTGAGGCTGAACCTCCAGCCGCGGGCTGTGGAAGCGTAAGATCGAGGACGGACGGCGGGTTGAGCGGGTCGGCAATTCCTAAGTTGCGCACCATGATGCGGTTCCCGTCAAAACCAGTCACCGAAAGAACGAGCTTCTCGCCGGGATAGACGTCCGTCGGCAACTGCGCGATAACCGTTTGCCCGAGGATATCCAAAAGATCGTGACCGCCCGCAGGCGGCAATACGGAAGCGGTGAGTAAATCTCCAACGCTGATTTGCGCCTGTAAGACTTCGGCCGACACACCCAAACTCAGGGTCGCGTCCGCAAGCGCGTTCTCCGCGGCGCCTGCCGCTTGCGCAGCAAGCGCCGCGAGCGGGTCGAGCATTTACGCGGTTACATCGATGAAATGCGCGCCTTCACCGGAGAGACCCAGTGCAGCCCGGTCGGAATCCGGCTCTCGCGGATGCTGATCTTCATATTCGGCCTGCGCCTGTTCGCCGGATTCGCGATCACCTCGCGCCCGGACTTTGTTGCCCTCGACCTGCGTGGTCTCCGCAACGGTCTCTTCACGCTTCGCAAACTCGGCAGCGAAGGAGGCCTGAGCGGCACGCGCGGCAATTTGGGGCGCGTCTTGGGCATTGGCGGCAATGGCCGCATTTTGGGGCGCAGCGATGTAAGCGAGCTGCAGATCGACCGGTCGAATCGCCATCGGCGTACCCTCCTGGTCTTATGTATCGGTCGCGGGCACCGGTTTCCGCAGATATTTTTGCTTGACGTTGGGGTCGCCCTCGCGGTACCCCAGGTCCGAGCGAAGCGTCCGAAGTTTCGTCCGCAGATGGATGACCGCCTGGGCATGGATTTGGGAGACCCGCGACTCGGAGACGTTGAGGGCGCTCTTGATCTCTTTGAGCGTAAGCCCATCGAAGTAATACAGCGAGATTACCGTACGTTCTTGAGGCGGCAGATCGTCGACCGCATGAATGAGCGCGGCTTTCACCTCGCGCGTTTCGACAGCCGAAGTGACATCGTTGGCAAGATCTTTCAGCGTCTCCACCAGCGGGATTTCATAGCCCTTTTCGTTCGGAAGGAACTCCTCGAGCGAGAGTACCGCAGTCCCTCGAACTCGCTGCATCAGCACGTCGAGTTCTTTGCGCGAGAGACCCATCTTTTGAGCAACCTCGTCTTCGGTTGCAGCCCGGCCGAGTTCAATCTCGAGTTCTTGATAGACGCGCTCAAGTTCTCGCGCGCGTTGACGTACTGCGCGAGGAACCCAGTCCAGCGAGCGAAGCGCGTCGAGAATCGCGCCGTTGATGCGAGTTATCGCGTAGGTTTCGAACTTGACCCCGCGCTCGTCGTCATACTTTTCAATCGCGTCGATCAAGCCGAGAATACCGTCGTTCACCAGATCGTTCAACTCAACGTTCGGCGGCAGATTTATCGAGATTCGTCCTGCAACGTACTTCACCAAATGCAGATACTTATGGACGATCTCTTCTCGTGAATACTCGACACCGCCGATCACGTAGCGATGCGAGCCCTGGCTCAACTTCATCCGGCTCCATCGTGGGCGCAAGAGTGCCACACTTTTGGCTCTGTAATTGCCTGCCGACCCGACGGCTCCTACTCGCTGCCGCCGAGCGTGCTTATTGGGATGGTTAAGAACGTGCGAAGGGAGTGTTCGTTAGTTCGCAGAGCAGCGGCGGGATATCGTCAAGCGCGGCAACCCGATCGACCAAGCCCGCAGCGGCGGCCGCGCGCGGCATTCCGTAAACAACCGAGCTAGCCTCGTCTTGTCCGACCACATATCCGCCTTTTGCCTTGAGCGCGCGCAGACCGGCAACTCCGTCGTTGCCCATTCCGGTCAAAATCACGCCGAGCGAACGCGCGCCGTACGTTTGCGCAACCTCATCCACCATGACATCCACGCTCGGAACATGCAGCGAGTGTCCCCCATCCTCGACTAAGCGCACTTCGACTTCGGCGCCCGAACGCGCGAGCGAGAGCTGCTTTCCCGCCGGAACCACCACCACACAACCGGCTCGCAACACCATTCCCGGCTGGCCTTCAACGACGTGAAGGCGGCTTTGCGCGTCAAGGCGCTCGGCAAGCGGGCGAGTAAAGCCGGCCGGCATATGCTGAACGACCACAATCGGAATCGGAAAGTCGGCCGGTATCTTTGGAATGATCCGTGAGAGCGCGACCGGACCACCGGTTGAGGTGCCCAGCGCCACACACTCGAAGCGATCGCGTGAGTGCCGCCGCGGTAGCCCCGACGCTTGGGTCGGCACCGTCGGCGGGTCGGGACGTCGTCGCGCGAAAACCCGCACTTTTGCAATCAAATCGCGCGCGACGTTCTTGATATCCACATACGCCGAATCCGGCTTTGGAATAAAGTCCACGGCGCCCAGATCGAGCGCCCGAAAGGTTGTCTCGGCACCTTCTCGGGTCAGCGAGCTGACCATGATAATCGGAACTTTCTCCGCACTGACAATTTGTCGCACCGCTTCGAGGCCGCCGATACCCGGCATCTCCACATCCATCGTAATGACGTCCGGCTTCAATTGCGCGGCTTTCTGTATTGCGTCTTCACCGTTACGCGCCGTGCCGCAGACCACGATCTCGGATTCACCTTCGAGCATCTTGCTAATCGCGCGGCGCATAAACGCCGAGTCGTCGACGACGAGAACGTTAATCGGCATTTGATTTCAATCGATAGTAAATAGCCTTCGCCGAGATAACCGGCGCATAGAGATCGGTCAGCCGCATGATCGATTCTGCGTGTCCCAAAAATAGATAGCCGCCGGGACGCAATGCCCGAGCGAACCCCTCGACCACCTTTTTTTGGGTCGGCTTATCGAAGTAGATCAAGACATTGCGGCAAAAGATTGCGTCCATCTTGCCGACCCCGGCGATCGCTTGTGCATCTAAAAGGTTCAATCGGAAGAACGTAACCATCCGCTTAATCTCATCGGAGATGGCAAACCCATCCCCGAGCGGTTTGAAGTACCGCGAGATCATCTCGGGCTTCGTCGCGCGGAACGACAGTTCTCGGTAATATCCGGCCGCAGACTTCTCAAGCGCGCGCGGCGAGATATCGCTGGCCTTAATGGTGATCTGGCCGGGGCTGATTCGTCGGCCATCAAGCAGCGTCATCGCAAGCGTAAATGGTTCTTCGCCGGTTGAACAGGCTGAGGACCACACCCGAAGCCGTCCCCCCGCGCTCCGCAGCGCATCGTCGACGACCTCGCCGGCAAGTATGTCAAGCTGAGCGTGTTCCCGAAAGAAATAGGTTTCGTTGTTTGAGAGAACTGAAGCCAGCTCCGTGATCTCGGTCTCCCGCTCGGGAGCCACTGTTAAGAAACGAATGTAGGCGGTGAAATCGGCGACGCGACACTTAATCAGCCGCGCCTGAAGCCGGCTCTGCAACAAAAACTGCTTGGAATCATCGTAGTAGATTCCGAATCGCGTTCGAATCAGGTCGCGTAAAGCGGTAAACTCGGACTCGCTGATAAGGACGATCGACAACGGTCAGGCGCCGTAACGAATTCGCGGATTCGCCGCGGCATACAGCAGATCGACAATCGTGTTGACGACAACGAATACGGCGGCAAATAATAGAATGCAGCCGTTTATAAGCGGCATATCACGATTGGAGATTGCATCAAACGCGAGGCGTCCCACACCGGGCCACGCGAAGATGTGTTCGGTGAGCACCGCACCACCCAGCAGCAGACCGGTCTGCAGCCCGACAATAGTTAGAATCGGAACGAGCGCGTTGCGCAGCGCATGCCGGATGATGACGGTCCATTCGCTCAAGCCTTTGGCTCGCGCGGTGCGAATGTAATCGCTGCGCATCACATCCAACATTCCGCTGCGCGTGATCTTCGCAACGATCGCAAGCGGAATGGTTCCGAGCGTGAGCGCCGGTAATACCAAATGCCAGAGTGCATCAAGCGCGGCGCGACCGTTGCCCTGGAGTATCGCATCGAGTACCACTAGGTGAGTAATCGGATGGACCGCGTATTGAAGTGAGATTCTCCCGGAGATCGGAAAAAGATTCACCCCGAAATGCGCGGGCACCACGCTGAGCAGATAGACC
>JALYVT010000111.1 GCA_030853105.1 Vulcanimicrobiota bacterium
CGCAGTTAGCGTATAATCTCGGCCATAGCCGCCTGTGTAATAAAAAGGCCGCGCCGACGCTCCGGTAAGCGCGAGAAACCGCGTCCTTCATAGTATGCAATAAGCACGTCAGTTTTCGCGTCGGCCAACAACGCCACAAAGCCGACCGAATCGCGCAACTGCACACAAATGCGAAACACCTCGTCTATAAGCAGCGTTCCAACGTCCGATCCGCGACCCTCATCCGCGACGGCCATGCGCCCGATTCGTAAGGCCGGCATGGGCCGATATAGCGGCAGAGCTCGTCTTAGCTTTTTGGGAAACTCCTCAATCTCAACCGTCGCGGTCGATAATGTCATGAAATCACAGATTCGCAAGGGCTGAGATTTTCGAATCGGTACATGCACGGTGGTTACATGCCGTCCATGTTCACGAAGCGCTCGCGCGTCACTGCGCAGATATTCTTGTAAAATTAAGCCCTCGGCGCCTGAACATGTAAACGCCGCCCGATCGTGATGCTCGCCGAGCAACTCAAACACTAGATCGTTAGGACTCGGCGCCATACTTCCTAACCTTTCTGAAGCGCTCCAGTGTCTGCTCGTCGGGAATCGGCGGATTCTCCAACAAGCTTAAGAAGACTGCGCGATCACGACGCGAAAGCCGAATTACCTCATGAGCTGCAATGGTGCGAAGCGCCTCTTCGTGGGCTGTACCCAAGATAAAGTCGGATAAGGACATCCCCTTAAGATCAGCGGCCCGCTGCAGGATTGTTTTTTGTTCATCGGACAGGCGCGCATTAAACCGCCCATCTTTAGCTCGCGGTTCCGCGGAGGCTGTCTCCATTCGTTTTCCCCTTTATATCGTTTATCGTACAGCCATCGTACATACGCGTCAACTTTCAAAAGAGGGGACAAGGCGAGCGCCTCGTTGACGCCGTCTTGCTACCGCTTATGGACACCATGATGAAGCAAGCAAAGGCCTTTGTGGCCGCGCGAAATCTCTACTTCGGTGAAAACGATAGTTTCGCACGTTGGAATAACTCATACTCGCAAGAAATTCCTTGCAGCCAAGGGTCTCGAAATGGCCGCGCCAATAGCCGCGATGATAGCGGGGAGGAAATAGAAAACCGCGAGCCAGTGATGTGCCGGCAGGGGAATTACCTGCGGAATAAACGCCGCTCCGGCGATTATGATTCGTTTTCGTTCACGAAAATACCCGTAACTCAAATACGGCCTAAAAAGAGCTTTCATTCCGGATTCGCCGGATGGATCATTACTTCAAGTATTGCAGCGGATCGACATACCTCAGATCGGGATCGAGGCGCACGAACTCGCGGAGCAGGTACTCGTGTCCTTGACCGAACATCACAACGACTCGATCACCGGGGTGAATCACGCTCAGAATGTTTGAGAAGATGTAGACGTTACGCGTGTACCATTGCGCCGTGTACATTGAGCCGGCGTCGTCCGCTTTGCGCCCCATCCCGTCCATGATGGTATACCACCCCGCGTTTGCACGAATGGCAGCGTCGGTGTTGAGGAAACGCAGCACGTCCAGGTACGTGCCGCTGCGCTCTAGCGTGGCATCGTGCTCGAGATACGCCGAGGACGACAGATCGATCACGTTATTGAAATGCGCCTTGAGGTAAGCATTAATGCGTTTCCCGGCGACGCTGTTGTCGTCGTAGATGGATGGGCCCCACGTGTCGACCGGATAAATCGCGGAATTGTCGCAGCGTTTCGCAAGTCGAAAGCCGAACTGATGCGCCTCGTCGCCGGGAAGCGAGAATTTTCCGGCAAGGTATTCGCGATAGTCTTGTATCACTTTTTGGTCGCCCATCGACTGCTCGATGAGCACTTTCGTCGGATGGAAGCGCGCGAGCCGGTCGACGATGTCGACGATCTGCGCCTGGCGTTTTTGCGAGAGCGGACTGTCTTGAAAAGCGGCGTTGTGGACGTCGTGCCGCCAGACCAGGTGAGCAACACCCAGCACCATGACCTCTGGCTTTGACGTTTGCGCTGCGCCGACGGACGTCCCAATCAGATAAAGAAAGATCGTAGCGCAAAATAGCCGCGCCATTACCATCGACAGCCCTCCGATAGAGTTCAGTATTGATTTAAGCTCATGCTGGTACACGTTCGCGCTTTGGCCGTCCACCCTTGCGTCCGTTCTTACGCGAAGCCGAACGCTTTGCATCGGTTGTCGCCAAACCGCCAAGTCTTCCGATCTCCGTCATCCAGCGCCGGTTGCCGAACATGCCTTCGAGCAAATACGGAATGTAATGGTCAACGTCGAGTGAATCCCAACGAAGCCCCGAACCATAGTCGCAAATCATCACTTCGGAAAGTTGCGCTGGAGTTGAAATTTCCAGTCCCTGTAAGGATTTTCTCGGCAGCGAAAGTTCCGCACCGCTCTTAAATAAGATCGCGACTGAATCGTTTTCTTCGCGGTATTTGACGGCTGTTGCAACCGGCCGATAGAGCTCCCACTCTTTCGATCGCGAAATCGCCGCGTCAATTTGCGCGTCGGTCACGTCCACTCGCGGGTGCAGTTTCTTCATAGTGTCATCTTCTCCCAAAGTTCGATCAGTGGTTCGACATTCGCAAGTGCCGTGTTTAAGATTTTGCGTATGTCGCTCGCCTTTGCGTTTGGCGGCATGATCGCGTCCTTGCGTTTTGCGAGTCGCACGACGCCCTCATCATCAATTTCCAGAATCGCAATCGCATCGCCGTAGCGCGCGTGGACGTGTCGCGGCGGGTGATCCCGCGGATAAATCTGGAACAGCACGCCGTCGAACCGCTTTGAACCCATCTGTTCCGATTCTAACCTAACACGGTTAGGTTTGCAAGACCCGAGTTCAAAAACCCATGCATCGAGGTCGGGAGAGGCTCCGCACCAACGGTCCAGTTCACGAACGAACGCCGTCATTGACGCATGCCATCATTCCTGATAGCATGATGGTATGCACCGAATCCAGGTTCAGCTTACCGAGCAACAGGAGCGCGCACTGCGAGAATTAGCGAGTTTGCGCGGCGCCTCGATTTCGGCGCTCATTCGCGAAGGCGTGGATCGGCTGATCGACTCACCGGCGACGCCCCGGGCTCAAGCAATCGAGCGCTTCAGATCCATAATGGGCACTTACAACGAACCAGACGGCCGCACCGATGTAGCGATGCGACACGATGAGTACCTTGCGGAAACCGCGCATCAGGACCTGGTCGGGCGTCAATGATCGTATTCTGCGACACCTCCGCGCTGTATGCATTATTTTCCAAGGAAGATGCCGGTGCGCCGCACGCCCACCGTGTTTGGAATCGCCTCCTGGAGGACGGCGTACGTTTTGTCACTACAAATTATGTTGCAGTCGAGACGGTTTCGCTTTTACAAGCGCGATTTGGGCTTGAATCGGTACGCCAGTTTGTAGAAGTGCTGCTCTCGATCGTTGAGCTTCGCTGGATTGACGCTGCCTTGCACGAAGCTGCAATTCAGCGACTGTTCGCCGCGAATCAACGAAGAGTCAGCCTGGTAGACCATAGCAGTTTCTCGTTTATGACAAAATACCACATCACAACGGCCTTTTCGCTCGATCGCGATTTCGCCGAGCACGGGTTCAGTCTAGCCGACTAATTCCTCGCCTTAGTGCCATACAGTTGGCACGCGATCCGCTACAATGGGGCCATGATTTACCAGTCGAACACCCCGGATACCCATGCAAGTCATTGACGCGCGCTTCATCTACTCGGCCTCCGATCTCAATAATTATCTTGAGTGCCGCCGGCTCACCGAACTCGATAGCCTAGTCGCGCTCAAAAAGTTGCAGGCGCCCGCGCGCGGAGAGGATGCGCAGGTTGCGCTTATTCAGCGCAAGGGCGACGAGCATGAACGCCGCCATCTTGAGCGCTTACAGGCGCGCTACGGCAACGGAGTCGTCTGTTTCGAGCGCTCGGGTTCCGGTATTGCGGGTTACCAAGCTGCTGCCGACGCCACTATTGAAGCCATGCGCAGCGGTGCCCCGATCATCTACCAGGCCACCTTCTTCGACGGCGAGTTCGTCGGGCACACCGATTTTCTGCGGCGCGTCGAGGTGCCGTCCAATTTAGGCGGCTGGAGCTACGAGGTCATCGATACCAAGCTCGCACTCTCAAGCAAACCGTACTTTATCATTCAACTCTGCAACTACAGCGAACACCTGCAGCGCGTGCAAGGCACGATGCCGCAGCGCGGCTACATCATTCTAGGCAACGGCGACGAGCAGCCGTATCGCCTGCAGGATTATCTGGCGTACTATCGCCGAATCAAGACGCAATTCCTGAGCAATCAGCTTGAGCGTTCAAGTGAGAGCGCCGCCGCGCAGTATCCCCAAAAGGTCAATCATTGCAACGTCTGCGTTTGGAATCAGGATTGCAGACAACAGCGCATTGATGACGATCATTTAAGTTTGGTGGCCTGGATGCGGCGCGACCAAATCGGCAAGCTCGAAAGCATCGGCATTACGACGCTCACCGCGCTAGCGTGCGCAACCGATGAGTCGCGCCCCAAAAACATCTCACTCGAATCGTTTACCAAGCTGCGCCGTCAGGCAAGTCTGCAGCTTCGCGGGCGTACCGAGGGGCCGATCTACGAATTGCTCGCACATCATCCGCAGATGGGCTTTGGGCTGCTGCCGCCGCCCGCGCCGGGCGACATCTTTTTCGATATGGAAGGCGACCCGATGTACGAACCCGGCCGCGGGCTGGAATACTTGTTCGGCTGCTGGATGGAAGGCGAGCCGTTCAAAACCTTTTGGGGACTCAACCGAACCGACGAAAAACAAGCCTTCGAGCAATTCATCGACTTCGTCATGGTTCGCCGCGCCCAGTACCCAACGATGCACATCTACCATTACGCCGACTACGAAAAAGCCGCCCTTCGTCGGCTCGCGCAAGTTCACGCAACGCGTGAAGAACAGGTCGACAACCTGCTCAAGGGTGAGGTGCTGGTCGATCTGTTTGCTGTGGTCCGTCAAACCTTGGCAATATCCGAAGACAGCTACAGCATCAAGCGGCTCGAGAAGTTCTACCCACTCGAACGCCGCACCATCGTCAAAAAGGGCGACGACTCGATCGTCGTGTTCGAAACCTGGCTCACCGAGCAAGACCCGCGCATCCTCGAAGACATCGAACGCTACAACGAAGACGACTGCCTCTCGACCTACATGCTGCGCCAGTGGCTGCTCAAGCGCCGCGACGAAGCCAACCTGAAGCTCGGGCTCAACAGCGACTTTCGCGAAGCGCGCATCTTCGCTCCGGACGGCACCATGAATGCGGCACCTTGCCACTCACCTGCGCTCGACGCCTGTTCTAATTGCGCCAAACGCGTCGCAGCCGAACGCGAAGCGGCCCATCGCAGCGAACTCGAAAAGCGCCTGCTCTCCGGTGTGTTAGCTCCGCAGACTGAGCATGAGTATCAACTCATGAACGAAGATCGGCGCATTCGATATTTGCTCGCCAATGCGTTGGCATACCACCGCCGCGACGACAAACCGGCGTGGTGGGCGTTCTACGACCGCGCCCAGCATTTCGATACGCTCCTCGATTCCGATAGAGAAGCGCTGGCAGGGCTAGAGCTTCAGCGTCACATCGACCCGTATAAACGGCCCCGCAAGCGAAACTCCGTCTACACGTATCATTTCCCAGATCAAAACCATAAGATGGAAGCCGGCAAGAAAGTCTGCGATCCGCTCACGCGTAAAACTGCCGGTGAAATCATCGCGCTCGATGAAGATCAAAACCTTCTGCTCCTCGAACGCTCCGGCACGATCGAGGATGCCGCTCAGATTAGCGCGCTGATGCTCGACGGGCCGCCGCAAAACGTAGCTCAGCGCGCCGCGCTTGTGAGGGTCGCCGAACTCTACCGCTCCGGTTCGCTCGAACAAACCCGGCCGGCAACGTTCGATTTAGTCGCGTCCCGTGATCCGCGGCTTGCCACAACTCCCAGCCAACCCTTGCAACCACAATCGAACGTCGGGCATGCATCGTCGCGGATCCAACCTGAGCAGGTCGACAGCGCAAGCGTTTCACAGAGCGTGCAATATTTGCAGAACAGCTATCTCTTCATCCAAGGTCCGCCCGGTAGCGGCAAGAGCACAATCGCTTCTCAGATCATCGCCGATCTGCTCGCTGCCGGCAAGCGCGTCGGGGTCATGAGCACCGGCCACAAAGCCATCCACCATCTGCTGCACAAAGTCGAAGCGTGCGTGCATGAACGCGGCGGGCGTTTCCGAGGTCGCTACAAATACACCACCGGCAACCTGGGTTCGAAATACGAATCAGCGCTTGCAACCCCATTCATCGAATCGTTTGCCGACAATGACGATATTGAAAGCGGAACGTTCGATCTCGCCGGCGGAACCGCATGGCTGTTTGCGCGCGAGCAACTCGCCGGGGCATTCGACTATCTGTTCATCGACGAGGCCGGCCAAGTCTCGCTCGCCGACGCTATCGCCGTTTCCGCCTGCGCGAAAAACCTTGTGCTGCTCGGCGATCCGTCGCAGCTGGCGCAAGTCAGCCAAGGCGCTCATCCCATGCATACCGACGATTCCATTCTGCAGCATCTCCTGGGCGACTCTGCAACCGTCCCACCGCACCGCGGGGTCTTTCTCGATCGCTCCTATCGCATGCACCCCGACATTTGCCAATTCATCTCTGCCACGATGTATGACGGCCGCCTCTCCCCGGGTGACGAAACGGTCAACCACCGTATTTGCGATTCGCTGCTTCCCAACGTCACCTTGCATGGTTCAGGTCTGCGCTATCTGCCGATCGAGCACATCGGCAACAGCGCCGAATCGATTGAAGAAGCCGACCGCATTGTGCGCGAGATCAGTCTGCTGCTTCACGAAACGCTCGCCGACGACGACAACATCGAACGCCCGGTGCGCACGACCGACATCATCGTCGTCACCCCGTACAATGCGCAGCGCCGTCTCATCACGCGCAAGCTTAAGGCCGTCGGTATCGACGTTCGTGTCGGAACGGTCGATAAGTTTCAAGGCCAAGAAGCCGCGATCGTCTTCTACTCAATGGCAACCTCTGACGCCGAGAATATCCCGCGCGATATCGAGTTTCTATTCGAGAAGAACCGCTTCAACGTCGCCGTCTCTCGCGCGCGCGCGTTGAGCGTGCTTGTTTGCAGCCCGCGCCTTCTCGACATCCGCTGCACCTCCGCTGCGCAAATGCTCCTTGCCAACCTCCTCTGCACCTTCGCCGAAACCGCTACTCCGGTCGCCCCTAG
>JALYVT010000112.1 GCA_030853105.1 Vulcanimicrobiota bacterium
GGAGATGATCGGGGTACTGGCACAAGCGATTGATCTCGACTTGCAGATTTTCGCGTTGCCGACCAATATCACGCTTGCAATCGGGCCATCCTACGCGCAAAAAGTCGTGATGCTGCGCCTGCCGCCCGGTTCGCTCGACCTTCGGCGGCTTGCCGTCCTGACGGAAATCTATAACGGCGCCGGCAACGGAACTCTGGCCATTGCCGACGCGATTGCCCAACTCACGCACCTTGATGAACTCTATCCGCCGTTCCGCCCCTGGCTCTCGATCCTGTCCTACTGCGTGCTCTCGCTCGGTGTCGCAATCGTACTCGGAGCCGGCGCGCATGAACTCATCGTCGCCGCGTTAATCGGCATCTCGACCGGTTCGATCGCGGCGATTGCGACCCGCAACGCGACCGTAGAGCGGCTTTTTGAAGTTCTCGCCGCACTTGCGGGAACGCTCATCTTGGCGGCATTCAATAAGTTCGTCGGCCCCGCCAATATCTATATCTCGATTATCGCCGGAGTCGTACAGCTACTGCCGGGTTATTCGTTGACGACCGCATTGCAAGAGCTGGCCAACCACGATTTGGTTGCTGGTGTCGCGCGCCTAGGCAAGGTGCTTTCGACGTTGCTCGCGCTCGCGTGCGGGGTTGCATTTGGTATCACTATTGCCGGTTCCGGCTTTTTTGCCACCGTGACCATCAAGCCGCATCCGATTCCGGCGATCTACTGGCTACTGGCCGTCGTGCTGATGGCGACCGGGCTTTCGATCAACCTGCAAGCGCGCTCCAAAGATGTGTTCTGGGTGCTGCTTTCGTGTTTCTTAGCGCTCTATACGTCGAGAGTATTTGGTGAGCTTCCGGGACATCAAGTCGCAACGTTCGCCTCGGCGCTCGTCTGCGGTTTGGTCGCGAATATCGGCGCGCGCTTTCTCAAAGTTCCTAGACCGGTGCTGCTGGTCCCGGCACTCATCACCTTAGTGCCGGGTTCGCTCAGTTACGAATCATTCTTGAATATTTTTCAACACGATTACAACAACGCCGCCACGCTCGGGGTCAACGCGGTACTCTCGGCGATCTTTATCGTCGCCGGCCTGCTGCTCTCGCAGTTGCTCTTTCCGACCAACCTTCTGCGATCCGCCCAGTCAAAAGGCGTACACTAAAGCGCTAATGCGCTCGAGCGAACCGCGACCGGGGTGACGTTTCGCAAAATGTGCTTGTTGGCGCGACCGACGAACCACAGGCAAAGCAGTGTGAGCAAAGCCGCGTCATCAACGGCGCCGAGCACCGGTATATCGCTGAAGATATCGAGCGGAGAGATAACGAGTAATCCGAGCGCAACGGTAATGATTTTCAAGGCCCCGGGAACGCGGGCATCTCGCAACAGTGGCACGACCGTAAACAGCTTCTTTCGCGCTGAAAAGAGCAGGCTTAAGAATTTCATGCCCAGTCCTACCACCTCATCTCACAAAGGTTTCGGCTAGCTGGGATCGACGTTGATGGCGAGGCGAGTGGTGCGGTCGGAGCGAGCTAGCGGGAGTACACGCTCGCGGATGAAAGTGCGTACCTTTGAGGAGTGTGCGGTTTTCACGGCGATGCGAAAACGCCATTCATTGTTTAGGCGCGCGATTGGGTCGGGTGCCGGGCCGAGTATCTCCGCGCTATCAAGAGATTGCAATTCATGCGCGTACGCCTTGGCCGCAGCAAGAACGCGGTCGCGGCGGCGGCCGATAACTCCGAGATAGGTGAGATTGCGGGTCGGCGGATACTGTAACTCGGCGCGCTCGGCGAGTTCGAGCGTTGCAAAACCTTCGTAATCGTGAGCAGCGGCGTGCAATATCGCCGGATGTCGCGGGGAATACGTCTGCACGATAGCCTCTCCGGGTCGCGCGCGTCCGCTGCGCCCGCAGACCTGCGTGATCAAATCAAAGGTGCGCTCGGCTGCGCGGAAATCGGGAGTGTGTAAGCCGATATCAGCGGCCACCACGCCGACCAACGTCACGGCCGGGAAATCCAGACCCTTCGCGACCATTTGCGTCCCGACCAAAACGTCGCCGTTCTGCTCGAAATCGTCGAGAAGTCGCGCGTGATCGCCGATTTTGGTCGTAGTATCACTATCCATCCGAATCACATGCGCATTTGGATAGAGGCGAGCAACGTCGGCGGCAACGCGCTCGGTGCCGACACCAAAGTCTTTGATCGGGCCAGCCTTGCAAGCCGGACACGCTTGGGGAATCGCACGCTGCGCGTCGCAGTAGTGACAACGCAGTAAGCCCTCGGAACGATGGACGGTCAGCGATATGCTGCATCGCTCGCACTCGGGTACGTACCCGCACGCTCGGCAGAGCATGAAGCTCGCGCTGCCGCGCCGATTGACGAATAGCACCGTCTTCTCGCCGACCAGCAAGCGCGCATCGAGTGCCTGCGTAAGCGCGCTGCTGAAGATACGCCGATTGCCGGATTCAAACTCTTGGGCCATATCCACGACCCGTATCGTCGGCAGCGCTTGGCTGGTTGCGCGTAACGGCAACTGCAGCAGCTCCACCTCGCCGCTACGCGCAGCCGAATAGCTTTCGAGTGATGGGGTGGCGCTACCGAGCAGCAGCACACCGGCTTCAAGGCGCATCCGCTCGCGAGCGACGGCAACGGCATTGTAGCGAGGTGATGTATCTTGCTTGTAGGTCGTCTCGTGGGCTTCGTCGACGACCAGCAGTCGCACGTTCGGCAGCGGCGCGAACACGGCGCTGCGGGCGCCGACGAGAACATCGATCTCGCTGCGCATGCAGGCTTGCCAAGCATCGTACCGCTCGCGGTCGGAGAGCGCCGAATGCAAAATAGCGATACGCTGACCGAACACTTGCTCAAAACGACGCGCGGTTTGAGGAGTGAGCGATATCTCCGGAACCAATACAATCGCGCACCCGCCATCGCGCACAACCTGCTTAATCGCCTCGATATACACGAAGGTCTTTCCGCTTCCGGTTATCCCGTGCAGCAGCATCTCGTGAAAGGCTCGCTGCTTCAAACGCTCGGTCAGAGCGTCGATCGCAGCTTGTTGTTCGGCTGTTGCGGAAAATTGCGGCGCACCGAGCATGCGGCGCTGCGAAGGACGCGCAGGCGAGACCGACTCTTCACGCAACGCTCCCGCTTTGAGCGCGCGTACGATCAGCGCGTTTGAAAACCCGGCCAAAAGCGCATCGGCGCGCGGCACTCCGGGCTGACCTTGGACAAACTGAAGCAATGCCGCTGCTTTGGGTCCCTTTATCGGCACGTCGCCCGGGAAGAGAACGGCTACCCGGTACTCGTGAATGCGCGGATCCACGAAGCTGCGGACACGCTTGAGTTCGCCGCTGCGGACGAGCGCAGCAAGATGCCGCATCAGGGTTGCTCGATCGCCGATTCGGCGCGCCTCCGGGTGCCGTAGGAGCTGATCCAGGCCGAAGCCCTCGGCAAGCTCTTCCCAAATGAGTTCGACCATTCGACCAGTCACGGACGGATAGCGCTGCCGATTCGGCGCGTTGACCGATCGCACGAATCGGTCAACCGATTGCGGAACCGCGCCGCTGAGTACGACCGCGCCGATCGCCTCGCCGAGTGTACAAACGTATCGCTCGGCTACAAATTTCGCGAGCGCGAGACCAGTACGCGTAAATGCACGCGGCGCGGCGGTGCGCTCGATCACCTCGCGAAGCGCCTGGTCGCTCTCTCTGCGTACCGGTTCGTCGATAACGAATGCGAGAACCTGGCGGCTTCCGAGCGGAACGCGCACGACATCGCCTATCTGCAATTCCAAGGCGCCCGCATCATAGGTCAGCGGAAGATCGAAACGCGATGATTTAATCGTCGCTAGAACGTCGACGCAGCGAGGCGTCGACGCACGCGAATCGGCTATTGGAATTCGTTAACGCCCATAGGCTGTGCGCATCGTGCTAACACACGCTGAACATGACGATCGCCGACCTCGACTCCGTATTCCACGTCGCCGATCGCGCGCGGCAGGACGAAGCGAAGCCTTCCGGAGCGCTTCTTCTTATCCGCCTGCATAGCCGTCAACACCGCGGTAGGTGAGAGTTGAAATCGCATCGGCATCTTCAGCAAGCTCAGAAGCGTTAGGACGCGCAAATGGTCGCCCTCGGAGAAGCGGCCCGTTTGCATCGCGAGCAAACCGGCCGCCCGCAAGCCGATTGCAACCCCGCTGCCATGCGAGACCCGATACCTGCTCGCTCGTTCGATTGCGTGACCGAACGTGTGTCCGAGATTCAGGACTTCGCGTATTCCGTGCTCCTGTCGATCATCGTTGACGATCATCGTCTTCACCGCAATTGAGTCGGTGACGATGCTCTCCCACGGCCATTTCGAAAACGGATGCGCCGCCAGTACTTCAAGCGAATCGAACAGATCGTGTCCCTCGATAATACCGTGTTTGACGACTTCAGCTAAACCCTCACGCAGATGCCGGAACGGAAGCGTTTGCAACGCATCGATGTGAGCAAAGACGGCTACCGGGTTGGAAAATACGCCCGCAAGATTCTTGCCGCCGGCCAGATCGACGCCGGTCTTTCCGCCGATTGCGGCATCAACCATCGCCACCAGCGAAGTCGCTACATGGGCGTACGGAACCCCTCGCATATAGAGAGCGGCGGCCAGGCCGAAAAGATCGCTTGCGACACCACCGCCCACACCGACTATCGTCGTCGTGCGATCTGCGCCCGCCGCAAGCAACGCCTCCAGGACAGTCTCAAGGGTGCTCAGGCGTTTTCGGCGTTCGCCCAGTGCAAACGGCAGAATCGCCAGCCTGCCTTTAATTCGGTCCGTCAGCACGTGCGCGCAACCCAGAACGTTCTCGTCGCAAAGGACGATATATCGCCTAAGACCGCGCTCTTTCACGAAGGTCCGTAGCGCGTTTGCGACCGAGGGTTCAACGACGATGGGATAGCCCAGGTCGCCGGACGGGATCAAAGCTCGATCTTTTTCTTGTGCATCCACTCGACGATATGTTCGACAACTTGAGCGGTATTCAATTCGCCGGCTTCGACGGTGTAGTCGGCATGCGCGTACTTCGGCATTCGTGCGGTGTAAAGTTCTTTGATCTTGTGCAACGAGGGGGTTGGGCCAATCAGCGGCCGGACTCGCTGACTCCTGCGAAGGCGCCCCAAAATCTGTTCGGGCGGAACCTTCACAAAGATGCGGTACGTTCGTTTTTTGAGCAACTTGAGCGTCGGCTCGTAAGTAACCGCTCCGCCGCCTAGCGCCAACACGCCGGGCTCGCCTTCAACCGCGTGTTCGATCGCATCGTGCTCATAGCGCCGAAACGCTTCTTCTCCTTGCGCATAGAAGATATCGCTGATGGCGCCGTGATGCTCCGATATCAGATCGTCGATATCGACGAACGGCGATTTCAATTTGCGCGCCAGTCGTTTGCCGATCGTCGATTTGCCGGCTGCCATAAACCCCACCAGCGCAATATGCCGTTTCATCGTGCCTCCTTTGCAAGATCGAAGAGTGATGCAGCCGCGGCATTCGAGCGCCGCAGGTTATCGAGCGTCTCCTCGATTGAATCGCCGCCGTATTTCTCTAATACGGGGCGAGTTAGCGCGAGCCTCGCCATCGCTTCTCCTACAATCGAGCCGGCCGGAACAACGCAGACATCGCTGCGCACGATGGTTGCGGCTGCGTCGGACTTCGTGTGCAGATTGACCGACGGCAGCGCTTTCATGAGCGTCGGGATCGGTTTCACGGAAACGGTCAAGACGATCGGCTGACCATTGCTCATGCCGCCCTCGATTCCGCCGGCGCGATTGCTGCCGCGCGCCACGCGCTCACCGTCCATTGCAAACTCATCGTGCGCGCGCGAACCCGAAGCCGATGCGACCTGCGCGCCCAGACCGACTTCTACCGCCTTAACGGTTTGCATTGCCATAAGTGCGCCCGCGAGAATGCCATCCAGCCGTTGCTCGGGTTGGCGATTGCTGCCGATTCCAACCGGCATTCCATCTACTCTCACGACAAACCGACCGCCCAGGGTGTCGCCGGCGGCTTTGGCCGCGTCAATCGCGGCAATCATGGCTTGTTCGGTCTTCGAATCGGGGCAGCGGACGTCGCTGGCGTTGACCGCGTCCTCGCTAACCTCATCAAGCGGCGGAGCTTGAATCGACCCGATCTGCTGAACGTACGAACTCGTCGTAATCCCGAGTGCTTCCAAAAATTGCGCGCAGATTGCACCTAGGCATACGCGCATCGCCGTTTCGCGGGCGCTGGCTCGTTCCAGCACATTACGCAGATCGCTGTGTCGATACTTTAGTGCGCCGGCGTAGTCGGCGTGGCCAGGTCGAGGATTGGTGAGCTGTTTTCCGCCGCCCGTTAGCGGATCCATCAGCGCACGGACGTTTTCAAAATCGTTGTTGCGCACCATCACGGCAATCGGCGAACCGAGTGTTTGCGAGCCGCGCACACCCGCCAAAAACTCAACTCGATCGCGTTCGATCTTCATTCGCGCCCCGCGGCCATAGCCGCCCTGGCGCGCGGCAAGGGTCGCGTTGATGCGCTCGACATCGAGCGTGAGACGCGCGGGCAGTCCGTCGAGGATTCCGACCAGCGCGGGTCCGTGCGATTCTCCGGCAGTGAGATAGCTGAACATCCCCCCAGGCTTTGCCCGGATGCACCTCGGCGCCTTCCAGCTAAGGCTTCTTCTTCGCGACGCCGAAAGCAGAGAAAGATGCGCTGGTTAGTCACGGGCGGCCTCGGATTTATCGGATCAAACTTCATTCGCATGGCGCTGCACGAGCGTTCCGGTCTGCAGATCGTGAACCTTGACGCGATGACGTACGCGGGCAATCCCGTCAACCTGCGCGACGTCGAGCACCTCAGCGAATATCGTTTTGTGAAGGGCGATATCGGCGATCCGGAGGCAGTCGCCCAAGCGGTCGGTGATGGGGTAGACGCGATTATCAACTTCGCCGCCGAAACCCACGTCGATCGCTCCATTCTTGATCCCGAAGCGTTTCTACGAACCGATATTTTGGGGACACATGTGCTGTTAGAGGCCGTGCGTGAACACCGGATACCGCGGTTTTTACAGGTCTCAACCGACGAAGTTTACGGCGATGTGCAGTCCGGCGAATCGGGGGAGGACGACCCGCTTCGACCCCGCAGCCCCTACTCCGCAAGCAAAGCCGGCGGCGATCTCCAGGTACTGGCATACTGGAGCACGTTTGAAAC
>JALYVT010000113.1 GCA_030853105.1 Vulcanimicrobiota bacterium
GGTATAGTATTGACGTGGTGCATATGACCGCCGCTTGCTTATCTACCAAGGAAACCTAATGCCGCCCATCGACCTCATCGCCCTCGACCTCGACGGCACCCTGCTGGACTCCCACGAACAGGTCTCGCCCGGGAATCAGGCCGCCATTCGCGCCGCACTCGAAGCCGGCATCCGAATTGTTCTGGTCACCGGCCGCGGCGTCGATACGCCAATTCGAATCTCGCGGGGGCTCAAGATCAACCTGCCCGTGATCTGTTGTCACGGCGCGCTCACCAAGGATTTTGGGGCGAACCGGACGCTCGGCCATATTCCAGTCCCATTGCAGTATGCCAAGCCGATGATCGAGTTCGCCGAACGTCAGCAGCTTTCGCTGGCGATCTACGTCGAGGAGTTCTTCTATCGCCTCGAAGGCGGCAAACTGTTGATGGACGACATGACCGGACCGACCTGGCGTACGGTGAGGTCGTTCGCCGAGGTGATGCACACCGCGCCGACGTTTATTCGGTTTCTTGGACGAGAGTCGGTTGAAGCGATGCGCACGCAGTTCGGCGATCTGCCGCTCCATTTCAAATATGAAACCTGGCAAGACTTCACGGAGTGCGCAGTCACCAGCCGAGAAGCCACCAAACAGCGTGCGCTCGCGCGACTATGCGCGGACTTCCAAATCGTAAAGGAGCGGGTCTTGGCAATCGGCGACTCTCGCAACGACGTGCCGATGCTGCGTTGGGCGGGCGTCGGCGTTGCGATGGGAAATTCGCTGCCGGAGGTGCGGGAAGCAGTACGCTATGTGACCGCTAGCAACGAGCAAGACGGCGTTGCTGCGGCAATCGAACGATTTGCACTTGAGAAACCGGCCGCGCAACAGAAGAAGCCGGCTTGATGGAAGCGGCGCTGAGCCCCGAATACGACGCTGAGCTGCGCGCTATCTTAGTGCGCCGCGACTGGGAAGGGCTGCGCGAGTTTACGCGCCTGCACAATAAAGTTCCGGATGATATTTACGCGAAAGATCAGCATTTTTGGGAGGTCATGCTCCACAAGCTGACTTGCAGCCGCATCGATACGCTCGGCTTGCACGACGAATCTCGAAAATGGCTAGCGGACAACGGCTACTCCGCCGACCTCGGCGGGTATTAATGAGGAGCCCCTTCGCGGTCGAAGGATGCGCCGCGCATGCAAATTAGTGTGCTTGCGTTTGCGAGAATTCGGGAGCTGCTCGGATTTAGCCGCAAGTCGATTCAAATGCCCGATTGTTCGACGATCGGAGCTGCGTGGTCGATCTACGAAGCGGAGAATAGCGAGTTGGCGCTGCTTGCGCCGTCAACCCGGTTTGCGCTCAATGGAAAAATCGCAAACCCAGAAGCGATGCTGCATGACGGTGACGAATTGGCGTTTTTCCCGCCGGTTGGCGGTGGCTGATGCGAGCTAACACCGGCCGCTTCGCGGTGGATTCCGCGCCCATTGACATCGGTGCGCTAGCGACGAGTGTGAGGACCGACCGATGCGGGGCAGTCGTTACGTTTGCAGGTGTGGTACGCGAGCGTTCGGACGACGATCGTGCCGTGAGCGGTCTTGCATACGAAGCACACGCGGAGATGGCAGTTACCGAGATGGAAGCGATCGCATCGCGAGCACGAGACCGGTTCGGCGAGTGCGAGATCGTCATGCAGCATCGGGTTGGACAACTTGCCGTTGGCGAGGTGGCTGTCGCGGTGGCGGTCGCTTCAATCCACCGGGCACAAGCGTTTAGGGTTTGCGAATTCGCCATTGACGAATTAAAAGAGCGCGCTCCGATCTGGAAGCGTGAGCGTTACTGCGACGGACAAGCCGAGTGGAAGGCAAACTCCTGAACCTCGAATTACTCAAGGTCCCGGCGCAGGAAAATAAGATCGCCGTTCTCGCGTACGAACCGCGTCGAGAGCGTCGCGTATCGCTGGTTGTCGGGCATGGATACTCAAGCAGCAAGCACAATCTCGATGTTCTTTGCAATTTCTTAGCTAGTCACGGATTTGCGGTTTACAGCTTGGATTTTCCGGGTCATAAGCTCGGGGCGAGCTGCGGCCGTTTGCGTTCAGTTGACGATTTGATCGATGCGATGCGCGCCGTCGTAGATATGGCGAGAAAAAGAGATGTCGGCCCCATCTATACGCTCGGACACAGTATGGGCGCAATGACTGCGCTCTTTAGCGCCGCGCTCGATCCGAAGATTGCGGGCGCGGTTGCAATCGCAACCGGGTACGGTCGCCCATCGGCGCTTGAAACCTTGCAGAGCAAAGGCAGCGACTTACGAGCCTCATACGTCGAAGGGGCGTCTTTGCCGGAGCTGATGATTGGTGTTGATGAACGCTATCAGACACTCTTACCGCGGCTTGCGGGCAGGCCGGTGCTGTACGTTGCCGCCGATCGCGATATGATGGTGAACAAGCGCAGTGTCGAGCAGCTTTACGACAAGGCGCCCGAGCCGAAAACCTTTGCGCTGATCTCAAGCGATCACACCTACGCCGGCGAAAACGCGCGAACCGAAGTATTGCAATGGCTGAACGGGCTGCATCCGCGCAGGTAGCCGGTTCGCGAGCGATGCGCCGCTACAGCCGCCACCTGCTCATTCCGGAAGTCGGCTTACGCGGGCAAGAAAAGCTTTCGACTGCGCGGGTATTGTGCGTCGGGGCCGGCGGCCTCGGTTCACCGGTTCTGCAATACCTAGCAGCCGCCGGGGTTGGACGTATCGGCATTGTTGACGACGACATCGTGGACGAGACAAACTTGCAGCGTCAAACGATCTTCGCAACCGCGGACATCGGGAAACCGAAAGTACAAGTTGCTGCAGAACGGATCCACGCGCTAAACCCGCTCATAGGTGTTGATTCCATCGGCGTGCGTTTCGATCAATCGAACGCCCGCGCTCTCGTATCGCTTTACGACATCGTTGTCGACGGTACCGATCGTTTTGAATCGCGCTACCTTATCAACGATGCGTGCGTCTTAGAAGGCCGTCCGGATGTTTACGGGTCGATCTTTCGGTTCGATGGTCAAGTCAGCGTGTTTGATGGTCGCTTCGGCCCCTGTTATCGCTGCCTATTTCCGGAACCGCCGCCTAGCGGCTCCGTACCGTCATGCGCCGAGGGCGGCGTCCTCGGGGTATTAGCCGGAATGGTCGGCACGTTTCAAGCAAATGAAGCGCTTAAATTGATCTTGCAAATTGGCGAGCCGCTACGCGGCCGACTGCTGCTGCTCGATGCGTTGAGCGCCGTGGTGCGTGAAGTTCGTTTCGAGCGCGATCCGGATTGTGTCGTCTGTGGCGAGAACCCGAGCATTACCGATATTTGCGCACTACGGGAGAGTCCGGCGACGCCGACCAGCGCGCTCGAGATTGAACCGGCTGACCTCCTAAGAGCGATGGGGGAGGCAACGCTGCTGGACGTGCGCGAGCCGCATGAAATCGTGTTCGGCGTGCTGTCAGGTGCATTGCACATTCCGGCAAGCAAACTGGAATCCCGAATGCATGAACTCGACTCGTCTCAGAGTTACATCGTCGCCTGCCGAGTCGGAGTAAAGTCGCGCTGGGCGCTTGGGCGCCTTCAAGATGCCGGTTTCACAAAACTGCAGCATCTGCGCGGCGGCTTGCTCGCCTATGCCGCGCTCGACCCCGAGTTCGCGTTCTTCTAAGCGCACGCTACGCCGCATGGCGAAGGGCACGGGATTGGGTGAGCAGCGTGCGAACTACAGGGTATGTCGATGATGGAGACTCAGACCACGAAACTGACGGGCGTGATGCTGATTACACCGCGCGTTCTGGCCGACGATCGCGGGTACTTCAAGGAAACATTTGCTGCCTTAAAGTACGCCGACCTCGGCATTGCGGAAGAGTTCGTTCAAGACAACGTCTCGTTCTCGCGCAAGAATGTACTTCGCGGAATGCATTACGATCGGCGGATGAGTAAACTCGTGCAGACGCTGCTCGGCAGTGTATTCGATGTTTGTGTCGATCTGCGAGAAGACTCGCCGACCTACAAAGAGTGGGTCGGCTTTGAGCTAAGCGCGGAAAACCATCGCCAAATCTTCATACCGGCCGGCGTTGCGCACGGGTTTCTTGCCCTCAGCGACGGGGCCATCGTCATGTACAAGCAAACGGCGCTCTATGATCCGTCGCACGAGCGCGCCATTAGTTGGCAAGACGCGAGCGTCGGAATCGAATGGCCGCTGAACGGCTGTGCCCCGATTCTCTCCGAAAAAGATGCGGCGGTTGTGTGGTAACCAAACCATTTGCCGCAACCGGAATCGAACTGCCGCCGATCGGTCAGGGGAGTTGGGATATTCCCGAACACGGCGGCCGGATGACCGAAGCGAAAACTGCGATTCGGCGCGGGATCGAACTCGGTCTGGTGCACATTGACACCGCCGAGATGTACGGAAATGGTGCTGCTGAGAAGATCATCGGACAAGCGATCGCCGAAGTACCGCGCGAACAGCTGTTTTTAACCAGCAAAGTGCTCCCGAGCCATGCCGCTTACGACGACGTGCTCAAGGCCTGTGATCGATCGCTGAAGCGGCTAAAAACCGAGTATCTGGACCTCTACCTGCTGCATTGGCCGAGCAGCGTTCCGCTTGAGGAGACAATGCGAGCGCTCGAGGCGCTAGTTGAGCGCGGCAAAGCCCGCTGCATCGGGGTCAGTAACTTCGATTTGGCCGAATTGCGCGAGGCGCAAGCGCATCTGCATAAGGAGCGAGTCGCCTGCAACCAAGTCTTGTATCATCTGCGCGAACGCGGAATCGAGGTCGAACTGCTTCCCTATTGTGTCGAGCACGAAATCGCAATAGTTGGATACACGCCTTTCGGGCGTGGAAAATTCCCCCGCGACGGCATCGCACCAGACGGAGTTCTCGGAAAAATCGCGACGAGCCGCAGTAAGACGCCGCGGCAGGTGATCCTCAACTTCCTCACGCGTGAACCCGCGCTGTTCGCTATTCCCAAAGCGTCGATTCCGGCACATGTCGAAGAGAATGCGGGCGCTATGGGTTGGGCACTCGATCCCAGCGAGATATCGGCGATCGATCGCGCATACCCCGTTCGATACAACGGGACGCTCGAAACGCTGTAGAGGCCTTCGTGACATTGACTTTGGAAGCGATCAAACAGCTTGCAATCGAAAAAGCGCTCGAACTCGGCGCCGGGTCGGTGCGCATCAGCAGCGCACAATCCGACCCCGAAACGCACGACCGCATGCGGGCGTCATTTGCTCGCGGTGATCTCGCGAGCTGGGGTTACGGCGATGGTTACGCGGAGTGCGCAAGCAACCCCCAGTCTCTGCTTGACACCGCGCGCGCGGTCGTTAGTGTTGCCGTCGCTTATGCGAGCGAACCACTTCCCCGCGGTCGATTGGATGGCCGCGTCTCAAATTATGCGTGGTCGCCGGATTATCACCATCGAATGCGTGAGATGCTTGCGCAAATCGCGGATGTCATCGACGCTGCGGCCGGCGAATCCGTCTGCGCGGTGGCCTGCGATACCGCGCCGTTAGCCGAGCGAGCGTACGCGGCGAAAGCCGGTTTAGGCTGGGTCGGAAAACACACCAACCTGATCTCCCCCGAGCTCGGTTCGTTCGTCTTTCTCGGCGAGATCGCTACGTCGCTGCCGCTGCCCTCCGACGACCCGATTCGAAAACAATGCGGCAGCTGCACGCGTTGTGTCGATGCCTGTCCAACCAGAGCGCTGCGCGGTGACTACACTATCGACGCATCACGCTGCATCTCGGATTTAACCCAACGCACCGACGCGATTCCGCGCTCCATGCGGGCGCTGATTGGAGAGTGGGTTTGGGGCTGCGACATCTGCCAAGACGTCTGCCCTCCCACCAAACGTGCAGGCTACGGTACCGATCTGTGCTATTCTCCGCTATCGAAATCGCTGGGCGCGCCGTCGCTGCAGACGCTCCTACGACTGCGCAGCGGCGAGTTCAAACGCACTTATCGGCGCAGCGCACTGGGTTGGCGCGGAAGCGCCGTCCTGCGCCGCAACGCGGCGGTTGCCTTAGGTAACGCGCTTGACCGCTCGTGCGTTGGGGTGCTCATGGAGGCGCTAACCGAAGACTCACATCCCATGGTGCGCGGGCACGCCGCCTGGGCACTCGGCCGGATCGCTTCGCCGGCGGCGCTAGGTGCGTTACGGGGGCGCCGCGCGCACGAAGCCGACCCCACAGTACTTGAGGAGATCGATGCTGCGCTGGAACCGTTTGAAAGCCGCTAACGTTATCACAACTATGAACCCGATTCGAATTGCTGTATGCGCTGCGCTTGCGCTCGGAATGCTCACCTCCGCCGGAATGCGCGGACAAGCTGAGCCGTCGATGCTCTCCCGGATGCTGGCGGTCAATCCAAGCTTGCACAGTTACCAAGCCGCAATTCACGTGGACATTGCACTTAAAACGTTTCCGTACCTGAGTCCGAGTCTCGATGGGATGTACTACCACAAAGACCCGAACAAAAACAAGCTCGTTTTTCAGAGTGGCCTCCCCGCTATTGCCAAACAATTCGACAAGCTCTACCCGCGTATTGAAGGGCCGGCGCAGTGGAAGACGGTCTATTTCGTTACGCAAACCGGCGACGACGGAACGAACACGAGTTTCAAATTGGTTCCGCGCATTCACTCGCGCATCTCGCATATCGATGTGAAGGTTGACGATAAGACCGCAACCACCAGCACGATGCAGTGGAACTATAATGACGGCGGCTACGCGACCTTAAATCAGACCTATGCGCTTGTCAACGGCAACTATCTTCCGACCGCTCAGACGGGACATGTCGAAGTCCCCAGCTACATCGCCGACGTCAAATCATCGTTCAGCAACTTCAAACTCAACCCGTCAATCCCTGACAGCTTTTTCAAACAAACCTAGCCCGGTTCGCCTCGGGCGAACCTCCCGGATAGCTTTTTCCAACAAACTTAGCCGGCTCGGCAACATGTAGGTCGGCACCATTTCAACAAGCGGGGCCGCCTAGCCGATCTCAGGGCCGAGCGCATCTGGGCTCCGCCGGCGGGACGCTGAAAATCCGCATCGTGCGAATTTTCGCTGCCGCCATTTTTGACAGAGCAAGCTTTGAAGTCGCCCTCCGGGCGAAGTCAAAAATAGTCGAGCCCCGCCGGCGGAGCCCAGATGCGCTCGGCCCTGAGATCGGCTAGGCTACTACAGAG
>JALYVT010000114.1 GCA_030853105.1 Vulcanimicrobiota bacterium
CCGCGCCGGCGCCAACGCCGAGCAAGCCATCGGGTCCACCAAAACTGGTCACGGTGGCCATGCCCGAGATGGGCGAATCGGTGACCGAAGGCTCGATTGTCGAGTGGCGCGTGAAGGTTGGGGATTTCGTCGCCGAGGGTGATCCGCTCGTCGACGTGACCACCGACAAAGTGGACGTCGAGGTTCCGTCAACCAGCGCCGGTGTCGTCACAAAGTTGTTGGCGGCCGAAGGTGCGACCGTTCCGGTGGGCGGCGGTCTCGTCGAGATTGATGCGAATCAAACCGGCGCGCCCGCAACTGATGGAAAGCTGCCGCAAACTGCACCCGCGAGCAAACCTGTGGCGCAAGCCCCATCGAAGCCGACCTCCGTTGCAAAAAACGGAGAAGTTCTCGCGTCGCCGCAGGCGCAGCGGATTGCGCGCAAGTTGCAGGTCGATGTGTCGCGAGTTCGCGGAAGCGGACCAAATGGCTTGATTCTGCGCGAAGATATCGAGCATCATGCAACTGAGAATCCGTCATCGTACGGAGCAGCCGGCAGCGGCCCGGGCGTCGCAAGTTTACCGTTGCCGCCAATCTCAGCGCAGACCAAACTCACACCGCTCAAGGGGCCGGCGGCCGCGCTCGCAGGCTATATGGAGCAGAGCCTGACCATTCCGACCGCGACCAGTTTTCGCACGCTCGCGGTCGACGCGCTCGATCTGCGGCGCAAAGAACTGAACGCTGCGATTAAAGCGGCCGGGCGCTCAGAGAAGGTTTCGTTCACGCACGTTATCGCCTACGCGCTGGTGCGCGCAGCGGGCGAGATACCGGCGATCACCTACAGCTTCCGCCGTGATGGCAAGGACGCGATGCGGGTTGAGCCAGGCATCCATCTTGGTCTGGCGGTTGATTCGCAGCGCAAAGACGGTTCGCGATTTTTGGTCGTACCGGTTATCAAATCCGCAGACGGCCTGGGCTTCTCAGAGTTTCACGCAAAGTACGAAGCGTTAGTTGCGAAAGCGCGCGATGGAAAACTCGGTGCCGACGATCTGACCGGCGCATCATTCACGCTGACAAATCCCGGCGGAATAGGGACGGTCGCATCAGTCCCGCGGTTAATGGCCGGTCAGGGCGCAATCATCGCCGCCGGTGCGATTGGATTACCGGCTGGTTTCAGCAACGCGAACGAGGCGACCTTACGTTCGTTCGGTATCGGCAAAGTGATGCAGATGACCAGCACCTACGATCATCGCGTAGTGCAAGGTGCGCAGTCCGGCGAGTATCTCAAGCGCGTCGACGAGTTGCTGCAGGGCAAAGACGGATTTTACGAGTCGATCTTCAGCAGCCTGGGTTTGAGCGCAAAGCCGATCTCTGCAGCGCCGAATGCAAGTGCGGTACTGTCGCCGCAACGCGCACAAACCGAGAGCGGGGCAGCTCCGTCCGATGAGATGATGCGCGCGGTCGCATCCGGAATGGCAATTGTTGCGTCGTACCGCACACACGGTCACTTGGCCGCAACGCTCGACCCGCTCGGCTCCGTACCGATCGGCGATCCGGCGCTTGAACCTTCCAATTACGGCCTGACACCGTCGCTGCAAGCGGCGATTCCGGCCGGTGTGCTGCGCGTAAAGGTTGCCGGTGACACGCTCGCTGATGTACTGCCGCGGTTAAAAGACACCTATAGTTCGACGATTGCCTACGAAGTCGAGCACATTTCGAACACCGCGCAGCGCGAATGGCTGCGCGATTGGATTGAGTCCGGCAATCATCGGATCGAGATTCCAACCGAACGAAAAGTTGACGTGCTGCAACGTTTGACCGCGGTTGAATCGTTCGAGCGATATCTGCGCAAGACGTTCCTTGGGCAAAAGACCTTCTCGCTCGAAGGCTTGGATGTCATGGTCCCGATGCTGCAGGAGATGCTGCTCATGCTGGCAGCCGACGGCGTCAGCGCAGCCGTATTAGGTATGGCGCATCGCGGGCGCTTGAATACGATCGCGCACGTTATCAATATGCCGTACGACGAGATTCTGGCGGAATTTGAAGCCGCCCATCAGCGCGGAGAAGTTGCGGGCGCTGAGAACGATGCGACCGGCGACGTGAAATATCACAGCGGGGCATCCGGCGAATATACCAGTTCGCAAGGCGAGAAGATCGCCGTCGCGCTCGCGCACAATCCTAGCCACCTTGAGGCCGTCGATCCGGTCGTCGAAGGGCAGACTCGCGCGCTGCAGACCGATCATTCGCAGAATATGCCCTCGCTTAATTTCACAAAGGCCGCGCCGATCTTAATTCACGGTGATGCCGCGTTCACGGGTCAGGGCGTCGTCTCGGAGGTGCTCAACCTGCAGTCGCTGCCGGGTTACACGACCGGCGGCACGCTGCACATTATTGCCAACAACCAAATCGGCTTCACGACCGATTCCAAGGACTCTCGTTCGACCCGCTATTCGAGCGACTTGGCCAAGGGTTTCGATATTCCGATCATCCACGTCAACGCCGACGATGTCGATGCGTGTATCTCGGCGGTCCATCTGGCCGTAGAGTTTCGCCGCAAGTTCGGGCGCGATATTTTGATCGACCTGATCGGCTATCGCCGTTTCGGACACAATGAGCAGGATGAACCAGCCTACACGCAGCCCGAGATGTACGAACGCATTAAGGCTCATCCAACCGCGCGCGAGCTGTTCGCGAACAAGCTGATCGCTCAAGGCCTGATCTCGCCTGAGAAAGCGCGCGACCTGGTTGCCGAATCGACCGAGCGCGTTCAGTCGGCATACAAGCGCATTAAAGGCACGCAGACCCCGGGTATCATCGCCGATATCGGACCGGGATCGCGCGCGCTGACGCCGGTCGAAGCGAACGTCGACAAAGCGCAATTGCTCAAATGGTCCGACGAACTCGTAAGCGCGCCCGAGGGGTTCCAGGTTAGCAAAAAACTCACGACGCAATTTGAACGGCGCAAGGGCATTATTCAGACCAAAGAGCTGGCCGATTACGCGATTGCTGAGGGTCTGGCGTTTGCGTCGCTGTTAAATGAGCGTGTGCCGATTCGTCTGACGGGTCAAGATACCGAACGCGGTACATTCAGCCATCGGCATGCGGTTCTGCACGATCCGCGCAACAACACCGAACACGTTCCGCTGCAGCATCTTGCCGATGCAAAGGCGAGTTTTGAGATTCATAACAGTCCGCTTTCGGAGTACGCGTGCCTGGGTTTTGAGTACGGCTACAGTATCTCGGTTCCGAGTGCGCTGGTGCTTTGGGAGGCGCAGTTCGGTGATTTCAACAACGGCGCGCAGATTATCATCGATCAGTTTATCTCGGCGGGACAAGCGAAGTGGGGGCAAAGCTCGCGTTTAACCTTGCTGCTGCCGCACGGATATGAGGGGCAGGGCCCCGAGCATTCCAGCGCCCGACTCGAGCGCTTCTTGCAGCTGTCGGCCGAGGGGAACTTGCGGGTAGCCAACGTTTCCAACGCCGGAAACTACTATCACTTGCTGCGGTTGCAGGCGCGCGATCCGCACGCCGCGCCGCTTGTAATCATGACGCCCAAGAGTCTGCTGCGCTCCGAACAGGCCGCCGGTTCGCTCGATGAGATGGCAACCGGTTCGTTCGCGGCGGTAATCGACGATCCAAGTTTCTCCAGCCGCAAGAGCGAGGTCGAGCGATTGATCTTGTGCTCGGGCAAAGTGTACTACGATCTTATCAACCACGACGACTATAAGAAGATCAAGAAGACTGCGATTGTGCGCATTGAGCTGTTGGCGCCGTTACCGTTCTCAGAATTGAATGCGGCGATTTCAAGTTATCCAAACGTTAAGAAGCTGATCTGGGTCCAAGAAGAGCCGAAGAACATGGGCGCGCGCGCACACGTGCGTCGCCGCCTGCTTGAGCGCAAATCCGACAGCATGGATATCGCCTATATCGGACGCGCTTACCGCGCGAGCCCGAGCGAAGGATACCCCGGAGCCCACGCTGTCGAACAGGAGCGCATCGTTACGACTGCACTCGCCGAGTAGTCCGAACAATGTTGACGCAGACCGAACCACTCGATCGCGCCGACGTGCTTGCCGGCTGCACACGGTTTTTCGGTACGCCGCCGCGCTCGATGAAAGCGCGACTGCTTGAGATTGCGGAGGAACTCAACAACGTCGAGCGGCCCGACCTCTATGGCGGCGGGGAACTATTAGAAAGCTTCGAGTCCGAGATGGCGCGACTTCTCGGCAAAGAGGCTGCGGTTTTTATGCCGAGCGGAACAATGGCGCAGCAGATTGCACTTCGTATTCATGCCGATCACATTGAAAACCGCAACGTCGCTATGCATCCCCAGAGTCACCTTTTCGTCTCGGAAGCCAACGCCTTTCAAACGCTGCATCCGTTGCACGGTATTCCGGTCGGGGATCGTTCGCGGCTGTTCACGCTGACTGATTTGGAAGCCGTTCGCGAGCGCATCGGGAGTTTGCTGATCGAACTGCCCGAACGAAACATCGGCGGCGCGTTGCGGCGCTGGAGTGAGTTGAAAGCAATGACCGATTGGGCGCGCTCCCGCGGCATCGCCTTGCAGATGGACGGCGCACGTCTGTGGGAGTCGCAGCCGTATTATGATCGGCCGTTAGCCGAAATCGCGGGTTTGTTCGACTCGGTCTACGTGTCGTTCTATAAGGTGCTCGGCGCAATCGCGGGAGCTGCTCTGGCCGGCCCGAAATCGTTGATCGATGAGGCGCGGGTCTGGCAGCAGCGTCACGGCGGACGGTTAGTTGCCCAGTATCCGATGATCCTCTCGGCGCGCTCGGGTCTGCGGCGGTATCTGCATCGCATTCCGCTCTACTGCAAACGTGCGCGCGAGATCGCCGCGATACTCGATGCGATGGATGGAGTCGATATCACGCCGAATCCGCCGCCGACCAACATGTTCCACGGCTACGTTCGCGGCGAGATGAGCCTGCTCGAACAGGCCGCGCTGCGGGTCAGCCAAGGAAGCAGCGTTTGGTTAATCGGCCGCTTTCAAACAACCGAGAATCCCGCCATGCAGATGTTCGAACTCACCTGCGGGGAAGGCTCGCTCTCAATTACCGATTCCGAAGTTCAGGACTTGTTTTCGCGCGCTTTCAGCGCTGCCTAAAGTCAGAGCCCCATAAGCGTGATGAGGCGTTCGAGCGATGAAGCGCTTAATACCAAAGCGCGGTTGCTCTTGGAGACGAATCCCTCGCGCACCGCTTTGTCGAACAAGGCGAGCAGTTCGTCGTAGTACCCGTTGACGTTGAGCAGTCCGACCGGTTTGTTGTGAATTTTAAGTTGCGCCCACGTGAGGACTTCGCAGAACTCTTCGAAAGTCCCGAAACCGCCCGGCAGCGCAATAAACCCATCGCTAAAATCGGCCATGAGCGCCTTACGCTCGTGCATGCTTGCGACGATATGCAATTGTGTGAGTCCGTGATGTTCAACTTCGCGATCGGCGAGCGATTGCGGGATGACGCCCAGGACCTCACCGCCGGCGGCGAGCGCCGCATCGGCAACGATTCCCATGAGGCCGATCCGGCCGCCACCGTAGACGATTCCATAGCCCAACGCGGGTAGCTCATGCCCAACGTCCCGCGCGACTTGCGCGTAGATCGCTTCGGTGCCGGTGCTCGAACCGCAGAAGACGCAGAGCCGCTTCAATCGATTAACGCGTAGGTTTCGGGCTGCCGGCTCTCCATGATCTTCATGATGCCGTTGCTTGCGTGTTCGGTGAAGTGGCGCGAAGCCCGATGCTCGTCGAGCGCAGTCTCGTCTAAGTATTGCTCGTACAGGAAGAAGCGTCGCGCATCCGCCGGCGATTGATGAATCAAATAAGCGATGTTGCCGGGCTCTTTCAGCGACTCTTGCTTTAGCGCTCGAAAGTGCTCCAGGGCCTCTTGCTCGCGCCCGCTCTGGATCGTATATGTTACCGTCAGAACGATCATTGCGGCCGCTTGGGCAATGAAGGCGCTCCCGCCTGCCGAACGGTCGCAGAATGAGCGATGATCGCAAGCTGGTGTACTCAACGGACGGCAACCTGCCGATCCCGCAGCCGCCGCGCACGCTGCATTCCAAATTGCAAGCAAAGCATCTGCCGCCAGATGATGGAGTGCTGCGAATATCGCGCGAGCGGCGGCGCGGCAGTACCGTCAGCGTGGTAACGGGACTGAATGAGGCGGAGCTTACAAGTGTCGCCAAAGCGTTGAAACGATTATGCGGCAGCGGCGGCACGGCCAAGGACGGTATCGTCGAGATTCAAGGCGATCATCGCGACCGAATCGTCGAATACTTCGAACGATCCGGCCGCAAAATCAAGCGTGCCGGCGGTTAAGCCAGTACGAGTTGCTCGTCTTCGACGCCGGCCTTTTTTATCGCGTCGCGGATCATCTGCTCTTGCAGCTGCGGGACGGCCCAACGTGCTTGAACCTCGGGTGCAAGCTGATCGATCGGATCGACGTAGACGAATGACTTGCCGGGCTTCACGCTCGGAGCGCTGTAGACGGCGATACCATTTTCGCGATCGTAAAAGTCGAAGCTGTGAACATCACGCTTACCGCCGCCGCCCGGTGCATCGCATACGAACGTCGGGGTGTTGAAGCCGGCGGTACTGCCGCGCACGAACTTCTCAATGTCGACCGCGGTTTGAATGGTGGTACGCAGCTCTTCGACGCCTTTGACCAAATCGTGCATGTAGACGTAGTACGGATGGACGTTTATATAGCCGAGCCGTTTGACCAAGAGCTGCATAGCGAGCTTATCATTGTTCACGCCGCGAATGAGCACCGATTGGTTTCGCACGGTAATGCCGCGTTCGAACAGCATGTGCATCGCACGCTGAGTAATCTGCGTGATCTCATTTGGGCTGTTAAAGTGTGTGTGCAGCACGACTTCTTTGCCGAGCTTGCGGCCCCGATCGACAATCGACGTCAGTGCATCTAGCCACTCTTTGTGGGTGATGATCTTCATCGGCATAATCGCCGGTCCCTTAGTCGCGAAGCGCATCCGGCGAACATGCGGAATATCGAGTAGCGCGTTGCCGATCAGTTCAATATTTTTGGGCGGCAGCTGATAGGTGTCGCCACCAGAGATAACGATGTCCTCGAGTTCCGGACGCTCGGAGATATATTGAAACGCATCTTTCCACTGCGCGGGCGTCTTGGCTAGCGAGACCTTATCAACCTCAGCAGT
>JALYVT010000115.1 GCA_030853105.1 Vulcanimicrobiota bacterium
GCTTGGAAAACTCCCGCAGCTTCTCTAGATTGGTGGTTTCGAAGAGTTGTTGGACAAAGGACATCCGCCCCGGGGTTCGCAGCCGCCGCCGCGTCGCCCTTTGGCTATGCTAGCCGAAGATGTCGACCTCGGTGAACAACGCATCGACCTCAAAGATCAGCCACGGAGTATCCGGGTGCGCGAAGCGTGAGCCGGGGCCGTATTCACACATACCCTTCGGCGTATGGGCAAAGATACGGCGTGATTGCGGATCGATATCGAGCACCATCAGCGTGCCCGCTCCGAAGTATTTCGCAATCTTGCGTTTTAGCAATCCGGGACGATGCGAGGGTGAACGAACTTCAGCAACAATATCCGGCCCAAAGGGCGGCTCCTCGCGATCTTCTTGGCGCAGCTCGCGCAGACGTTCAAGCGAAACGTACGAGACGTCCGGCATGAGCGAGGTGTTGCTGCCATCTGCCAGACCCACGCGGAAGCGCCATTCGGGTCCAGCTTGGCCGATACCACGAGCGCTTCTGGCAATAATATCCCCGACGGCACGCTGCACCATTGAGTGCGTACGAACGGGGCTCACTTTGCGAAATGCCTCGCCGTCGAGCAATTCAAATTCAGGCTTATCGCCCATAAGGGTTGTATCCATTGATTATTCTCCACGTTTAGTCTATCACACCAGAGCATGGCGTCGACAAGGGCTGCCTTGACGCTGCCAGAAGGCCCAAGCATGAAACCCTACGAGCGCCGCTCAGCGCGCGATATCTATCGGAATCAGTGGCTCGGCGTGGAAGTTCACCAGATCGTGCATCCGAACGGCGTGCCCGGGGAGCATGTGTTGATTTCGAGCGGACGCGCGGTTGCGGTTCTGGTGGCTGATGAGGATGATTTGCTGTTTGCGCTGCAGCCGCGTTTCGGCGCGCAGACCGACGTGCTTGAAGTCGTCAAGGGTGGCGCCGACCCCGGTGAAAGTATGCTCGAATGCGCGCAGCGAGAACTGCGTGAAGAACTTGGCCTTGTCGCCCAAAAATGGGAGTCGCTAGGAAAGCTGTATGAACTTCCCTCGATTATCGACAACGTGGTTGAGGTATTCTTAGCGACCGATGTCTACCATGTTGATGCCGACCCGGAGCCGCAGGAGAGCATCGAGCTGGTTCGGATCTCATCGTCGTCAGCATTCGCCGCGGCCGTTGCCGGAAAAATAAACGATGCCGTAACGCTCGCCGCATTGCTTCGCTTCGGCATTCTGCGCAGGTTGCTTAAAGTGGCGGCGGCGGAGCCGTAGCCGGGTTCCAGCGGGCTTCGGGCTGCTTGAGGATGTGATTAATCCACCGCGCCCAAACGAAGAGCGCGTCTGATAAGCGGTTTACATATTTTATCGTGTCCGGCGAAATCGGTTCTTGCGCGGAGAGTGAAACCAGTAGTCGTTCGGCGCGTCGGCAGGTTGTGCGCGCCATGTGAAGCGAGGCGCCGGCCTGGCTTCCGCCGGGATGAATGAACGTATTGAGCGGTTCCAAGTCTCCTTGTGCCTCGTCGATTGCACGTTCGAGCGCGCTCGAATCGTCGTGCATGATGAGCGGCATGCCCTCCCAGCGGTTTTCGGGCAACGTTGCAAGATCGGAGCCCAAGTTAAAGAGAGCGTCTTGCGTCCATGCGAGCCACGCGTCGAGCCGCGCCACGTTCGTATTGTCCATCTCGCAGGCAAGTGCGGCGCGTGCTGCCCCAATGGCGCTGGAACACTCATCGATCGTGCCGTAGGCCTCGATTCGAAGCGAGTTCTTTGCGACGCGCTGTCCGCCGACCAGGCCGGTTGTTCCGTCGTCGCCGGTGCGCGTATAGATGCGGGTTAATTTTGGCATAAGTAGAGCGCGTTCGACATGAAGCGGGAGGCTGACTCTAGCAAACGCTCGAACCGAACGCTTCCGCCAGAATGCTTCCGCTTGCGCTCCAGCGTGAAGGAGAGAGTCAAAAATTTCCGATATGAAAGAGATTCCGCCAAAAGGGGCGGATATCTCGGCCTGGTATACCGCAGTTTGCATCAAGGCGGAACTGGTCTCGTATTCGCCGGTTCGCGGGTGCGTGGTGCTGCGGCCCTACGGGTTTGCGATCTGGGAGAATCTGCAGCGCGAGCTCGACGCCCGATTCAAAGAGACCGGCCATGAGAACGCCTACTTTCCGCTGCTGATCCCCGAGGGTCTGCTGATGAAGGAGGCCGATCACGTGGAGGGATTTGCGCCGGAGGTCGCTTGGGTGACGCACGGCGGCTCCGAGAAGCTGACCGAACGGCTGGCGATACGCCCGACCTCCGAGGTGATTATCGGCGTGATGTATGCCGAATGGATTCAATCGCACCGCGATCTGCCCGTTCTCATCAATCAGTGGGCCAATGTGGTGCGGTGGGAAAAAGCCACACGCCCGTTCCTGCGCACCATGGAGTTTCTCTGGCAAGAGGGGCACACCGCGCACGCTAATGCGCTCGAGGCGCGCGAAGAGACCCTTCGAATGCTCGATGTCTATAAGGACTTCGCTGAGAACGTTGCTGCAGTGCCGGTGTACGAAGGCGTAAAGAGCGTCGGCGAACGCTTCCCCGGCGCGGTTGAAACCTATTCGATTGAGGCACTGATGCCCGACGGTAAAGCCTTGCAGTCTGGGACCTCGCACGATCTCGGCCAAAACTTTGCCAAGGCGTACGACATCACGTTTGCCGATACCGATCAGCAGACAAAACACGTCTACACGACGTCGTGGGGAATGTCGTGGCGAATACTTGGCGCAATGATTATGGTTCACGGCGACGACCGAGGCCTGCGCCTCCCTCCGAAACTCGCACCGATCGAAGCGGTCTTCGTGCCGATTGTTCGCGGAGGCGATACCGCGCCGACCGAAAAGGCACACGAACTCGCCAAGCAGTTGAAAGCCCAGGGTTTCCGGGTGCGTGTCGACGATCGCGATTACACGCCGGGCTGGAAATACAGCGAGTGGGAGATGCGCGGTGTTCCGTTGCGAATCGAGATCGGGCCGAAGGATCTGCAGAACGCCAGCGTGATGCTGGTACGCCGCGATAAAGAGAAGGGCGAAGACGGTCACAAGACCGTCGTACCGATCGACCAGCTCTGCGAAACCATTCGCGAGCTGCTGTCGGATATTCAGTGCTCGATGTACGCGCGCGCGAAGCACTTTCTGCTCGGCCACACCTACAAGGTCGAAGACCGCGATCAATTCTTCGAGCTGTGCAAGGATCGCGCCGGAATGATCGATATTCCGTGGTGCAGCCGTCCCGAATGCGAGGCAGAGGTGAAGGCGAAGACTACCGCGACGACTCGCAACCTGCGCCCGCTGGACGGCGCCGCCGCGTGCGTTGCGTGCGGTGAGCCCGCAAACGTGCGAGCCTACTTTGCGCAGAGTTACTGACCCTTCGACTTCGAGTTCGCCGGCGGCGAACTCTGCTCAGGGTGACAAGTCATGTATGAGTTCGCCATTGGCGAACTCTGCTCAGAATGACAAGGTGTTGAATTGGTATTATGTCATCCTGAGCAGGATTCGTCCGCGAGGGCGAATCCGTAGTCGAAGGGTGCCCGGCGGGTTAGTACTTGTACTGATGGCATCGCTGATCGCGGCGGCGCCGAGTACGGCCAGAGTCGACGCGTATGCGCGCGCACAGGGAAATCGCTTACCGATTGCGCTCAAGATCGGTACGGCGCTATTTGTTCGCGAGTGGCCGGCGCAGGTGCTCAAAGTCGCGGCATTCGGCTTCGGCTCACACACCGTTGTCGGATTACGCATCTCCGGTGTAAAGTTCCATCGACCACTCTCGCGCATCGCGTATATGAACGAGATCGCTTCGCTTGCGCTCGGGTCGCTCGCCGCAGCTCCGATTGAAGAGGTCGATATCAGCACGGTGGTTCCGCTCTCGGTCGGCAAGGGCGTGGTCGTCGCGGGCGATTTGGCAAAGCCGACGAGCCGCACGGTCTTCGCGATAACGATTCGCCGCGGCGAGACCCGCTCCCAAATCCTAGCTCGTATGCGCTCAGGTGCAGGCGTCTACTGGGATCAGGCCTGGGCCGGCACCGCGTTTGCGTCTCCGCGAGGCCTCGGCCGCGCGCCCGGCTAATCTACAGAGACTTTATGTACCGTAAAAGCATTTTGGCGAACGGCGTTCGCGTCATTACTGAAGCGATGCCGGCGGTTCGCTCTGCCACAATCGGCATCTGGGCGGATATCGGGTCGGCGGCTGAATCTGCGCCGCAGCGCGGAGTGTCACACCTTGTCGAACACATGCTGTTTAAGGGGACGCAGACCCGCACCGCGCGCGAGATCGCCGAGGAGATGGACGGCGTCGGCGGCAACCTCAACGCCTTCACCGACAAAGAGACGACCTGCTACTACGCCAAAGTGATCGATCATCACGTGCCGCTGGCAATCGATGTCCTCAGCGATATGTTCTTACATTCAACCTTTGATCCCGGGGAGTTATCGAAGGAGCAGAAAGTCGTCCTTGAAGAGATCAAGATGTACGATGACTCGCCCGACGAGCTCATCCACGATCTCTTCGTTCAAACCATGTGGAACGATTCCAACCTGGGCGCGCCGACGATCGGGTTCTCCGAGACCGTCTCGAAACTCACGCGCGACGATTTGCGCGAACACATGCGTTTGCGCTATGCACCGAACTCGGTTGTGATTACGGCCGCCGGCAATATCGATCACGATAAAATCGTCGCGCAGTTCGAAGAACGATTCGCGCAGTTTACCGGTTCGTGCATTCTACCACAGCCGCAAGTACCGGCGCTTACGCCGTCTGCATTATTTCGATACAAGGAGAGCGAGCAGGCCTACGTCGTCATCGGCACCCGCGGACTCTCGGTGCGAGACGACCGACGGTATGTGCTCTCGGTGATGGATACGATTTTGGGCGGCGGAATGTCGAGCCGTCTCTTTCAAGAGATTCGCGAGAAGCGCGGTTTGGTTTACACGGTCTATTCATTTCAAGCCGCCTACCGCGGCGCTGGGCTGTTCGCGGTCTATGCCGGAACCTCGCCGCAGAGCGTGCAGGAGTGTGTTGCGGTCATCTGCGATCAGTTTGCCGCGTTGCGCGAAACACCGGTAACCGATGCCGAACTGCGCCTCGCCAAGGCGCACATCAAAGGCAGCCTGCTGCTCGCGCTTGAGAGTTCTTCGAGCCGCATGATGCGCTTAGGGCGCAGCGAGTTCTCGCTTGGGCGTCAACTGGAGACCGAGGAGATCGAACAGCAGATCGAAGAAGTTACCGCCGAGCAAATTCAGGGACTAGCCGGCGAACTGCTGGCCGAGCAGAATCTGGGTCTGTGCGTTCTGGGGCCGGTGGAAGAAGACTCAATCGACTGGAACCGCAGCGCTGCATAATTCAGCGCTTGCCGCGATTCCATTTTGGTCTTGGCAGCTTCTCGTCGCACTCGGAATCAACGTCGTCGTCCAAGCGATTCAGATCGGTGCATACGCTGCTCGATTAGCCGGTGTGAGAACCGGACGGATTGCGACCTCGATCTCGCTCTTCAATCTCTTCGTTACCGCCAGCCGGCTCGCAACGTTGCTGTATACGCTGATGCTCGGCCCGATCTCCGACCACGCCGGCAACGCGATCAAGGCGATGCTGCTGCATCATCCTCCCGACCAAGCCCAAATCTCAGCTGTGCAGCATACGTTCGAGTGGCAGTTGCGTCTCATTATTGTCGCCGGAACCATCGGCGTAATCATCGGAAGCCTGCTGTTGCCGATGTTCACCTATCTGTTCGTGCGCGGAGTACGGTCGTTCGAGCGTACGAAATCGCTGCCGCACTCGCTGCTGCGGCTCTTTGATCCGCGCGTAATTATGGATGTTCTTCGTGCAAATCGACTCCCCCAGCTCTCCGAGTTGAAGAGTTTCTCGCTGCGAACGATTCCTCGGCGCCTGTTGATTTTCAACGTGGTGGTGACCGGAATCTACGCCATTGGCGTGGTGGCGGCGTACTATGCCAGCGTCATCGACGTCAATGTTGCGCGAACCGCGCTCGGTATCTCGGGCATCATCAACGGCATCGGCACGATCGCGTTTACCTTCTTCGTCGATCCGACTTCGTCGATTATCGTCGATGAGGCCGTCAAAGGGGAGCGCACGCACGAGGAAGTGAAGTCGATGGTCTTCTACCTGTCGCTAACGGCGATTGTCGGCTGGCTGCTCTCGCAACTGATCCTGGTGCCATCGGCGCAAGTGATCGCCGCAGTTGCGCACCTGGTCAGTCATTCGCATTAGATGGAGAAACCGATGAGAATAGTACGAACTGCCGCTTGCGTAAGCGCATTGCTGCTTGGAACTCAAGGTTGCGCGAGTTCCGTCGAGCGCTGGATCGTGAATACGCGCGTCAATCAGGGACAAGCGGCGCAGACTCGCGGGAGTCTGCACGAAGCGCTGCTCGCGTATCGCCTCGCACTACGTGTCGGCCCGAACGACCCGCGCGCTCGTGCCGGATTTTCATCCGTATCTATGGAGATCGCGAACAATGACTTCAAGCACGCGCACTTCGACGACGCACTTTCCACCTTGAACGCCGCCGCGAAGTACGACCCCGGCAGTGTCCGCGTTGAAGCCTTGCGCTCGCAGATCGAACAGGCAAAACTTAAGCGCGAGATCGTCATCTCCAACTATCCCACATACAGCAGCGCCGGCTCGCAGATCGCCAAGGCCTATTTGTTGCTCGCAGAATCGAACGCCGAGATTCTGCATAGTTTGCGGCGGTTCAACTACAGTTACGACACGAGTGACCTTACCAAAGCAATACAGCTGTCGTACGAATTAAATCTTGATGTCGCAAAAAACACGAATCGCCTGATCGCCTATCGGCAACTGGTCGAATCGGGAGTTCCTGAAGCGGCGAATGGCCAGTCATCGGTTGCGCCCGCCGCGTCGCTCTTACCACTCCCTTAGATGCACTCGCCGCGAGCCGTTAGCCACGCGCGCCCGACTCCGGCTGCTTCGGCGGTTCGGAAGGCATGCCAATCGGCTTCGGCACGCGGTTTAATCGCGGCGGGGTTGGTGTTGTAGACGATCCACTTCGCGTTAGAATTGAGGACGGGAAAGCGTTGCATCCAGGCGCAGAGTTCGAGATTGCGGTTGAAGCGGTTCTTTTCGATTGCGATGAAAGCGCG
>JALYVT010000116.1 GCA_030853105.1 Vulcanimicrobiota bacterium
GCGCCAACTGATCGATTGCATCGTCTCTAAATGAACGTGCTGCTGGCGGTGCGTGAAATAGGTCTCCTCGTAGATTGCATCGGCCGCCTTAAAACCGGCTTCGACGCTGCCGATCTCACCGTGCAGTTCGAGAAAGACGTTGTGTTCGGGATGCATGATGCGCTTATAGGCACCCTTGTCGTGCAGTACTGGTGCACCCGGCAGCATCGCTTGCTCGGGATCGAAGACCGCCGCCAGAATCTCATACTCGACTTCGAGTGCGCGACAGCCCGCTTCGGCGGCTCCTTCGGTCTCGGCGACGACTGCGGCGATACGTTGGCCGACAAACCGCGCGATGTTGTCGAGTATGTACGTGTCGTCCGGGTCGACACGATTATCTTCATGGATCGCAGTGGTGTAGAGCACGCGCGGGACATCTTCCCACGTGAATACCTCGACCACGCCCGGGAGCGCCATCGCCTTCTCGCGGCGGATAGCGGTAATGCGTGCGTGGGCGTGCGGCGAGCGCAACACTTTTAGATAAAGCATCCCCTCCATTGGCGGCACATCGCTGGTGTAGCGGGCCTTTCCAGTCACGATCGATTCCGCGAACGGATTCGGAACGCTCTGACCGCTCGAATCCCCGGCAGCGTCGGTTTTAACGTTTTTTATGCCGGAAAATGCGTCGCGAATGGAGGCGTAGCCGGTGCAGCGGCAGAGGTTGCCTTTGAGCGCGTGCGGTAGATCGCGTTTTTGTTCGTCGGTCAGCGCGGCGCCGGTCATGATCATTCCGGCAGCACAGTAGCCGCATTGAAACGACTGCGCGTCGAGAAATGCTTGCTGCATCGGGTGCAGTTCGCCGTTTTCCGCAAGGCCCTCGATCGTCGTGATCTCGTGACCTTCGGCGCGAAAGGCCGGGTACAGGCAGCTATGAATCGGCTTCTTATCCACCCATACGGTGCACGCGCCGCAGTCACCGCCGTCGCAGCCTTTCTTGACGCCGTACCATCCGAGCTCACGCAAGAAGACGCGCAGACACTCGCCTGGGGCAGGCTCGGCCGAAAACTGTTTTCCGTTCACGCTAAGGTTCACGCGCGTAGCTCCTTGCGAATCTCTTCGGCAAAATGATAGGTGAGATGGCGGCGGTGAGCCGGCGAACTGTGCACGTCATCGAAGTAAAGCGAATCGGGAATCGCTCTGTCGATGGCGACGCGCAGCTCATCGGCCGATGGTGCGGAGGCAAATCGCAGTTGCACGGGTCGCGCGGTAGCGGCGGTAACGGTCACGATCATCTCTGCGCCTTTCGAATCGAGCGTTCCGATCAGCAGCACGCCCGAGCGTCCCAGATGCGTGAGCGATGCGCGGCGAAACGCGAATGTTTTTTCGAGCGCGCTTGCCGGTATGTGGATGCTTCGCAGCAGCTCGCCAGGCGCCAGAATGTTGGCGTTATTGCCGGTTACAAACTCAAGGGCCGGAACACTTCGTGGCTCGCCCGTGCGCGGCCACAGCGTGTAAACTGCCTCTAGCGCAACACATAGTGAGGTCATCGGGCCCGCCGGCAGCGACATTACGATATTGCCGCCGATAGTGGCCTCATGCCAAATCTTGAAGGACGACAGAAACGAGCGGCAGCATTCACCGATCAACGGACCGGCTTTCCACTCTGCGGGCGGCTTGAATGCATACAAGTTGGCGATGGTACAGGTGGCGGCGAGTTCCAATCCGTCGGCGCCGAGCTCAAGCGCGGGCCAGTTCAACCGATGCAGATCGATCAGTGTATCGGTGTGAATCTGCGGCTCCGAGAAGAGCCAGGTGCCGCCCGCGAGCCAAGCATAACCGTCTCGCCAATCGCGAATCTCCTGCGCGGATGTTGGGCGTTTGATTTCGGTGATCGTATTGAGATTCATTGAGGCCGTCCTTAGAGCAGTCGCCAGAAAACCACGACTTCGATCGCGTAGCAAAGCAGTATGACGACCCAGCCGACGGCCGTCGTAGTGCGCGGATGATCCTTCGGAAAGAGCCATGGATGGAACGCACGCACGGCAAGCGGCATTAACGGCCAGGTGGTAATCAGCACACTGATCGCGTTGCCGATAAATGTTGCGTGTGCTCGGTTGAAACCTTGCAAGTACGGACTGAGGAACCTCAGTTCCAACATAACAACCGGAAAGAGCGTGAGCAATACCAGCGCGGCGGTCTTCCAGATGCTAGGCGGTTTGCCGGTGCTCGGGTCACGCGGTACCCAGCCGGGAAACGACGTATCGACCCGCTGCGCGTGGAATCCCTTGATCAGGTCCTGACTCTCCTTGAGGAGCTCCGCCCGAACATCGGACTTTAGCCAGAGGTCTAAATTCGCTGCGGTATCAAACCGGAGCACCGCGGTCCAACCGGTTTCATTTTGATGCGGAGGCTCAACGAACGATCCGAGATATCCCGCAAATGCTTCCTGCGCTTTTTGAATGCGATCTGCGAATGCACGGTATGCCGCTTCTTTGCCTGGCTTTATCTGCGTGATGATTACTTCGGTCGCGCTGTGCTGGATGGAGTATTCGATTGCAGCCTGCCCCGCCAACTGCATGATGACGCCGCCGACGACCAGCGGCGCGCCTTCTTCAACAAGTGCGCGATTGGTTGCCGATTCGCGCCACAGCGTAAGCGCATCGACGGAGCTGAAGCGCATCAAGCCGACGGCTTCAGATTGACCCGGTCCGGGCGGCCAGAACTCAAAACTCGTAGCCCCGGGTGAGGCCAGAACTTGCGTTTGCCAGCGCGTACTCCAATCCCGAAACTCCTCGGTCTCGTCAGCAAGCACTCGAGCGCAGAGAATGAGACTGGCGTTCGTGCCGGTCGGGGTCATCGAATCTGCGCCGAACGATGGGCTCCGCCGCGATAGAAAAATGAGCAGTAATCCATGGGAAAATCCTCACGCATCAGACATGTATTCGACCTCTCCTGTTCCGTTGTTCGTCCAGTCGCACCTTGAATAAAGGGCGATGCTTTGCGCGGGGAAAGGTCCGCAAGCCGCCCCGGCGAAACAGGGTCGGCGCGGACATCCATCGCGCCGACGTAGCTCAGTTGGTAGAGCAACTGTTTCGTAAATAGTAGGTCAGCGGTTCAAATCCGCTCGTCGGCTCCATGGAGTTCCGCATGAAGCGTTGCGCCAATCTGCATACCTACTGATTGGCCCGTTGCTGCCGTGCGGCGAAATGGCAGCGCGACGGTCACCACCGTCCCATTTTGAGACGAACTCGTGATTTCAACGGTTCCGCCGTGTTGTTCGACGATGTATCGTACCAAAAACAGGCCAAGACCGGTGCCTTCGATGCCGAGCCGCCGCGCGTTTGAGCCTCGCATGAAACGCTGGAAGAGCAACGGGATTTCTTCGACTGGAACACCGATTCCGCGATCTTTGATTGCAACCACGACGTGATCGGCGTTCTGCTCGAGTGTAACCTCGACTGGTGCGCCGGTCGGCGAGTACTTGATCGCGTTGCCGATCAGATTTTCAAAGACTTGATATAAACGCGGCTGGTCGCCGTGGGTTTGTACGCTTCGGCTGCGCGCCAGGATCACAACCCCGCGCTCGTTTGCGAACCCTGAGGCGACTTCGCGAATCATCGAGATCAGATCGACCGGCTGTTCGTCGATCTGCACGCCGTTGCGTTCCAAGTCCGACATTGCAAGCGTGTCGTTTGCAAGTGCCGCCAACCGCTTGGAGGTATCAACGATTGTCTTGAGATATTCCGAGCGCTCCTCGCGCGAGGTATCGTCGAGATCGGCAAGTTCGGCAAAACCAATAACATTGGTGAGCGGGCCTTTGATGTCGTGCGCCAGTAGTGCGATGAGATCGGAACGAAAAGCGTTGAGCCCGAGAATCTCTTGATTGCGGCGGTTAAGCGCATCGGCGAACTCGCGCATACGCCGCAGACGCAAGGTTTCATAATAGGCTGCGAGCATCGTAACCAAGAGCGTGAAAAATGCCATCCCAATGATCGCCGACGTAATTGTCGTACGCAACCGCTTGTTGAGAACGGTGATGCGCTGCTGGATGCGCTGCACTTCAAGCGAACGTTCGCTGCTTGGGTCGCGCTGCAAAACCTGCAGCCGGTTTGCGTAGGCCGTGTTGATCGCATCTTGATCGAACGAGATAACGCGTTCGAAGAAGAACGATGCCGCAACGGTTGCGATGATGATAAGAGCCAGTACCGCGAGCAGCCCGCGGGACGGCAGACCTGGCCGGGTCGGCCAGGACCGCCCCGGCTGGCGGGGCGGCACAGTCGTCATATTTGTGCTATCGGCGGATTAGACGGTTTTCTTTCGGAACTCCAGGGAAAGGCCGTCCATGCAGTAGCGCAGGCCGGTCGGTTTTGGACCGTCCGTGAACACATGCCCAAGGTGACCGCCGCAGCGCCGGCAATGAACTTCGTTCCGCTCGTCTCCGAGGGAATTGTCTGCCATCGTCGCTACGGCGTTCGGCAGCGGGCGATAGAAACTCGGCCAACCCGTGCCGCTCTCGAACTTGGTGGTGGAGGAAAAGAGCGGCAAATCGCAGCCCGCGCAGCTATAGCCCCCCAGGCGGTGCTCGTATTCAAGCGGGCTGCTCCAAGGCGGTTCGGTTCCGCCTTCGCGCAGAATCTGATAGCGCGCATCGCCGAGCTTGGAGCGCCACTGCGCGGGCGTATGCGTGATCTCGAAGTGCCCGCTCGGCGGCGGCGAATCCGCGAGTGAGGTGAGCCCTTTGACGGCGAACAAACCGAGCGCAGCGAGGCCGGTTCCCAAGAGAGCGCGACGGCTTATATCGCGATGTGACATGCTGCTCCTCCATGCCGCTGCGTATAGCGCTGATGATACTCTTCGGCGCGATAGAATTCGGGAGCTGCCGTGATCTCGGTGACGACCGGCCGCGATGTTGATTTTTGCGCTTCGGCGAGCGACGCGCTCGCGGCGGTTTCTTGCTCGGGCGTATAGTAGAAGATCCCCGAGCGATATTGGCTGCCGACATCCGGACCCTGCCGATTACGGGTGGTCGGGTCGTGTATCTGCCAAAAGACGCTCAGCAGCTTCTCGTAATTGACGACATCGGGATCGAAGAAAACCTGAACCGCCTCGGCGTGCCCGGTCTTTCCCGAACAGACCTGCTCGTAGGTCGGCGCCTCGCGCGTTCCGCCGATGTACCCGGATACGGCATCGAGAACGCCCGGAACCTGGCGGAAAGCGGCCTCGACTCCCCAGAAGCAGCCGGCCGCAAATGTCGCAGTTTGTGTTTGACTCATATACCTATTGAACGCCGCCCGCGCCTCATCGGATGCGTCGCCAGAATTGGAGGCCCATCGGCAAGGCGGCCGGAGCCAGCGGTGTCAAATCGAATCCGGTCAGGTTGCGCGGAACGATCGCGCCCAAGCGGTTGGAGTAGAGGTAAAGCGCCGGTAGATCGTTCGCGGCCAACACCTGATAGCGATCGAGCGCCGCTCGGGCTTGCTGCGGACTTTCAGCGATGCGTGCCGACTCGATTGCGCGGTCGACTTGCGGGTTATCGTAAAATCCGAGATTGTAGCCGCCGTGTGCGACCGTTTGAGTTGAATAGTAATTGCGGTAATCGTCCGGATAGGCTTGTAGGATCGTTCCGCGCAGAGCCAACTCGAATTTGCTATGGTGGATGTCGTCGAAGAATGTTTGCAACTCTTCGTTATCGAGTGTGCAATCAATACCGACGCCGCGCAGATTCGCTTGCACGAGTTCTGCGATGTTGCTTGCGACCGCATCGGTGGCCCCGCCGGTTTTTAATGTCAGGCGCAGTTCCACGCCGTTTTTCCGACGAACGCCGTCTTGCATGCGCCAACCGGCACGCTCCAGTATCGCTCGGGCGCGATTCGGATCGAACGAATATTTTGCGAGTCTGCGGTCGTAGTGCGGCGAAAACGACGGAATCGGTCCGTTCAACTGATCTGCCTGCCCGTTCAATATGCCGTTAATAATAAATGGGCGATTGATCGCGTGCAGCATCGCTTGTCTCACCGCGCGTTCACGAAGAAACGGCGCATCGGCTGCGTGAAAGTTCGGCAGCAAGACAAACGCGACGTTCCACGGCCACGTCACCGCGCGATGATCGCCGCGCAACCGCTGGTGGACACGCCACAGGTTGGGCGCGAGGTCGGTGACATCAACCTCACCCGCATCGACTGCCGCGTACAGCGAATCTTGCTGAGGATAGACTCGAAACGCGATCTCTTTAAGAAACGGTTTCGGGCCAAAGTAACCGGGATTCGGCTGCAGGATGAGATACGAATCCGGCACGACGCGCTTGATGGCGAACGGACCGCTAGCCGGCGGATTATGCGCCAGTTGCTGATTGCTATTGATGAAGTCGGCCTCGGCTTGTGAATCGGCTGGATGACGCGCAAGCAGGTACGCCGGCAGAATATAGGCCTCATTGAGCGCGTTGTCCAGAAACGGCGGGGATGGATTGCGCAGCCGGAATGTGACAGTGTCGCGGTTCGACTTGCGCACCGAACCGGTATCCATCAATGCGAAATCGCCGGAGTTGCCGGCCAACAGATGCGTATTGGCTGCGAGTTTCAGCGAGAATACGACATCGTCGGCGGTAATCGCAGCGCCGTCGGGCCAGTGACCGCCGCTACGCAGGTGTAGCGTGTAGTCGCGGCCGCCGTTCGTAATGCTTACTTTGGACGCAAAACTCGACGACCAACTTGGCTGAAGATCTGGGCCCAGATCGACGACTTTGGCGTATATCTCGTCTTGAATCATCGTCGCAGCGGCGCTCACCGTCGTAAACGGATTAAAACTCTCTGGTGCGCTGATCCAGGCGCAGATGACGATATTCGGGTCGCGCGTCTCGGCACTGCGCGCCCCACAACTCACCACAAGCAGAAGCATTCCGAGTATCCCGAGTTTGGCGTTCACGCGCGCGTGGTTTCTTCGCGCTCGCGGAGCCAGTCGCCGAGAAAGTTCATTGCGCTCACGGTTGCGAGAATAGCCAGCCCCGGTGGCAGAATCAGCCAATATGCACCCGCAAATATGTCGCTCTGGGCGCTGGTGAGCAGATTGCCCCATGAGGGTGTCGGCGCGCGCACGCCGATGCCCAGATACGACAGTGCGGTTTCAGCCAGCATTGCGCTTGCGATCATAAAGGTCGCCGTCGTGACGAT
>JALYVT010000117.1 GCA_030853105.1 Vulcanimicrobiota bacterium
AGCCGAGAAATCGGCAATTCTTAGCAGCGAGCGGCCCAGCAGAGTCCCGTTCGACGAAGCTACGGCGTACATATTGCATATTTATGCATAATTTGTATATAATTGCAATACCCTACCCCGAACTACCTTGGAGTCCGTGCTTGCTTATCGTGGTTAAATTCGGCGGGAACGCGCTCGCCGCCAACGAGGAATCGATCTTTCGGGAGATTGCCGAACTGCGTCTGGAGGGAGGCCGGGTTGTCGCCGTTCACGGCGGCGGCCCTGAAATCGACGCTGCACTCGCGTTGCGAGGGCTCGGTGCACGCCGGATCGACGGTCTACGGGTGACCGACGCGGCGACGCTCGAAATTACCGAAGCGGTCCTCTGCGGCACAATCAATAAACGCTTGGTCCGCATTGCGCGAGCGTGCGGCTTGTCGGCGGTCGGCGTAAGCGGACAAGACGGCGATTTGCTGGTTGCCCGAAGCTTCGACGCTGATCTGGGCTATGTGGGTGAGATAGCAGCGGTGAATTCCCACCTGCTGCAAACGATGTTGGCGGGCGGGTACCTTCCGATCGTGGCGCCGCTCGCAGTCGGAGTCGACCCGCGCTGCGCTTTCAATGTCAATGCGGACACGTCTGCTGGGGCGATTGCCGCGGCGCTTCGCGCGGATGCCTTCATCATGGTAACCAACGTGTCGCGCGTCATGGCAAACCCGTCGGACCCTGCCACCGCTGTGCAGCGGTTTAGCCTGGATGAAGCGAAGGCTTTCGCTTCTTCTTCCGGCTGTCAAAACTCGATGCTGCCCAAGATGCAGGCGGCGATTCGAGCACTCGATGAGGGTGTAAAGCGCGTCTACATCTGCGACGCTAAGCCGAATGCGCTCAAGGCTGCACTCCGCGGCGATGCGACCGTGATTGCGCGCAATCGCGATCAGGTGATTGACACGCGGCGTCGAGCATAGTATGCTTGCGCACAACATGGCCTACATGCTCGCGCCGATCCCGCCGGTCCCGCCGCACAGAATAGTGTTGGTACGGTAGCGCGCGCGTAAGACATCGAATGTTCTTTCAACCGCTCCGTACGGGGCGGTTTTTTTGTTTTGGAGATTTGTTTATGAATATTGGAATAATCGGCGCAGGTCGAATCGGCAGCATCCTCGCAACCGGTCTGGCTGCGAGCTCGGATGTCGAGCAGCTTTGCGTCGGCAAGCGTGGCGACGACCACACGGCGCTTGCCCAAACTAGCGACGTCATCATCCTTTGCGTGAAACCATTCCAAGTGAACGTTGTGCTGGAAGAGATCGGCCCGCACTTAACCGATCACCATACGCTCGTCTCGGTTGCCGCAGCTGTTTCGCTAAAAATGCTCCGTGCGCAGGCGGGCGACGAATGCGCACTCATCCGTGCCATGCCGAACACACCGTGTCGCATTGGAGCCGGAATGACGGCACTCGCCGCCTGCGTATCAACGAGCGAAGCTGAAATTGAACGAATTAAAAATCTGTTTTCGTCGATCGGACGGGTTTGTGTGGTGCCCGAGGGTCAAATGGACGCCGTGACCGGCCTATCCGGCTGCGGTCCCGCGTACGGTTACTTAATCGTCGAAGCCCTGACCGACGCGGGCGTTAAACTTGGAATCCAGCGCACGACTGCGCAACTGCTCGCCGCGCAGACGATGCTCGGTGCGGCCCAAATGATTTTACAGACCGATAAACACCCAGCGGCGTTGCGCGACGAAGTGACGACGCCGGCGGGCTGCACGATCGACGGGTTAATGGCGCTGGAACAAGGCGGCCTGCGCACGACACTCTCCAACGCCGTGATCGCCGCAGCTGCTCGCAGTGCCGCGCTATGTGTCAAGCCCCGGAATTGCTGTAATTTGATTTTCGTTTTGATCGCAAGTTAGACCGCGATCGGTAGGGTTGCAGGTATCGCCCGTTCCTCCGCTTGAGTTGCCTGCCATTCGCGAAACTCTTGCATGTCGAGATAAACACGCTCCTGCCAAGCCTCGGCGGTCTCTGCAAGAAGTGCCCCGATCAGACGCACCGCCGAGTCTTCGTTGGGAAACACTCGGACGACTCGCTCTCTGCGCCGGATCTCTTCGTTGAGGCGTTCTTGCATGTTTGTCGAGCGCAAGCGTTTACGGTACTTTTCGGGAAGGCACATGACCGCCATCGCGTCATCGAACGCGTCTTCAAGGCAGGCCACGGCTTTAGGGGCCGTCTTTGCGAACATTTCTGCGAAACACTCGCGTTGCCGGCGCGCCTCGCTCATGTCGGCGGCGTGGAATACGCGCTTTGCTGCATCCGCAACCGTTTTGCGTTCGCGCATCGGGCTATGCCCAAGCAAATTGCGCTGCAAGTGTACCTGACAGCGTTGCCAGGTTGCGCCGGCGAAGTGCTTGCGCAGCGCTTGAACGAGCCCAGCGTGCTCGTCTGAAACAACGAATACCACGCCTTCCAGCCCGCGCTTACGCAAGATGGAAAACAGCGCTTCCCAGGTCGTAAAGCTTTCGGAATCGCCAATCTGAACGCCCAGCGGCTCGCGATAGCCAGCGGCGTTTACGCCGCTGGCGATCAGCGCCGCCTTACTCGCAATGCGATCGTTGTGGCGGCATTTGATAAACATTGCGTCGACGTAGACGAATGGATAGTTCACGTCGTCCAGGCGTCGCTCGTTGAACGCGGTAACGCGAACATCGAGCTGAGCGATCAGGCGGCTCACTGCCGATTTCGAGATGGACGTCCCGCAGAGGGATTCCGTTATCGTACTCACTTTGCGAGTCGATACGCCGTTGACGTACATCTCCAAGATCGCCAGCACCAACGCCTGTTCGCTACGCTGATAGCGCTGGAAAATATCCGTTGAAAAACCACCATCGCGAGCCTGCGGGACCCGTAGCGTTACCGGTCCAACGCGCGTGTACAATTGCCGCCCGCGCGTTCCGTTCCGATAGCCGCCGGTTCGTTCGTCCGTGCGTTCGTGGCGATTGGCACCAAGGTGCTCTGCCATTTGCTCCTCGAGCAGGTTGTTCAAATAGCTCTCGACGACTCGAGCCACGAGATTTTCCGCAGCCTCTGGAAATGCGCTCTCTGATGAGGTAGACTCAATTGGGGCCACTGCTGGTTCCTTTCGGGTTGGTTTTTGTGCTAAAAAACTCTTCCGAAAATCGGCGGTGGTCTCCGCCTTTTTACAACATTATAGGGGCGCGACCGCGCTATGCTAGCCGGAGTTTCAAATATCCGCGTCCGACACTTGCTGCCCTTCGCGGTAAGATTCTATTCGGCTCAATTCGCACTATTGACATGTGGGGCGATTCGTGGTTCTATAGGCCTCAATGTTGCTCTTGAGTCCGAACTATTTTGCGTATTATTATTTTAGCCGCCCGGTGGGTCGGTCTGAGGTTGTTTGCGCATAACAAGAGTCTAACACTGGAGTTTCGCAAACCCTCGCCGACCGGCGGGGGTTTTTTCTTTTGATTTAGGAGTTACGAATGGCTATCGCGATCTATCAAGGTGCTCCGGGCGCGTACTCGCAGCTTGTGCTGGATCACTACCTGCATGTTGCGCAGATTGCCGGAAGTACCGTCGGGGCGGCCGCTTACCGCGATGTGGCAGTCGCGCTAGCCGGTAAGCGAGTCGATATCGGTGTGCTTCCGATTGAAAACGCAATTGGAGGCACCGTTCGTGAAGGCTACGATTTGGTAGTTGAGTTTCAGCTCGCGCCGCAAGCCGAGATATTTTGGCGAACCGACCACCGCTTGCTTGGCGTCGCTGGATCAAGCCTAGCCGACGTGCGTGAGGTCTTGGCGCACCCGCTCGTGATCGCTGAATGCGGAACGTTTCTTAGCGGACTTCCGCAAGCGCGCGCCATTCCGTGCGAGGACACCGGAGTTGCTGCGCGCGAAGTTGCGCGCGCGGGAAACCTCGCCGTTGCCGCGCTCGCTCCGGCTGCGGCTGCGAACATTTACGACCTTATCGAACTGGCCGAACACTGCGCCGATAATCCGCACACCTACACGCGCTTTCTCGTTCTCGCTCCACCGAACCATGCCGCGACCGGGGCTAGTGACGTTACAGATTCGCCTCGCAAGACGTCACTTATCTTCAGCTTGACGGACGCATCCGGAACATTAGCGCGTGCGCTTGGGCATCTCGCGAGCCGAGATATTTCGCTAACCAAACTGGAATCAAAACCTCGCTTGGGTCATGGCACCGATCACGTGTTTTATGCCGATATCAGCGGCGATTGCGATGACCCCGCCGTATCGGAAGCGATTCGCGACATCCGCGCCGATAGCCGAACGCTGAAAGTCCTCGGAAGCTATGCAGCACACGTCGGCGCACCGATCGGCGCTGAACCGATTCCGGCCCGCGTTGCGCTTGAACGCTTGCCCGACGTTTGGCAGCCGCAAATCCCAATCTCGAGATCAGCATCATCGCTGCCGCGCGTATCCCGCCCGGCGAACCCGGCGGGCAGCAGCGTCCAAGTCGGGGACGTACGAATCGGCGACGGTGCCTTCGCGATTATCGCGGGACCGTGCGCCGTGGAATCGCGGGAACAAATCTTTGAAACCGCACGCGCCGTACAAGCGCATGGTGCAGTAATGCTGCGCGGCGGCGCGTTCAAACCGCGTACGAGTCCCTATGCGTTTCAAGGGTTGGGCTGGGAGGGTGTGGGGCTGCTGGCCGAAGCCGGCAGAGCAACCGGAATGCCGGTCGTCAGCGAAGTTATGACCATCGATCAAGTGGAGCGAATGGCCTCACAGATCGATGTCCTGCAGATCGGCGCGCGCAACATGCAAAATTTCGATCTGCTCAAAGCGGTGGGACGCACCGGCCACACCGTGCTGCTGAAGCGTGGGCTGTCGGCGACAATCGATGAGCTGCTGGCTGCGGCTGAGTACATCATGGCCGAGGGGAATCCCAACGTTATGCTCTGCGAACGTGGCATCCGCACGTTTGAAACGGCAACCCGCAATACACTGGACCTCTCAGCGATACCGGTTCTGCGAGAACGCTGCCACCTTCCGATTCTGGTCGATCCGAGCCATGCGGTCGGCGTCCGTCGTTGGATCCGCCCCCTGTGTCTGGCGGCCAAGGCGGTTGGAGCGCACGGATTGCTGATCGAAGTGCATCCCAACCCGCCCGAGGCCAAAAGCGACAAAGAGCAGGCGCTCACCTTCGATGATTTCGCGCAGATCGTAGCCGAGCTTGACACCATTCCCGTCGGCACACAAACGGCGGCAGCCGTATGAGCGCCCCGAAAGTACGCGGGGTCCGCGGAGCAATCACTGTCGCGGCCGATCGCTCCGAGTACATTGACGCTGCGAGCAAACGGCTTCTCACCGAGATGCTCAAGCGCAACCGGATCGAATGCGATGACATTGCCTCGGTGCTATTTTCGTTAACACCGGATTTGCGCGCCGCTTTCCCGGCGTTAAGCGCCCGACAGATCGGGTTGGATCATGTTCCGATGCTGCACTTTTGCGAGGTCGATGTACCGGGCTCGTTAGAGCGCGTTATCCGCGTTTTGATGCACATCAACACGACCCTCGACCAAGATCAAATCGAGCACGTCTATTTGGAGCGAGCCGTCTGTCTGCGACCCGACCTTCTTCTTCCGAACGTGCCGGCATGATTCGCAGGACGCTGGGCATTATAGGCACCGGTGCGCTTGGCGGCTCGATCGGAATGCGTTCGCGTGTAAATGGGTTACGAGTAATCGGCTATGATTCCGATATATCCGCGTTACGACAAGCGCTCGCGCTGCAAGCGATCGACGCCTCGGTCGATCGAGAACAGTTGTGTAACGAGGCAGAGATCATCGTCCTTGCTGCTCCAATTGATGCAACCCTGGCCGAAATTACCGCCATGGTGTCAAACCCGCCGGCGGCCAAACTCATCATCGACATCGCCTCGGTGAAATCCCCGATTGTGAAAGCAGCTAAGTCGTTGAAACAGTTCGTTGGCACACATCCGATGGCCGGAACCGAACGGAGCGGCCTACGCAGCGCCGGCGCAAGCCTCTTTGAGAGTTGCCGCTGGGCATTCGTCCGTTCGGAAAGCAGATCGCTCGACACCGCCGTATGCGAGTTCATTCGCAGTTTCGACGCTGAACCGTTTGCGATCGATGCCGAAACTCATGACCAAGTTGTGGCGCTCACATCTCACCTACCGCAACTCTTTTCCACCGTCTTCTCAGCGTTATTGGCCGATAAGTCTGCTGCCGTGGCATACGAGAATCTGCTCGGGCCGGCTGCGCGCGAATTTCGGCGTCTCGGAAACTCGCCGCTCGCAATGTGGGATCCGATTTTCCGCCACAACGCGCAAAACATTGCTAACGAGGCGCGGCGCTTATCTCACGCACTAACGTACATCGCTGAAGCGAGCGTACACGGGGACGCGGTGCCGCTACACGAAGCGTTCCTACAGGCAGCAGCGCGGTGAGCGTTGTTGGGTTTCAGGGAGAAAGCGGCGCGTTCAGCGAGGCGGCGATACTCGCCTTATTAGAAGTCGTTACGACCCGTGGGTATCGTACCTTCGACGAACTGGTCGACGCCGTTAGCGACGGGGAGATCGAGTGCGGCCTCTTGCCGTGCGAAAACACGATCCATGGGTCGATCGCTCGCTCCTATGATTTGATTGCAGCGCATCCGAATGTCCACGTTGTTGACGAAACAGCTCATCCCATCGTGCAAGCATTGGTGGGTACGAACGTCTCCGAATTCGACGAAATCACCACAGTCTGCTCTCACCCGGTCGCCTTAGAACAATGCCGCGCGTTCTTCTCGAGGCGGCCCGATTTACAGATCAAAACCGTAGAAGACACCGCGGGCGCCATTCGCATGGTTGTCGAATCCGGCGACAAACACGTCGCGGCAATTGGACCAGCTCTTGCGGCGCAGCGATACGGTGGCCGGGTCCTGCTCGGCTCGGTTGGCGATGCGATCGAAAACATCACACGCTTCTTCCTGATTGCAACTAACGGCGAACCGGGTCGAAATCTCGGCCGAGCCCTCGTCGGATTCGAACTTCCGCACCAAGCCGGAAGCCTTCACGAAGCGCTCGGAAAACTCGCCGACAAATCATTGAACCTACGAAATCTC
>JALYVT010000118.1 GCA_030853105.1 Vulcanimicrobiota bacterium
CACCGCGCAGTTACAGTACGCCCCCGAGCAATTCGGCCGCTCGGCGGCGTCGCGTTTGAAAATCAGCGACTAGTCGCCGACTCCGGCGGTTTGGCGGACCGCGCCGTTGCTGGGAGCGAATCGGTGCGCACGCGGCTGATGCGGCGCCGGATGCCCCGGCAGCGGATCGAGCTTGAGCGCCTTTTGCAGATCGCGTCCGGCGATCTGCGCGATCCGCGTTCCGTAATCCGGGTCGCAGTGATAGAGATGCCAAATCATTCGAAGTGAGATATTCTCTGGGCAAGCCTTCAAATCGTTGCCGATGTTGTTGACCAACTCGTCGCGCTCGGCATCGGTAAAGGTCCGGTACCGCTCGCCGGTTTGTTTGTAGTCATCTTGGGTGCGCAGAATTTCGTGTCGCATCATCTCGCCGTGTACCGGCTCTCGATAGTCGTGTTCCGGTTTGGGCGCCTCGTGCAGACCGCCTTGGATGCTCGGCTCGTAATTGACGTGCGGATTCTCGCCGGAGTTATCGACATGGTGCGCCATTGAGCCGTCGCGTTGATTGGTGTGCGCGGCGGATTTCGGCGCATTGATCGGGAGTTGAAGATAGTTGGGACCGACCCGATAGCGCTGCGTATCCGAATACGAGAGGGTGCGGCCGAGCAGCATCTTGTCATCAGAGAAATCCATTCCGTCAACCAGCACGCCGGTGCCGAACGAGGCCTGCTCGGTTTCGGCGAAGACATTCTCGGGATTGCGATTGAGCGTCATCATGCCGACCGCCAGTTTTGGAAAGGCGTCTTCCGGCCATACCTTGGTATCATCGAGCGGATCGAAGTCCAACTCCGGATGTTCTCCGTCGGGCATCAGTTGAACCTGAAGCTCCCACTGCGGATAGTTCTTGCTTTCGATTGCGTCGTAGAGGTCTTTGGTCGCATGACCGGCATCTTTGGCTTGAATCTCGGCCGCTTGCGCCGCGGTGAGATTGCGCGGACCTTGTTTGGGTGCCCAATGGTACTTCACCAAATGCGCTTCGCCTTTGACGTTTATCCACTTGTAGGTGTTTACGCCCGAGCCGATCATCTCGCGATAGTTGGCCGGGATTCCCCACGGGCTCTTGACCCATGTCACCATGTGCAGCGTTTCGGGTGAGTTGCAGACGAAATCATAAAATCGCCAGGCGACGCCCTCGGTGTTATCGACCGGGTCGGCCTTAAATGCGTGAACCATGTCGGGAAACTTGGTCGCATCGCGGATGAAGAAGATCGGCAGGTTGTTGCCGACCAAATCCCAGTTCCCGTCCTTGGTGTAAAACTTAATTGCAAACCCGCGAGGATCGCGAGCCGTCTCGGGCGAGCCCTTGCTCCCGACTACCGTCGAAAACCGCACGAACAGCGGGGTCTTATGACCGGACTCAGTGATGACTTTCGCGCGGGTATATCGGGCGGCCGGCTCGCTTCCGACTTTGCCGTATGCCTCAAAGTGCCCGTGGGCGCCGGTGCCGCGCGCATGCACCACCCGCTCGGGGATGCGTTCACGGTCGAAATGGGTGATTTTCTCGATAAAATGGTAGTTTTCCAGTGTGGCCGGTCCGCGCTCGCCGATGGTGCGCATGTTCTGATTATCCGGCACCGGATGACCCTGGCGGGTCGTTAGTGTTCGTTTCTCGTCGCTCATTGTGCCTCTTCCAAAGTGAAATTGGTTTTCAGTTTGTGTATGGTAGCACTCAAGTATGTTCGGGTCAACTCCCGGATGTGGTAGAATGGCCGCGATGGACTCAGCGCAGCCTCGCCTGGCAAAAAATTATCGGTTGGTATACGACGTTGTCGCCGAACAGGGAATCGGAACGCATTTGGCTATGGCTGACGTTCATCGTTTGGTGAGGCGTCGCCAACCGTCGATCGGCTTCACAACTGTCTACCGAGCACTGGCTCGTTTGCGCGAGATGGAGCTGATCTCCGAGATTTTGCTACCGGGCGCCGACAGCGCCTACTATGAGCCCGCCGGGCAAGCTCATGCTCACTTTCGATGCGACATCTGTGGTAAGGTTGAAGACGTTGATTATCGCCTGAACAAAAGAATCGTGCAGAATCTGGCGCGCAAGCAAGGCGCGCAGATAAAAGAAGTGCTGCTCAGCCTGCACGGCCACTGTTCAACCTGCAAATAACAGACGGGGAAGCGCCCTCAAACTCAGAACCACCCCATCAGACGAACCGAAACCGCAGAAAGCTCTCACCATGAAGCCTGTCAAACCCAACTGGGTTACCGGAACCGCCTTGGTTCTCATCCACATAGGCGCGCTGTTCGCGTTCTATCGCGGGTTCTTTCACTGGTCGGCGCTGGTGGCGGCAGTCGTTATTATGTATCTTACCGGCATGCTCGGTGTAACCTTATGTTACCATCGAACGTTAACGCACCGTGCGTTGAGATTACGCAAGCCGATTGAATACTTCACGGCCATCTGCGGCACGCTCGCATTCCAGGGTGACCCGATAAATTGGGTCGCGACGCACCGCATCCATCACGCGCACGCCGACCGTGAGGGCGATCCGCACGGCATTGACCGCGGGGCGCTTTGGGCGCACATGGACTGGCTCTACCTGCCCAACGCCGCCAAACCAACGCTTGAAGAAGAGAAGCGGTTCGCGCCGGATCTCTACGCCAGTCGATTCTATCGCGCGCTCAAGTACCTGCATGTTCCCCTCCAGATCGCGCTTGCGGTAGTCTTATTTCTTATCGGGGGCTGGTCGTGGGTTGTTTGGGGCGTGTTCGTACGGCTGGTGCTCTCCTATCACACCACTTGGCTGGTCAACAGCGCCGCGCACATGGCCGGGTATCGGTCTTTCAAGACCGAGGATCAGTCGACAAATTGCTGGTGGGTGGCGCTCCTCTCGTGGGGAGAAGGCTGGCACAATAACCATCATGCGTTCCCGTTTTCGGCGCGTCACGGGCTGCGGTGGTTTGAGTTCGACATCACCTGGTGGCTCGTGAAACTGCTCGGGTTCCTTCATCTGGCAGACCGGATCAAGGTTCCGAGTAAAGCAATGGAGCAACGCCTGGCGCTATGAACGCGCAGCAAGCCGCCTCGCAGACTGATCCGTACAAGCAGATCACGCTCTCCGTGCTGCAACTGGTTTTCGCGGAGCGGTTTGCGCGAAACTTCTCGATCGCACTTTGGGATGGAACGATCGTTTCCGCGCAAGACGAAGAACGTTTTCAACTTTGCATTAACGAACCCGGGGCGCTGCGCGCCGCTTTCCGGCCGCCGATTGATCTAAACGCGGGACGCGCGTTCGCGGCGGGCATCATTGAATGCCGTGGCAGCATGGAAGATGCTGTCGATGAGCTCTATCGAACCGTTGACGGCGTGCCGCGCGGTTTATTCCCGAAGTTGATGGCGTTGCTGCTTCGTCTGCCTAAGACGAAGATCGGTGACCTTCGCGAGGCGCATCTGCACGGAAAGCTGCATTCAATCGAGCGCGACCGCGCGGCAATCGGATTCCATTACGATCAGCCACTAGCATTCTACCGATCGTTTTTGGATAATGAGCTGGTCTACTCGTGCGCCTATTTCGATGACGGCGTCACCTCGCTCGATGATGCGCAACGCGCGAAACTTGATTACAGCCTGCGCAAACTCCGCTTGCAGCCGGGTGAGTCACTGCTTGACATCGGGTGCGGCTGGGGTGGCCTCGTGATTCGGGCAGCCCAAAAATTCGGTGCAAAAGCGCTAGGGGTAACATTGAGCGCGAGTCAGCACGCAGAAGCCAATCGCCGGATTGCGGAGCTTGGCATCGGCGACCGCGCGCGCGTCGAGCTGCGCGACTATCGCGAGTTAGCCGATGGTTCGTTCGACAAGATTGCGTCGATCGGCATGTTCGAACATGTCGGCCGTTCGCGTTTGCCGGAGTACTTCAATCGTGCTTTCGCGCTGCTTCGACCGGGCGGCCTCTTCTTAAATCACGGTATCGCCGAGCAGAGCCCGGGGCGCTCCGGCGGCAAAGTCAGCGGGTTCATGGAGCGCTTCATCTTTCCGGATGGCGAGTTGGTCGCGGTCTCGGACGCGCTCGCAATCGCGGAGCGCAGCGGATTTGAAGTCCGCGATGTTGAGGGATTGCGCGAACACTACATGCGCACGTTACGGCTTTGGGTCAAGAACCTGGAGACGCACGCGTCGACTGCAATCGCCGAGGCCGGCCTGCAGTCGTATCGCGCGTGGCGGCTGTATATGGCCGCCAGCGCCCAGGGCTTCAGAGTCGGACGTATGGGGTTATTCCAGTCGCTCCTCGCAAAGCCGATGCCGGACGGTCACGTCACCATTCCGCCGACCCGGCGCGATCTCTACGAGAGCGGGATGCCCGCGCTTTCGACGCCCGGAACCGGCTGATACTGCGTGAGTTCTTCAAGCGGAAAGCCCGCATCTTTCCACGCGCCAAATCCGCCGGCTAACTCGTAAACCTGATTGTAACCGGCCGCTTGGAGCGTTCGCGCAACATCCGGCAATTCACTCGCGTCGCCATACAGCACGACGGTCGCATCGTCCGCAAGCGGCAGCAGCAGTTTCTGCGCCGCAAGCAAATCTTTGGCGCTGTACCGAAGCGCTCCGCGAATTTGATGGCCTCCCGGCATTCGGCGGATATCGATCAGCGTCAGCTTGGCTGAATCCATTGCATTTACGCTCTCCGGCGAGATGCACGGCGGAAACGAATCGTCTTTCACTTACGGTGCATCTTTCTTTGGGTTGTTTCGGCCGAAAACATCATCGCGCATAGTCCGATCGTCTTCCTGAGAGTCGATTCCGGGGTCAGCATGCAGATGTTCGGCTGCGACTTCACGCTGTGGACCGTCGGGTTCGTTCTCCTCGGTGAACTCGTTTTCGTAGACGTCGCGGTTTTTTTCCATCGGGTCCCTTCTCTGCGCGCAGGCTTTGCGCGAGTTGACGAGCGGTACGTTTCTGCGGGGTCTCGCGCGTTCGCCGCTTGAGTGCGCGCAAGACCGTCTTCTCATCGGCGTTCGTGATCGCGCCGTTCTCTAAAAAGTCATCGATGATTGCGGGATGGATGTAGCATGCGCGGCAGACACTTGGAGTATTACCCAAATGTTTGGCAACCTGAACGACTGCGTCGGCTACGCATTTCTTCGAATCGCCGGAGCCCTGAGCGCAAACCTTCCCCAGTTCGACTGCGCAGGTGACTGTCCCGACCCACGTTCGAAAGTCTTTAGCGGTGAACTCTTCTCCGGCGATCTCGCGTATGTAGTCGTTGACATCAGCCGAGTCAATGGATTGGGCAGATCCATCCGTCCCGATGTACTGAAAGAGATTCTGGCCGGGAATGTCGTGACACGCCTGAATGATCTTCGCGAGCGATCGATTGTGAAGGTTGATCGTGTGGGCGACCCCGCTCTTGCCACGAAATTGGAACGTGACCTTTGTCCCGTTTACGTCAACGTGCCGATTGCGCAGGGTCGTTAGGCCGAAGGAGTGGTTCTCTTTGGCGTAACTCTCGTTTCCGATTCGAATGCGAGTGCTTTCGAGCAGCTGAACGATCGTGGCGAGAATCTTCGCTTTCGGCAATCCCGGAAGCTTCAAATCGCTTTCAACTCGCTTGCGAATTCGCGGCAGTGCCGTTGCAAACGCCACGGTATGCGCGAACTTGTTTTCGTCGCGAACTTCGCGCCAGCGCTTGTGATAGCGATATTGCTTTCTTCCGCGCGCATCGCGGCCGGTCGCTTGAATGTGCCCGTTTGGAACCGGGCTGATCCAGACATCGGTGTAGGCCGGCGGAATTGCAAGCTTACGAATTCGATCGATTTCATCGCGATCGGTGATGGCTTTGCCGTCGATGCCCATAAAACGGAAGTGCTTTCCGGCCAACTTTCGCCGAATCCCGGCAACTTCGTCGCTGATGTATCGCAGGCCGGCGGCTCGAGCAATCTGCGGGGCGGAATCTAGGTCGGCGGAGGCGATCACCCGGTCGGTTTACCCGCAATCGGTGCGATTTACTCAGCTGAGAGAACTAGCCGCTTGCTGGGTATAGGCAGCTTGATGCCGTCTGAGAAGCAGCCGCTTGACCACCCCAAATCCAGCGGGCTATTGCATTTTGTTCGGAATCTCGGCCCCGGTCTGATCACCGGCGCCTCCGATGACGATCCTTCGGGAATCTCGACCTACTCGGTAGCCGGAGCTACCACCGGGCTTTCGACGCTTTGGCTGGCGTTGATCACGACGCCGATGATGGCGGTCATTCAAGGAATGTGCGCGCGAATCGGCTTGGTCTCGGGGCTGGGCCTTGCGGCAATGATTCGCAAGACCTGTCCGGCTTGGCTAGCGTATACGCTCGCAGCGATCGTTGTCATTGCCAACACGTTCAATGTTGGTGCGGACATCGCGGGCATGGCCGGATCTGCTAACCTCGTAATAGGCATCCCGGTCATTCTTTGGGTGCTGATCTTCGGCGTCATACTGATCGTGAGCCAGATTTTCTTTTCGTATCGGCTACTCTCGAGCGTCATTAAGTACTTGGCGATCGCGCTGCTCGCATACGTCGTCACCGCCTTTGTCGCGCAGCCGAATTGGTGGCTTGTGCTGCGGCACCTGTTCGTGCCGGAGATTCACCTTAATGGACACTGGATCACGACGGTGATGGGCGTGCTTGGAACGACCATTACACCGTATCTGTTCTTTTGGCAAGCCTCACTGGTCGTTGAAGAAGAGAAGCAGCTCGGGCGCAACCTCGCGGCGCGGCGCGGGGCGACCGAACGCGAGATACGCGACACCCACGCCGACGTCAACACCGGCATGATCTACTCGAACGTGATCATGTTTTTTATTATCGTCACGACTGCCACCACGCTCGGCGCGCATGGCCGGCACGATATTGCAAGCGTACAGGATGCCGCTCGCGCGCTCAGGCCGCTAGCCGGGAACTTTGCCTACTTGCTGTTTGCGCTAGGCGTAGTGGGGACGGGTCTGCTGGCCGTCCCCGCTCTCTCTGGGTCGTCAGCCTACGTTG
>JALYVT010000119.1 GCA_030853105.1 Vulcanimicrobiota bacterium
ATGACGCTAATGCGAGGGCTATTACGCACAGGCACGGGTACAGTGTTTTTTTCAATTGTTGACTCCATCTCGCGGCGGTGAAATTGTTCGGTGCGTCTTGCCTTTGGACAGCGGGCTCAGACGTGCGCGCTTACAGTTGCGTTGGCGCGATTCCAAGATAATGGGTTAGCTCTTCAAATAATCGAGAAATTGGTTGTTGACGTTGTCGTACATCTGTTGCGTGTGCGCGTTTTCGTTTTCGATCGTCTGAAACGCCGCAGCGTTCGCATCGTTGACCGCTTGCAACTGCGCTTGAAACGCCGTGTTCGTTGGCGGAGAAGCGGCCATAATGGGCTGAGCACCGGGCATCTGTAGCGGATTCGGCATCTGCGAGGCGGCCATCTGCGGTGCCCCCGCCGGCGATTGGATCGCGCGCCGAACCATAATGCTGCCGTCAGCAAGCGTTATTTGCGTCGTTGTAACAGCGTTAATCGTAAAATCTTCGTGATCCGGCCAAGGGATTGGGGCTCTGCCCGACCGTCCCTGGGAGGCTTGGGGAAACGCGCCCGCCAGGGTAAGCCGAATTTTCGTCGCTCCAGCGTTATTGAGGATATCCCACGTCCCCCAATGCCGAGCGCCGGCCGCATACCACGTGTCGACGTAGGAGCCGTTCGGATTAAGAACCAGTTCGGCAGCAATTCCCGGTGAGTAACAATCCCAGATGCCCGCGAGCATCGAGCGCAGAGCGTTGGGTGCCATGTCTTGAGCGGTGTCCATTCAGCCTTACCCCTTCGGCGCGGATTGGTTCCGGCGCTTACACTGAATACTTTATCCGCTTCGGACCTGAGCGAGTATGTGGGTAAACCCTACCTTTTGGTAAGTCGCCCGAACAAATAGCGAAAAAGTAGGGTTTACCCACATACTCACGCGGGCGATGTTCCCGTACGCTGTAGGTGGACGGCGAGGTTCGATTGCCACGACCCGCTCGTCCCCAGATCGCTCTTCACGATGCTTTTTATTAAGGAGGATGACAATGTGCATGTGGTGCGACACCATGATCTCGTGTAACTGTACTGGAGGCGATGTTTTCGCGGAGTGTCCCTGCGAGAAGGGACAATCTTGTTCACAATGCGGGCACGATCCGCGAAAGAGCTAAAAGACGAGTAAACGTCACTAGAATGCGCGGTCTCCTGGGTCACGCGAAGAATCATCGCTGCAAGTACGCTCTTGGAGCGAACTCACTGGCCCAGGGCGCGCTGCACTGAGGGCTGCGGGGTCAGTTTCCAACTGCAAAGTCCGGCGTAACACGCTGACAATCACCGCGACGACGGCGCTGCGGCCGCAGACGTATTACGAAATCCTCGGAGGCCCGACGTCCATTTCGATCTCGGCGCAATCACTCGTGAAGTTCGCCGGCAACTACAACGTCTATGGTCTTGGGCCGCGCCTGCCCGGCTATGCGCGGGAAGGCTCGTACGTCGGCAGCATCTCGTTTATGCAGACCCTAAACGACGGCTATGACTTCGCCTTCAGCTTCAACAGCCGCGTTGATCAAAATGGAAACGGGTTCGATATCTCGCCTCTCAACCAGTACTTCGCGCAGAACATCTAGCTCGCTGAGCGAGCGCGCCGGCAGAAGGCGCGCTCCGCTCTCTATCGCCTCGCACGCCGTCAACCACCCTGCGCTCTAGCTGGTCAACACGCTCATGCCGGGTGACCCACCAGTGCGCGCAAGCGGCGTTCTAGTTGCTTAAAGCGCTTTCATCGCGCTGTCGGCGCCAGATTGCTACATGCGAAGAAGGCTTTTGGCGCCTCAGAGGTCCCGTTCGGGACGATAGTTGCTATGGTCATGGAGATTGGCTTTCTCCGCCCAAGAACACCGTAGGAAATGCGCCGGTGCGCTCGTACAATACCATGGTGCTGGAGCGTTTGACCGCCGTCGGCGGCGTAATAGGGCGTAAGGACGAGCTGGCCGTTTTGCACGACCGTCGTCGCGCGTTGGCGAAAAGCGCCGGATCGCTCGTGCTGATTGGTGGCGACGCGGGTATTGGTAAGACGCGCTTGCTCGAGGATTTTTTGCGAGCGGCGCGCGAGGGGCGCGCGCGCACTATCATTACCAGCGAGTGCCTAAAACACGCGCAGCAGCCTTTTGGACCCTTACGTAAACTCGTCGCGAAACTTATCTCCCCTTCTGTTATCGAGACACTGCCCGCAGATGTTTTACGCGTTCTGCACCGGCTCGCGCCGCTGACCGGTGCGCACTTTGATACCGCCCCTAGCGCGACATCGGACAAGGCGCAAGTGTTCTCGGCGTTACTTGCCTTACTTCAGGCTGCTTGTCTGAAACGAGCGGTTATTTTCAGCATCGAGGACCTCCATTGGGCCGACCCCTCGACACTTGAATTCTTGGCCCATGCCGCCCCGCGCATCGCGAACCTGCGGCTGCTTATCGTCGCGACGTATCGATCCGACGATGTGACAACACAACAGCCGTTGCTGGAGGCACTCGGAGCGATGCTCGCCGAACGAGCCGTACAAGCAATTTCACTCCGGCCGCTTTGCTCAGCCGACATTCGAACGCTCATCGCCGGTGCGGCTGCTTCCGCACTCGGCGAGGGCGCCCTCGCCCAAATTATCGAACGCAGCGAAGGCAATCCATTCTTTGCCGAAGAGCTTGCCAAAAGCATGACATCGGCACGCGGTCGCGATGACCGACCGTCTTTGCCGCTCTCGATTCGCGCGACTGTCTTACAGCGTCTAGCAAGTTTGAGCAACGAAGATCGTCGCGTCCTGTCGCACGCGGCAGTGCTCGGCTATCGTTTCGACCCAGGGCTCCTTGCGCACGCAATGGGACTCGATAGTGAAACGATGGCGGCGGCACTGCAGCGGGCGCGCGACCTACGCATCGTCGAAGATGATCCGGGACGACAATCACAGTGCCGTTTTCGCCACGCTCTGACACAGCAAACCATCTATGATGAGCTGCTTGCCTATGATGCGCGGTACATGCATGCGCGTATTCTTGAAACACTGGAGTCGCTCGACGACCAAGACGATTATTTACAAGCGCTAGCCGAACATGCGTGGATCGCCGGGGATGCGCAAAGGACCCTTCGCTATAACGAACGTGCGGCCGAGGTCGCTTTTGCGCTTGGTGCGCTTACGGAGGCCCAGGCGTGCTTTCAACGCTCGCTGGATTCCGCAAAACAAGACGCCGACAAGGCGCGGATTTTGGAACGGATAACGGCGGTCGATCAAGCGGCCGGCAAGCTCAGCGAAGCAATAGAGGCCACGCGGGCGGCACTTGAAATTCGCATCCGGATGGGGGAGTGGGATGCCGCCGCACGCTTGATGGGTCTGCTTGTTGGCGACATCGCGAATACGACTGGTCGGCGAGAAGTTGGACTAGCCGACGGATTTTTACACCAGCACGGAGCGGCCCTCAGCCGAGACGCACGCAACCGTTTACTCGCGTTTCTCGCGCGCCTTTCAAGTTCGGTGAATGATTTTGCAAGCGTCGCCGGCTACTTATCGCGCGTCCAGGATCCTCCCTCATTGATTCCGCGCGTACGGCAAAATTATCTTATATCATACTTGAACTGGCATGCTCATGACGGGAATTTAACGGCTTGGAAGTCCTCGGCAGACGAGTGTTTTGAGGCATTGGCGGCAACGAAAGATCCGTACCTTCAGACCATCGGCTACCAAGCCATTGCACAAACCGGCCTGTTTCTGCAGGCAAAACTCGAGGTCGAGCGCGCACTGGGTTTTGCTGACGAGATCGTGGCGAAATACCATTTCAAGGGACTTGCGGCCTTTGGAGCTGCCGTGCGCGCGCTTCGCTGCTACCTTCGCGGCGAGTTGCACCAAGTCGAGACGCTGGCGCTACTCGTTGTCGATCAATCGGAGGTTTACGTTGCGCGGCAAGTCGTGTCGATCGGGGGAACTCGCGCCGCGTTGCTGACCGGAAATGACGCGCTCGCAAAAAAGTCCCTTGGAGATGTCGAGACTACCGAAAGGCAGAGCTTCGACGGACTGGACGGCTCCCAAATCTTGTCGAGCAGAGCACTATGGCGCGCTGCGCACGACCGGCTTGATGTCGCACAAGAAGACCTGCGTTGGGCTCTGCGCAACGCGACCTTCCAGCAGCCGGGCGCGATTTTGGTCTTGCCGGTTGCAGCACGTTATCTTCCTCTTGCGGAACTTGACTCGCTGATTCAATCGCAGGTTCCGCTTGCCGAAGATAACCAGCCGGCGCGTGCAAATCTTGCACTCGTGAGCGCAATCGTCAAGCAGCGTAACGAAAATGGCGCGGAAGCGCGGACGATCGCCTGTGAGGCGGCTCGATTGTTCGCGGAGCTGAAATGGCCGCTCTTCGAGGCGGAGGCGCTAGAAATCGCCGGCGAATCGGAACGCGCGCGTGAGATATATGAACGATGCGGCGTACCCTCTGCAATAAAGACCGCGGGCAAGCCGTCGAACGCAAAGGCACTTTTGTCGGCGCGAGAGCAAGAGATCGCCGACTGCGTGACATCAGGCTTGAGTAACGCAGAGATTGCCGAGAGGCTGATGATAAGCACAAAGACCGTGGAGAAGCACCTCTCCTCGGTCTTTGCGAAGCTAAGTATTCGGTCTCGGGCTGAGCTAGCCGCGTTTATTACGCGACGACTGACGCAACAAGACCCTTAGGCGTCGGCGTAACGAACGGGCGAGTGAACGAATCGTTTTCAGGGCAAGCAAGTCTCGAGGACGACTGGTTCTGACGCAGTGCTTCTCCCATCGCTAACAGTGATTGTCGTACTCTGGCCGCCGGTCGAACCGCTCGTGCTGCTCACGGTGAACGTTCCGGTCGAACTCGACGGTGTTACCGTTGCAACAGCGGTATTGTTGCTTATCGCCGTAAAGGTTCCGGTAAAGCCGCTTTCGCTTGCAGTGAACATTTCTTGGGTCGCGCCGCCGGTGCACGGGGTGCCGGGCGGTAGTATTACGATACTGGTGGGATTGAGCACGATGCTGGAAGGCGGAGTGGTCGGTGGTGTGGTGGGCGGAGTCGTCGGCGGGGTGGTCGGTGGCGCGGTGGGCGGCGTCGTCGGCGGAGTTGTCGGTGGCGTGGTGGGCGGAGTTGTTGGCGCAGTGGTCGGCGGCGTCGTTGGGCCGCTGGTCGGCGTCGGAGAGCCGTTGCCGGTCGGCGCGGAGTATGTGCCGCCGCCGCACGCGCTCAGCAGGGCGGCAGTCAGTATAACGGCCCCAGTCAGACGCAGTGACGACGCTGTCCATGAAATCGGTTTTCGCACCAGAGATACCTCACTTTAGATGAAAGAGTGCCGCTTCAAATCGGCTCACCTAAAGTCTATCTGTGAGGTCCCGCCGCGAGTATGTGGGTAAACCCCACCTTTTCGCATCCATTGGTAACCGGAGCAAGGTTGGCTGGACGCTCGTGACGCGCCAACCCGAAGCATTGATGCTTCCTAGACTTTGTCGCGGCGCATTTTCCCGAAGAAGTGCGAATCCGGGGCGACGACGTGAACGGCGACTTGGGCTCGTGAGGTGACGTTTAGCTTTCGGAAGATATGCGAAATGTGCTTTTCAATCGTCTTTTCTCCCACCTCAAGTCGTTCAGCAATCGCGGTATTTGTCAGACCGAATGCGATCAAATTTGCAACTTCCTGCTCGCGTCGCGAGAGAGACACCTGTTCAATGCAACGCACTGGGTAAGCCTGTTCCTGATTTTGGAAGACACTCATGACGTAACCATACGGGGGTGCGGCGTCTTGTAGTATGTGGGTAAACCCCACCGAATTCGTCGTGGGTAGGGTTTACCCACATACTCGGGGCCGCTCATCGCGTGGTATGTTGAAGCCACAACGTGCCTGCGACTGGGATTTCTCAGGTCGACATGCTCGCCGAGGTGAGGTTTCTATGAATCGTCTCTTAATTGGTCGTTTATCGCGTGTTCTCGTTGCCATACTCGCCCTGGCGCTCGTCCTTCCCTCGTGCAGTGGAGGTTCCTCAGTGCTTGCGCCAACCCCAGGTGGAGCGCCGAACCCAGGTGGAGGCGGTTCGACAAATGGCCTGAGCCCCGGCGGATCTATAACAGGGTCCGTTGTGTTGCCCAATGGAATGGCGGTCGCGCCGTCCTCACTTACAGCCGTTGACACATTCGGAACGACTGCCATCGCTTCGAACGGCACGTTTACGTTAAGCACGGTGGATACCGATCCGCAATTTGCATCGATAAACAACGCGGCGGGGACATCGGTGCTCGTCGGCTGGCTCGGGAAGCCGGAGCCCGTCATCAACGCTCATACGACCGCCGAGGTCTACTTCTATTTCGCGACCTTCGCCTACATGTTACCCGACCCGACGTCGCGGGCGCAGGTTATCAACTCAATCCACTCGCTACCTGGTCTCTCATCTGTTGAGGCTGCGATTTCATCCGCGCTCGTCGCGCATCCAACATTGAGTCCATCGGCTGATCCCAGCGTCAAGTCGTCGATCGCAGCCTTAGCGGTAGCTCTTGGCGGGTCGAACGTCACTGCAAACCTGCGCGCGCGTGGCGGAGCCGCGCCGGTTAGCGAATCTGGTGGTCGTCTTCATCCGGCAGTTATCGGGGTTAGCCCCGGCAACACCTCAAGCGGAATCACGCTCGTAACCGGTGATGCCGATTCCTTCCACTTCATGAATATGTTTCGGCGGCAAGCGGCAGCCTTTGTAGATGAAGTTTCCCATATCGACGCAGCCACTGGGAAAACGGTAACAGATCACGTCCCCGATACGAACCCGCCAACCGACATTGCAGCCGTAGCCGGCATCGGCTCGTTTCTCGGCGCTATCTCAGACTATCTGCGTGGCGCCTACGCGCTCATTCCAACCAACGGTGAGGAAATTCCGACCCCGAATATTGCCGGCGCAAAATCCACAACATATCGGATAGCCGTCGTCGGCCCGGGAGTCTCTTTGGGAGACCTCAGTTCATTGACCGAAGTCGAGCAAGACAAAGA
>JALYVT010000120.1 GCA_030853105.1 Vulcanimicrobiota bacterium
GGAGGATATTAACGCGGCCGCGGCGTGGAGCGCCAAAAGGTATGATTGCGCGCCGAAACCGGCGATGCTGCCGACGCAAACGGGCGCCGTTACGCTGAGCCTTCGAAAGCCCTCCCGCGAGGCAATGTTTGAAAGATGCACTTCCAAAGTCGGGATTCCAACAGCGGCAATCGCATCGGCGATCGCGTGCGAGTAATGGGAGTATGCCCCGGGATTGATGATCAAAGCCTCGGCCTGCGAGGCGGCCGAATGGATCGCGTCAATGATCGCTCCTTCGGCGTTGTACTGCGCAATGGTTACGGAGAGATCGAGCAATCGCGCGGTCTGTTGGATCTGCTCGTCGATCGCAGCGAGCGTCGCATGACCGTATATCTGCGGCTCACGCTTGCCGAGCAGGTTTAGATTTGGGCCGTGAATCACGCTCACATGCATCCCGCGCACTTCGGGGGGGAAATGCTCGCGCCCTCGGAAAGGGCAGAGGCTGCATGTCCGATCAGATCATCAGCGCGTCTTCTCCGGAACACGGTTTTGCACTCGTGGCCGGAATTACCACCGAACTCGTCCGAGAAGCGCAGGTTCGCCATGCACTCTCACCGACCGCGAGCGCGGCGGTTGGTCGCCTGATGACCGGAGCTGCGCTTCTGGGTTCCTCGCTCAAGGGTCGCGAGCGGATTTCGCTGCAAATCACGGGGGACGGTCCGCTGCGCAGTATCGTCGCGGATGCCTGGTACGGAATACTGGATGGTCTAGTCGTGCGTGGATACGCGAAGGCACCCGATGCGGAACTCCCGCTTAATGGCCGTAGAAAGTTCGATGTCGCGGGCGCTCTCGGGAAGGGCTCGCTGCAAGTAACCAAATCGTACGAGGTCGGTCAGCCGTATGTCGGGATCGTGCCGCTCGTAAGCGGAGAGGTTGCCGAAGACATCGCTTCTTATCTGGCTCAATCGCAACAGATTCCATCGGTCGTCGCGCTCGGCGTCCTGGCGAATCCAACCGGAATCAAAGCCGCCGGCGGAATCATCGGTCAGGTACTGCCCGGCGCCGACGAAAAAGCCGTCAGAGCGCTTGAGGAACGGGCGCGAGCGATGGACTCGGTGACAAGCCTCATCAGTAAAGGTGCCGATGCGAACGAGCTACTGCTGGCGTTAGCCGGCGATACCCCGCTCAAGCACCACCGCACGATTGAGGTGCGATTCGGATGCCGCTGCACCAAAGAGAAGGTTGAGATCGCGCTGTTAGGGCTCGGGAAAGACGAATTGGTGAAGATGGCGGCAGAGCGTCCGCAGACCGAAGCTACCTGCGAGTTTTGCAAGAAGATATACGTCCTTAGCTCGGACGATCTTACCGGACTCGTCAGCCGTTTGGAAAAAGTCTAGCCGGCGGAACGCGATAGGGGTCGATGCGCTGCCAAAATGCCTCAGCGATCCTTCCTCCGACGTTTTCATACCACCACCCGCACTCGCAGCGAATCGGGCGGCCTCCGGGTTGCGGATACGGATAGACGCGCTTGCAGCGTTTGCAGGTGAAGCTGGCCATGAGTTACCTTTCGTGAGGAAGAACGCGAATGAACTTGCGCGAGCCGACCGAGAGAATTGCCGCCTGCCGCGCTGTCCACGGCGCGCGCGGATCGGTCACCAGTATACCATCGATCTTAACGCCGTTCCCGGCGATAAGTCGCTCGGCGGAACGCTTGCTCTCGGCGAACCCAGCCGCTACCAGCAGTTCGGCAACCTTGCGGAACTCACCAAGCGGCAAGTCCGGGATGCAATCACTCGGCAATTCTTTTCGCTGAACGGTTGCCTCGAAGAACTCGCGCGCCGCATCGGCCAACGAAACGCCGTGGTAGCGTGCAACGATCTGCGCCGCCAGCGTTTTTTTCGCTTCCATCGGGTTGGCACGAGCGCCGCCCAAGTCGGCTGCCAGCCGATCGCACTCGGCCTGCGATCGAAACGCGGCTAACCGAGCATACCGCGGCATCAAACTATCGGGCATACTCATAAGCTTGCCGAACTGAGCCTGCGCGGACTCGGTTAGCCCGACCGCATTGCCGGTTGATTTCGACATCTTCTTTACGCCGTCGAGTCCTTCGAGCAGCGGCACGGTCATACACGTTTGAGCAGGCTGGCCGGCATGCAATTGATATTCACGGCCCATTAGCAGATTAAAGAGCTGATCGTTGCCGCCAAGCTCAACATCAGCGTGCAACGCAACGCTATCATACGCTTGCGCAACCGGATACAGGAACTCGTGAAGCGAGATGGGTGTCTTGCTTGCGAATCGCTGCTCGAAATCGTTGCGAGCCAGCATTTGCGCAACCGTTACTCGCGAGAGCAATCGCAGCAGGTCGACCATTTCGAGCTTGGCGAGCCACTCGGAGTTGTAGCGCAGCGTAACGCGCGACATATCGAGAACCTTCCCGGCTTGCTCCGTGTAGGTGTTCATGTTCGCTTCGATCTGCTCGACCGAAAGCGGCGGACGAGTCTCGTTCTTGCCGGACGGATCGCCGATGCGCGCGGTAAAATCACCGATTAGCAAGGTAACGTGGTGGCCGCCTTCCACAAACTGCTGCATCTTGCGCAAGACCACGGCATGACCTAGGTGCAGGTCGGGTGAGGTGGGGTCCAGCCCGAGTTTTACGACCAGCGGTTTGCCCTGCTTCAAACGCGCGCCGAAATCCGCACGCGTTTCAACGTGATCGAAACCATCCAACAGTTCGGACTCTATTTGGGGATCGGGCATGAGGTTCAACGCAGTTCGAAGACCGTCACGCCGCCGCCTCCCTCGTTTTCATCGCCGTACCGCACGTTCGCGACTGAGGGATGCTCCTTGAGATAGCGTTGCAGGCCCGCGCCGAGCATGCCGGTTCCTTTACCGTGAATTAACCGCAGCGCCGAACTCCCTGTCAGCGCTGCCTGGTCGATCCAACGCTCGACGATCGGCTCGGCTTCGATGAAACGCTTACCGCGCACATCGAGTTCGAGCATCGCGGTCGATGCTGCGGCGATCTTGGCTTCGTTCGATTCGCTCGCGCGCACCCTGCGCTGGAGCGCCGCACCGATTCGATGCAGATCGTTCTTGCGCACACTCGTTTTCATCGCTCCAATTGCGACCAGAACGGTTTGCCCATTGTCGGCGAGCACGCTTGCGTCTTGGTTATACGAAAGCACACGTACTCGATCACCTGGCTCGAAGCGCATATCGTCGGCGTCATCGTTTTGCGGTTGGGTTACACCGAGATCGCGGTGCATCTCGTCGATAGTTCGCGAGAGCAGCGCACTTTGCGAGGCCGTCACCTTCGGCTTAGGCGCATTCGCCTGTGCTCGGCGCTCTAGTTCGGCAGTGAACTCCGCGAGTGCTCGGCGCAGTCGCCCCTGCGCATCCGCGGTGAACTCGCGGCGCTCGGCATCCAGTCCTTCGGTGCGTCTTCGCAGATTGTCTTGAAGCGCGATTAAATGCGAGCGCTCCTTATCGGCCTGCTCAAGTTGATGCTGCAGACTTGCGCTGCTGCGTGCAAGCTCCGCGAGCGCCTGCTCGTAATCCCGCTCGCGGTTCTCAAGCAGCGATTCAGCGCGCGCGAGCAAGTCGCCCGGGATACCGAGCGCTCTGGCCAGCGGAAATGCAAGTGATTGTCCGGGTGTTCCAACGTCCAGGTGATAGGTCGGCGCAAATGTCTGCGGGTCGAATCGCACGTTCGCGTTCTCCACGCCTGCGGCGCCGTGCGCGAAGAGTTTCAGTTCGGTCGAGTGGGTAGTGACGATTCCGCAGACCTTCGCAGCGACCAAGCGTTCGAGCATCGCAATCGCCAGCGCGGCGCCGGAGTTCGGCTCGGTGCCGCCGCCGATCTCGTCGATCAGAATCAGCGTGCGCTCATCTGCCGCGGCCAAAATCTCGCCCATCCGCTTTAGGTGCGCGGAAAAGGTCGAAGCGTTCTGGGCGATTGATTGTTCGTCGCCGATGTCGGTAAATATCCGATCGAAACGACCGATTGCGCTGCCGGAATCAGCCGGAATCTGCATGCCGCTGTAGACCATCGTAACAAACAAGCCGACCATCTTGAGCGCGACGGTCTTGCCGCCCATATTCGGCCCGCTAATAACCATCAGGCGATTATCGCTATCCAAATGTAACGATTGCGGAACCGCACGTTCGCCGAGCAGCGGGTGTCGCCCGCTTAGAATCAGGAGCTCCGGTGTTTCGAGAAGCTCGGGGGCAATAGCGTTCATCGCCTGCGCAACGCCGGCTTTCGCCGCCAGCACATCGACATCGGCCAGCATGTCAACATTGATCTCGATCTGATCGGCTCGATTACCGACAGTGCGCGAAAGTGCCTCCAAAATGCGTTCTACTTCGTGTTCTTCTTGGATGCGCAGCGTTCGCAGACGATTGTTGGTTTCCAGCGCCGCCAGCGGCTCGATGAAAAGTGTCTGACCGCTGGAGCTGGTATCGTGAACGATCCCCGGAAACTCACCGCTGAACTCCGCCTTGATCGGAATAACGAATCGGCCCTCGCGAATCGTTACGACCGAATCCTGGATCGCATTGCTGTACTTGGACGAGCGCAGCATTGCACTTACGCGGTCGCGGGCATCGATGTTTGCCTGCGCGAGGCTGCGCCGGATCCGATTCAACGCGGGTGAGGCGCGATCCAGAACGTTTGCGCGCTCGTCGATCGCATCGACGATCGTAGCCTGCACCTCGCGAAGCGACCGATAGTTTGCGATGATCGAGCGCAGAGTTTCGCTCGATGCCTCTCGCAGTTTGTTGAAGACCGCCGCCGCAGCGGCGATCGCCGCCGCAATATCCCGCAGTTCCCCAGCGCGCAGTCTGCCGCCGCGCGCTGCCGAACCGGTGAGCTCTTGCGTATCAATGGCCCGGGCAACAGTAAGACCCGAGTCGGCTATAAGCTCACGGATTTGCGCAGTCGCCGCCTGCTCGTAACGAACTCGCGAGAAATCGCGTAGCGGAGCGAGGACGCCTGCATCGGCTCGTCCGCGCTGCGTCTGCGTCTTCGCAACAACTCGGTCGCGAATCTCCGCAAAATCGAGTGTTTCGAGCGTTCGCTGATCGGCCGGATCCATAAGCGGCTAGAGTAGCTTCTCCTGCAGGCGCTGCTCGACAAGTTTCGGATTCGCTTTACCGCGGCTGGCCTTCATGACCGAGCCCACGAGAAATCCGATAACGTTGGTTTTGCCGGCCTTATAATCCGCAACCACCTTCGGGTTCGCCGCCAACGCCTCGTCAACAAATACCGCGATTGCGGCAGTATCGCTTGTCTGCGCGAGCCCCTCGTCCTCGACGATCTGCAGCGGCGAGCCGCCGCCTTCCCACATTCGTTTTAAGAGTTCCTTAGCAATCTTTGAATTGATGGTGCCGGCTTCGACCAAACCGATTAATTGAGCCAAATGCCCCGGGCTGATCGAACTCCGATCCACCGCAATTCCGCGTTCATTGGCTAGTCGTGAAAGATCGCCAAGAACGAAGTTCGCGCTTTGCTGCGCATTGCGACTAATCTCTACGACTCGGTCGAAATATTCGGCAAGCGGCTGACTCTCGATCAGCTGCGTCGCCTGTGAAACACCCAGACCCAAAACTTGGAAGTAGCGCTTGAATCGCGCGTTCGGCAGCTCCGGAAGCGTCTGCTTCAGCTGCTCCACGGTGTCGCGGCTAACTTCGATTGGAACCAGATCGGGATCGGGGAAGTAGCGATAATCGTGCGCCTGCTCTTTGCTGCGCATCGGGTGCGTCGTTCCATTGACTTCATCCCAGCCGCGCGTCTCCTGTTCGACACGGCCGCCGGAACGAACAATCTGCGTCTGCCGCGCGATCTCGCTCTCGATTGCGCGGCCGACCGATCGAAACGAGTTCATGTTTTTGATCTCGGTCTTGGTGCCGTATTCGCTCGCGCCGACCGGGCGAATCGAAACGTTGGCATCGCAGCGCAGCGAGCCTTCTTCCATTTTAACGTCGCTCACGCCAAGCTGCACGAAGGTGCGTTTGAGCGATTCGAGATAGCCGACCGCTTCTTGCGAGCTGCGAATATCCGGCTCCGAGACGCATTCCATCAGCGGAACGCCGGCCCGATTGAAGTCTATCAGCGAATGTGAACTTCCGGCGATTCGCCCGTCCCCGCTCCCCGCGTGCGTCGACTTTCCGGTATCTTCTTCGAGATGAATGCGCGTCAGGCGACACTCTTTCATCGTTCCATCATCCAGCCAGTACCGAACCACGCCGCCTTGCGTGAGCGGCATATCAAACTGCGAGATTTGATAATCCTTGGGCATATCCGGATAGAAGTAGTTTTTCCGATCAAACTTGGAAAACTCGGGAATCTCGCAATCGAAGGCGAGACCCGCGCGTATCATATGCTCGATTGCTGCGGAGTTCACGACCGGCAGCGAACCCGGCAGCGCCAGACAAACCGGACACACCTTTGTATTCGGCTCACCGCCGAACTCGTTAGGGCATCCGCAGAACATCTTGCTCGTGGTCTTTAATTCAACATGACATTCGATCCCGATAACCGCTTCGTAAGCAATTTCCGCAACCACTTCCGCGTTCATGCGGGCACCCCCGCAGCGACCGGGCGCGATTTGAGCGCGTGACCGGTAGTTAGTTCGTATGCGTGAGCCGCGCCCAGCAGAAGCCGTTCGGAAAACAGCGGCGAGGCCAGCTGCAATCCCATCGGCATCGGCGCAGTTGCATCTTCGGGCCTTACATACCCGCACGGCACCGAGAGCGCCGGCAGCCCGGCAAGCGACATCGGTATCGTGTAGTAGTCCATCAGGTACATGCTGTACGGGTCGGTTTTCGCGTTAAACTGAAATGCCGGCGAACTTGCCGCGGGGCTCGCGATCAGATCACATTGCGCAAACGCTTTTTTGAAGTCGTCGCCGACCATCGTGCGCACCTTTTGGGCTTTGACGTAATAAGCATCATAATAGCCGCTCGAGAGCGCGTAGGTTC
>JALYVT010000121.1 GCA_030853105.1 Vulcanimicrobiota bacterium
GATACGAACCCGCCAACCGACATTGCAGCCGTAGCCGGCATCGGCTCGTTTCTCGGCGCTATCTCAGACTATCTGCGTGGCGCCTACGCGCTCATTCCAACCAACGGTGAGGAAATTCCGACCCCCAACATTGCCGGCGCGAAATCCACAACATATCGGATAGCCGTCGTCGGCCCGGGAGTTTCTTTGGGAGATTTCAGTTCATTGACCGAAGTCGAGCAAGACAAAGAGGTCGAAGAGACTGTTGAAACCTTGATCTACGAGGTGAGCTTGCCATTGATCGCTGCGATCCTTGTCCCAACCGCAAAGATATCGACGGAGCTCAACGACAAGACGAACTCCGCCATTAAAGATGTTCTCACGACACTTGCCTCAGACGCCAGAGTAAAAGCGGCGGCTCGCAGCGGTGATGCAAGAGCCGTATACGACATTATCAGCGCTGACCTCGTGCAGTCGACACTCCTTACAGAAAAGCTGACGGAGGGAGCGGTCGAACTTCTCGGTCTCGCGGGAAAGAATGCAGCGCCCGCTGCAGTGGCCGAGGTCGCGGAAAAGCTTACCCTACCGATCGAACTTGTTGATGGCGGAATCGCCGTGTTCGACTACGCCGGAATTGCCAAGGATACTACCGTTGCAAATAAGGGCGACTTGTTTACGATCACCACGACCGATGGGACGACGACGTTCCTTCCAGCCGTTTCTAATATCGCGACATCGGCCACGCTCGCGCTCACGGCCGCGGTTCATCCGCCGCCGACGGACCTGGTAGTTTACAAGTACACGAACACAGCAATCTTCGGGCACTTGACTGACAATACCGGCTCCGGACACCTCGACAACTTCAGCAGCTCAAGCCCGAATGTTACCTATACAGCTGGTTCAAACGGGGGCGGAAGCGATACGATTACGGTAACGCCGCAGCTCGTCGTTACTGGACAGCCGAATACGGATCTTACGACGGCAACTGCAAGCGTGACAGTCGGTGCGCCGCCCACGCCAACTCCGCCACCGGCGGTTGTAACAAGTATCGCACTAACGCCGGCCAATTGCATAAACTTTGGAAACAACGGGGGCACGCAAGTCTATACGGCAACGGTGACGAGCAATCTGACAGCGGGAACAAAATTCGCATACGGCTGGACAACGAATTCTGGCTTCCCGTTAACCGTGCCTCCACCCAATCTTACGTATAACGACCCAGCAACTCACTTTAACGTAATGGTCGGTGATATACCGACGGCAACACTCAGTGTACCCACCTTTCCTCAAGGGAGTTTAACCGGTACTAACGGTTCGATCAGCGTCTACTTGTTGCAATACGATGGTGGTGGACAGCTTGAACCTGTTACTAATCCGTATGGCGGGCAAATCCAAGCGAGAGCCGACTTTGGCGTCGGCACGGTTCTGTGCCCCTAAACTCAGAAGGCGTTGTTCTCCAATCAAATCCCCGATCCAAGTGCCAATGCGGGACAAGTCATCGCCGGTGTGAAGATTCATAATCCATTTTATTGAGTTTTTTGGCGGTCCGCTTGCCGGGATTCTCCGGCAGCGCGCCGTAATCGATATGCGTGCCTAACAATGCGCTCTACCCCTACCTGACCGAACCCAAAGAGACGCCGGCGATTTGGGGCGGTGATGCGCTGGTGAAGGTTTATGGCAAAACCGGCGATCCGAATGCCAAGCTCGGCGAGTCGTGGGAATGTTGGGATGAAAACCTGATTACCAACGGTCCGCTCGCCGGCAACACGATCGCGGATTTGCGCGCTAAACTGGGCGCCGATTTCGTGGGCGATCTCGATCCCGCCCAAATTTTTCCGATCCTCACGAAAATTATCGATGCACGCGCTGCTCTATCGGTGCAAGTGCATCCCGACGACGCCTATGCGCAGCGAGTCGAGCATCAGCCGAACGGAAAAACCGAGTGCTGGTATATACTGCACGCGCAACCCGGAGCACAGTTGGTGCTGGGTTGGAACAAAGATACCGACAAAGCCGAATACGAGCGCCGCGTCGCAGACGGTTCGCTCGGCGATATCCTTCGACGGGTTCCGGTGAATGCGGGCGACGTTTTCTATCTGCCTGCCGGAACGCTGCACGCAATCGAAGCCGGTATCATTCTGTTTGAAACGCAGCAAGCCAGCGACCTCACGTATCGCATCTTCGATTGGAATCGCGTAGATGGCAACGGCACGCCACGGGAACTGCATATCGCCAAGGCAGCCGATGTGCTGAACTACCATCAGTCTCATGCTGGCTCGATTAAAACGCTCGCCTACGAAAGCGACGGCTTGCGCCACGCTGTATTGATCGCAACCCCGCGCTTTGTGGTCGAAAAGTTGTGTTTGGCTACAGCCAGCGCGATGCTTTTGACTCAAGGCCAACCGCTGATTCTAATGGCGCTCAATAATAGTGTTGATCTTACCGCAAATGGACAAACCGTCACAGTCAAACCGTACCAAACGGCGTTGATTCCGGCTGCTGCGAAAACCGTTGCGGTCAGCGCATCCATTCCGCGCGCTGAATTGCTCTTCGTTACGCCGCCGCAGTCGCTGAATATGCTGGAACAAGCCCTGACCGACTCCGGCTTAAGCGAAGAAGCGGTGCGTGGCTTTTTCGCACAATTTGCAGCGCCCCGGTGAGCAGCGCCGCCGCACGGACCGGCACCGGTCTCTTGAGTTGGCGCGGCGACCTAGCGCCCGGTCAGGAACGCATCGGCGGGGTATTGCATGTGGGCGGCATAAATGCGACGGAGCTCGCTCGCGTATACGGCACACCGCTGCTGGCAATCGACCTTGACGTTTTAGACGAGACGATCGCGCAGCTCGAAGCGGCCTGCAAACCCGCCGGAATCGAAATATCGTACGCGGGGAAGGCGCTGCTGATTACGACGTTGGCGCGGCGTCTGGCCAGAACGTCAGTCGGACTTGACGTGTGTTCGCTCGGCGAATTGCTCACCGGCGAACGCGCGGACTTTCCAGCCGAGCGAATGACTCTGCACGGTTGTGGAAAGTCCGACGCAGAGCTGCAAGCCGCAATCGACCGGCGCGTTGAGACGATCGTGGTCGACAATCTTGACGAGCTAACCCGGCTCGGTCGGCTTAGCGGTGCGGTAAGGCCTGCTCAAGTCATCCTACGCATCAATACCGGCATCGAGGCGCACACACACGATTTTGTGTTGACCAGCGGCGACCGCACGAAATTCGGCATCGCGACCCGCGATTTTGGGATGGCTGCCGAGCTGCTCGCGCGTTACAACCGGCTTGACTTTGCAGGGTTGCACTCGCACATCGGCTCTCAGATATTCGAAACTGCGGCATTTCGGGCAAATACTCGCGCGATCATCGATGCGGCGGCGGCATTCGCGAAGCTAGGCTTGCACTCACGTGAGTTGATCGTCGGGGGTGGTTTCGGCATCGAGACTCGGCCGAATGACCCGTCCACGCTCAACATCGCCGATGCTATCGCCGCCATTGCGCAAAGCGCTTCGCAATTCGGCGCGCGAATCGGCATTGAGCCCGGCCGCGCACTCATCGGCGCCGCCGGCACGTCGATCTACACGGTCATGGCGCGCAAACGCCAGGGCGAGCGTGAGTTTGTCGTGATCGACGGCGGGATCGCCGATAACCCGCGGCCCGCACTCTACAACGCATACCATCATGCGCTGCCGGTTGTGCAAGAAGCCGGCGAAAACGGGCGAACCACGCCAATGACCGTCTGCGGACGTTCGTGTGAAAACGACCACTATACCGACGCAACCTTACCCGATACTCTCTCGGCCGGCGATCTGCTGGCTGTCTGCACGACAGGAGCCTACACCTACAGCATGGCCAGTAACTACAACCGTTTTCCTCGCCCGCCCGTTGTTTTCGTAAGCGGCGGTGAACACCGCCCGGCGGCGCGACGCGAAACTTTGGACGACGTTCTGCGGAGCGACCTGGATGTTTAATTTCATAAAACCAGCGATGGTTCTGGTACTGGGGCTCTTCGCTATGGCCCCCGCGCAGGCGGTCGATATGTCATCGGTACAAACGCTCGTAAAACCCGGTACCGGCGGCGCACCCTGGACTGCCGCTCAAATTACGCGCTTACATACCGACATCGAGCAGATGCTGAAGGCACCCACGTTGCGCGGCGCTCACCTCGGCTTCATTGCGGTCGATACGAAAACCGGCAAGCTTCTGTACTCGCGCAATGCGGATGACGATTTAATGCCGGCCTCAAACTTTAAACTGCTCGTTGGCTCAACCGCGCTCGCGCGGCTCGGAACCGATTTCGTTTATAAAACGCAAGTCTTCAGCGACGGCAGCAACCTGTATCTGCATGGCGGCGGCGACGTTCAGCTTCTGCCGAAAGACCTCGATGATGCCGCCGCTGCGCTCGCAGCGCAGGGAATCAAGACCGTATCCGGCGCGGTGATTACCGACGCGAGCTACTACGATTCGCAGCGTTACGGATACGGCTGGTCCTGGGACGATCTGCCGTACTACTACGCGCCGGTCGTCACAGCGCTCAACCTGGACGACAACGTCGTTCATATCCGTTTTAGCCCCGGTACGACGCTTGGCGCACCGATGCAGTTGCACATCTCGCCGGTTAGCAGCGCGTACACAATTGAAAACGCCGCGACCACCGGCACTGCTAGCTCAAAAGATACCACCGATATTGTACGCCCCTGGGATAAACCACGCACGATCGAGATAACTGGGAATTACCCGCTCGGTTCCAAAGAGTCGGGCGACGTCGATCCGGCGGTTCCCGATCCTGAAAGTTTAGCCGGCGATGTATTCTTGCAGGCGCTGCAGGCGAACGGCATAACCGTCGCAGGAGCAACGCATTCCGGCGTTACTCCGGCCGTCGCGAAATTGTTGTGGTCACATGACTCGCAGAGGTTCCCGCAGCTGCTGGCGCAGTTTTGGTACCCGAGCGACAACTTAATGGGCGAGGTCATGCTCAAGCAGCTCGGCGTCTTGCATTCGGGTGCCCCGGGAACCGACACCAACGGCATCCCGATCGAGCAGGCTTTTCTGAAGTCAATCGGGGTCGATCCGGGCACCGTTACCGTCGCCGACGGATCGGGTCTCTCGCAGTACGACCGCATCACACCACGTGATTTACTGACGATCTTGCAGGCCGATTGGAGGAGCCCAAATCGCGACGTCGTGTTGAACGCGCTGCCGGTTTCAGGCGTTCGCGGCACGCTTGCCCATTCGTACACGGGCAGCCTCCTCACAAAGCGAATTTTCGCGAAGACCGGCAGCATCAGCCACGTTCGCACGATTTCGGGGTATCTGCGTACGCTTCATCATGGCGCGGTGACGTTCTCGTTCATGCTGAACGACTGGATGGACGAAGATGCTCCGCATGGCGGGCAACGCCTTGCAAAGGTGCGCGAAGCGATGTTTTCGAGAATCGTGAACGATTGATGCTTGGAGCGCACTTCGAGAACGAGATTCGGGCGCAGCCCGATGTTTGGCGTGCGATCGCCGATTCAGACAAGGCTGAACAGCTTGCGAACGCGATTCGCGGCAAGGACGTGGTCCTTCTCGGCAGCGGCAGTTCGCTCTTCATGGCGCAACTCGGGGCGCTTGCCTTGCGCCGCCGCGGAATGCGGGCCCATGCTTTAGCGGCCACCGAAGCGGTGCTTGACAACGCCGCCTATCGCAATGCGGTCGTTATCGCCATCTCGCAGAGCGGAGCGTCGGCCGATCTCTTGCATGCTCTCGATCTGTTGCAACCCGAGCGCCTGATCGCGCTCACCAATACGGTCGATTCACCACTCGGCAAGCGCGCGTCGATTCGAATCGATGTCGGAAGCGGCCCCGAGATTGCCGTTCCGGCCAGCAAAAGTGTCTCGGCGACTGCTGCAATTCTCTTGTGGGCGGCCGGTTTAATCGCTGATAAACATTCGCGCAGCGCCGACACGCTGATCGAGACCGCCGAAGACGTTCGCAGTTGGTTAGACGGCCCCGGCGTAGAGGATGTTCGCGAGGCAGCGCAACGCATTGCACGGCGGCGCAGCGTTGTGATGGTGGCCGCCGGTTACGGTGTGCCGATCGCCAACGAGTTCGCATTAAAACTGAAAGAGGCCAGCTACATCCACGCCGAGGGCTTCTCGGCGGGCGAGTTCCGGCATGGAAGCGCCGCGATGTTGGATGCTTCGTGCGCGATTATCGGCGTTGTGGACGAAGCCGCGCGCGAGATTGTGAACCGTCCGTTGGCCGAGGCTGCCCAGGCCGAATCGCTGCGCTACGTGATCGGAGCTCGGCTCGGCGATATTCCGCTGTTGGGGCCGGTGGTCGGGGTGGCATTCAACACCCTGGCGTGGCTGGTGGCAGCGCAAACGCTCGCCTTGTTCTGCGGGCGGGCCCGGTTCATCGAAAGCGACGCTCCGCGGGGGCTGGAAAAAACCATGACCTAGCTCAAAGGAAGTCTGCGACCTTAATCGTAATTTAAGGGACAGCGAACGCGCGTGGGATCACGCCGGTCGCTTTTCTTTTGCCCCGGGGCAACCGAAACGGGATGCAGACGAGCACCGCAGCGGCACCCGGAACTTTGGAGGAACACACTCTCATGCAACATGTCCTCTATCGGTGGCGTGGTTTTGGCGCAGTCTTAGCGATTGCGTTCTTTGCCGCGCTCCTGACCTTGCCCCAAGCTGCCTTAGCCGGAACGACCGGCACGATCCAAGGCACCGTCACCGCTTCGACATCGGGAGCTCCGATCGCGGGGGTCGTTGTGACGGTCAGCGCAGCGACTCAAACTGCAAAGACCACCTCGGACGCTCGAGGATTTTACGTTCTCAATGGTCTTACGCCCGACACCTACACCATTTCGTTCCAACTTGAGGGCTACAGCCCAGTCTCCCAACCTGGCGTGACCGTGACCCAAGACCAAGCGGTCTCTCTTAATGTCGCGCTCACCAAAGAACTCAAAGTTATTGCAACGGTC
>JALYVT010000122.1 GCA_030853105.1 Vulcanimicrobiota bacterium
GATAGACGTGCATTCAGACAATCCCAAATCCGAAGACCTCGCGCGCGTCGGCTTCGCCGCACGGTCACTCGCCTATGACGGCGAGCGCTTCTGGACCAATCACCGCGACAAACACGAAATCGTGGCGTTTACCTTATAATGGGATTTCGGACATTCCAGCGTTCGAGGGCGCGGCTGAACAAGATTGCTGAGCGTTCCTGGAGCTTGCGCTGTGAGACCTTGGGGATGCGAACCTGCGTGATGCGTTTCATGGTGCTAGCGTCTCCTTTCCGACGCTTGTTAGATTAACGTTATTGTCGTGTAAAATCGTTCCGCTTACGCGCTGCAGTTCAACCACGGCCTTGTTTAAGTCGGTCTGCGCTTGCAGTTCGCGGCCGCGATTTTCCTGAAGCTGCACCTGCCGCTGCAACACGAGAAATGTCGTCGATGCACCATTGCGGAAGCGGCGCTGTTCGCTCGCGAGGACGCGCTCCGAGGCCTCGCGTCCGGCGCGCGCGGAGATGAGTCGATACTCGGCGGTACGAAAGGTCTGCAGTGCATTGCGCGCCTCGATGGTTACTCGCTGTAGCAGACCAATCTCTTGAACGGCGGCCGAGCGCGCCTGAACCTGCGCGATTGCATAGTTGGCTTTGGCGGTTCGATTACCAAACGGAAACGAGATCGTGAGACCGACTTGGTACGCCGGGAACTTCTCGGCAAACAGATTCTTGAGCGATTGGTTTAGGTTTCCGACCAGATAGCCGGGTGGTGTTTGGCCGCCGGGCGGGGCGAGGATTGGAATTTGCTGAGACGGCGGCAGTCCGCGATTTACAACGGTAATCAATTGGTCGATCGCCATGAGCTGCGCCGCCGAACTTTGATTGAACGGGCTGTTGGCAGGATCGGTCGGCTGCCCCGCAAAGCCGTTGGTCGTGTAGCCGGCCTGCACATCCACCTGCGGAAGCGTCTGGTTCTTCGCATACTTCACGTTGACGGCGGCACTTGCAGCAGCGTCGTGAATCTGCTGAATCTCAGGTCGGGTACGCAGCGCCTGCGTCACCAAATCTGCGAGCGCAGGTTCGGGCGGGAGTTTCAAAACCGGCGAAGTCGGAACCAGATTCGCCATCCAGATCGGATCGGCTTGATTGGCGAGCATCAAGCCCTTGAGCTGATTTTGCAATCGCGCGACGTTCTGAAGCGCGGAATACACGTCGTCTTGAAAGATATTGACCTGGGTGCTCGATTGAACCGCTTCGATCGGCGCGTTTGTGCCGGCCTTGGCGAGCCGCTCGTTACTCTGCTGCTGCGCGATCGCTTGCCGAAGCGCATCTTCTTGAATCGCAACGTTGCGCCAGGCGGCAACCAAATCCCAGTAGGCATTTTCGACGTTTGCGATCGTTCCGGATGCGCTGACCAGTGTTTGCGCGTCGGTGCTGTCGGCGTTAAGTTTGGCGAGTTGAAGCTCGCGGCGTGGGGCATCGATTGCGCCGTTCTTGAGAAGCGGCTGGGTTAGGCTGACCGAGATCGCGGAGGGATAGTAGGGATCGAATGCATTGATAGTGCTGTTGTTGTCGATCCGCTGCGCGTTCGCGCTGATGTTGTACTGCGCGCCGCCCGGGAGAATGCCTTGCGCTCCGGCGTTTATCCCAGCGGTATTCTGCACGAGCGGGCCGAAGTTCGGGCCGGCGAAAAACGCATTGGTCGGCGCTTGTACGCTATGTTGGAAGCTCGGCGAAACCATGAACCGCAGATCGTACGCGCCTTTAGCCGCGACAACCTGAAAGCCCGAGATCTGTCGATTCGCTTGTGCGATCGCCAAATCCGGATTGCGTGCCAGCGCCATAGCAATTGCGTCGCTTAAGGTTAGTCCCACGAACGGCTGCTGGGTGTCGCCGACGATATCCGCGGTTGGCGCGGTAATCAGGGGCGCACCGTACCCCGGTGCAATGGTGGGAACCTTCGGCAGCACGGCGGTCGGCTGCGCGCTTGCGGAAGCGCTGAGTAATGCGGCTATAACGAAGGTTATAAGGACTGAGCGAAACACATGAACTCCTATTCGACAACCGCAGCGGCATGCGGGCGCGCGCGGCGCAGCAAGAACACCAGCGGTGATAACAGTATTGAGACGATCGCGACCCAGCGCGAAGTATCGGCGAACGAGAGCACCTGCGCTTGCGCGGCAACCATCGCACCGAGCGACTGCAGGGCGCCGGTGGAATATTGACCGCCGTGGCTTTGCAGATATGCGGTAATTGCTGAGGCATGCAGGGTGATTTCACCGGCGAGCGCGTCCTGGTGGATCGCAAACCCGCGAACCAAGATCGTTACTAGCGCTGCGGTTGCGATGCTTCCCCCGATCTGACGGGAGAGGTTGAAGAATGCCGATGCGGCCGGCACTTCTTTCGGCGGCACACTTCCAAGAACCGTAATTGAGAGCGGAACAAATATCTGCGAGAGTGCAACACCGCTTAACGCCAGCGCCGCGCCGAAGCTCCAAAAACCGGATAGCGAGGTGGTGACGCCGGCCAGCAGCCAATTGGAGATGCCTAAGACAACGAACCCGGCTCCAATCATGTATCGGGTATCAACTTTGCCGCGGCTTGCGAGAATCGCCGTAAGCGGTGTTAGCGCGCCGATTGCAAGCGCGCGCACCAATATGAGTTCGCCGGCCATCGTCGCGGTAAAGCCGAGCGCGTTTTGAACGTATTGCGGAAGAATAATAACCGACCCGTAGAGGCTTACGCCAAGGACCATCGCGAGACCGCAACCGGCGGCGACGGCGCGATAGCGCAGAATGTGCAGATCGACTACCGGAATCTTCGAACGAAGTGTCCAGATAACGAAGCTCGCAAGTCCGCCGAGTGCGAGGATTGAAAAGATCCGAATCGTTGGATCGCTAAACCAGTCGTACTGCTGTCCCTGATCGAGCACAAACTGCATCGACCCGAGCCCAACTGCTAATAGCCCCAAGCCGATCCAATCGAGTTGCTTTCGCTGCGCGGCAGCCGGATTACGTAGGTAGTTCCACACCAGGGCCGCCGAGAGTATGCCGATCGGGATGTTTACGAAAAATGCCCAGCGCCATGAAAGTTGATCGGTTAAGATGCCGCCGAGCAGCGGCCCAAGGGTTGGACCGACGATGACGCCCATCGAGAATATCCCTTGCGCTTTTCCTTGCTCGGAGAGCGGGTAGGTTTCGCGCAGGATTGCTTGCGATGTTGAGATCAGTCCGCCGCCGGCGAGGCCCTGGATGATCCGCCAAAAGACCAGCGCACTGAAGCTTCCAGAGAAGCCGCACATTGCCGAGGCGATCGTGAACCCGGCGATCGACGCGAAGTAATATGCGCGCCTGCCGAAACGCAGCTGGAGCCACGGCGTGATCGGAATCACGATCACGTTCGCGATGATGTAACCGGTTACGATCCACGCGCCCTGATCGACCGGTACGCCGAAGTTGCCTTGAATGTTCGGCAGCGCCACATTGACGATCGTGGTATCGACGATCTCCAGCATTGTGGCAATGATCACCGCCGTGGTTACCGCAGTCCGGCGCCAGCCGTATTCGATAACCGTTGATTCGCGAGACTGCAAGGCTACTTAACTTTGACTGACGTCTCGACCGACATACCGGGGCGCATCGGATACTTGTTGGGATCAGCATCGTCGATCGAGATTTTAACCGGAATGCGCTGCGTAACTTTTACGAAGTTTCCGGTAGAGTTCTGGGCCGGGACCAGGGCGTAGGTACCTTGCGATGCCGGATTGATCGCCTGCACCTTGCCGTGGAATGTTATGCCTTTGTAGGCATCCACAGTAATATCGACCGGCTGCCCGATGTGCATATCGCCGACTTGCGTCTCTTTATACTCTGCGGTAATAAAGATGTTCGAGGACGGAATAAGGGTGATCAGGGTCATGCCGGCACCGACCGTTTGGCCGAGCTGCACGCTCTTCTCGCCGATGTAGCCGTCGACCGGAGCGGTGATGCGCGTATATGCAAGTTGTTGTTGAGCTAGGCTCAGCAAGGCTTTCTGGGCGGTAATTCGGGCCGGCGAAACCGCTTCATCGTATTTGCCTTGAGCGGTCTGCAGGCTTCCCTGCGCGACCCCGATCTGCGAGGCAACACTACCGGCGGTCGCGGCTTGTGCGCCGACTTTTTGCACCGCCGAATCTAAGTTCGCCTGCGCGACCGATACATTATCTTGGGCCGCGTTGTACTGTGATTGCGCCGACGCGTCTTGCGCGCGCATGGCATCCAACTGCTGTCGCGGGACGTCGCCGGTGCTGACAAGCGACTGCGTACGGTGCAGATCGGCTTGGGCCTTCGTAAGGTTTTGCTGAGCGCCGGGCAATGCTGCGCGAGCGGCACTTACTTGTGCCTGCGCAGCGCTCACACCGGCTTGTGCAACCGGAATCTGCGCTTGCGCGGCTTGAGCTTGCTCTTGTGCGCTCGAGATGCCGGCTTGCGCTTGCGCGACACCGCCCAGACCTTCTTGGGTTTGCGCGCGCATCTGATCGCGAGTAACATTGAGATCCGCCAGGGCTTGAACGTATTTGGAGCGTTCGTCGGCGTCGTTGAGTTGCATGAGGAGTTGACCCTTATGCACTTGCTGTCCGGTATCGACCATGATCTGCTCGACTCGCTCGGATATTTTGCTCGTCACCTGGACGGTGTTCGCATCGATCCGAGCATCATCGGTCGTTTGGTGAACTCGCGCATAGAGGAAATACTTGACTCCAAAGATTAGGGCCGCAATAAGAACGATCGCACCGACGATAATGCCGATCCGGCGCTTGCGCCCGGTTTTCGCCGGTGCCTCTTCTGTCGGCGGACCGGCTTGGGTCCCGTGGCCGGCACCGTTGCCGTTTTTTGCTGTCGTTTGACTCTCGCGAGTATCCATTACGTGTTTTTTGCTCCGTTTAAAAACATGCCGACTTGAAAGTTGACGATCTGCTCGGGCGTGAGAATTGCATCGGATGGAAACTTCTTTCGGCCGACGACGTGAGAGAATATCATTCCCATGAAGAAGCGAGCGAGGCTTCGCGGATCGCCGCTTAGCTCGCCGCTCTCGACGCGCCGCGTCATGTAATCGACGATAATCAGGTGGATCGCTGCAGGCACCCGCCAGGCTTCCATCCCAACTTCGGGCGAGTCGTCGTTTTCTTCGGCGAGCGACATGATAATCAAATCGCGGACGGTCTCCATGCGATTTGTGAGTGCGGTTGCAACCGCACACAGATCGTCCTGCAGATCACCCGAGAGCAGATCGGTCATCTTCTTCAGCTCAACGAGGCCGCAGAAATGCTGGGCGGCCGCCATGATCAGAGCATCTTTATGTCCAAAGTGCCGAAACAATGTGGCCTCGTTGACCCCGGCTCGATCGGCGATCTCGCGCGTCGTCGCACCACGCTTGCCGCGCTGCCCCATAACCTGACGCGCGGCTGTAAGAATACGCAGGCGCGTCTCCTCAGGGGATGCCGACCGAACGTTTTCGCGTTCCTCGATCATCGCTTCCCCGTGAAGACGGAATCGTTGACGGCGACATTGGCTTGATAGAGGCCATACGTCGCGTCGGCCACAGCTCGAATGTGCGGAATCTGAATGGTTGCGTGCTGCGAAGAGATCACCGTGTACGGGCCGTCGGTACGATAGGTTTGCGCCATCGTAATATGACCACCATTGGTATAAACCCAATCCATCCGCGCCACTTGGTAATTTTCAGGATCGATGTACGCCAGCGCGTGATCGGTAATGGTGCTGTGGATTTTCTTCGTCATTCGCAAAACCAGCATCGGGCGGCCGTTCAGGTTTTCCCGCCCTTCGACGCTGATATTCCAGTCGCGCTCCCACTCGAGCGGGTCGCCGACATCGGCGAAGAACCGGTTGAGGCCCTTGGCGTAACTCGGAACTTTATCGAATACAACTTCATAATTGTTTGGGCGCTTGAAGTACGACGTGCCGTCGAGTTTTGGCGAGAAAAACGGAAAGTTCAACATTCGGATATCGACGTGAACTCGCGAGGTAAAGCTGCGCAGCGATGGATTGCGCTCCTGGATTTTCAACAGAATCGCATGCGGATCTGAGGCCGTTGCGGTCGCGGCCGAGGCGGTTCCGTACGGTGCAAGGATCGCGAGACTCGCCACGATGGCGATAAGCGTTTTCATGATCGTTAGGCTGCCTCCGGCAGCCGGCTGACGAGCTCGAAGAGCTTATCGAGTGCGGTGACCGAAAGAGTCCGCAGCAGTTCAGGCCGAGTCACGTGAAGCGCGATCTTACCGCCGGTCTCGCGGGTTCTGCGCAAGAGCGTGATCAGCCGTCGGATTCGACTCGAATCCAGCGCCTCGAGGCCATGCAGATCGAGGATGGCCCGATTGCCCTCGTTGCCCAGGTGATCGAGCAAGCTTGCTTGGAGTTGATCGTAGCCCTGGTCTGAGGACGAGGCGGGGAAGGTAAAAACGAGCGTTGTCACGGCTTCTTTCGGTTGTGCGAGTGCATATTTGCACGGCAAGTGGGTACTTGCACGCAGTGTATCACGCTAATTTGCTGAATGCAAGCACTTACACGCACGGCTTTTTGCCGTTCGCCGTTCGCCCTTCGACTGCGAGTTCGCATCGCGAACTCTGCTCAGGGTGACAAGGAGGTTCGCTCAGGGTGCAAGGGTTGAGCTCAGAGGGGGGGGGGGCGTCCCCCCAGTGAATCCCTCAGGCATGACCCGACGTACTGCGAGCGAACCAGCGGGATATGCTGAGTACGCAGACCGTCACGGAGGCCGCGACGAAGGTCGGGCTGGTCCCCAGTTCGATCGTGATTCGTCGCTTCGACGAAAGCACTGATCCACAGATCGCGATCGAGCCGGATCGCTACCTCTATCCGGCCAGTATGCTGAAGACTCCGCTCGCGCTCGCGGCGATGACGCTGATCGAGGAAGGCGTATTCGACTTCGACTGCACCTTTGAGGTCGCG